>NZ_POUC01000123.1 GCF_002891435.1 Streptomyces cahuitamycinicus
GGGTCGGGTACCGCAGGGACGCCGTGGGTCTTGTGGTAGACGTCCTGGTAGAAGTCGCGGATCCACTTCAGGTGTGGTTCGGCGATGTCCGCGTCCCGCTCGGCGTCGCGATAGTCGTAGACCCCGTTGCGGTCGGCGTCCTTGTCCCAGGTCCAGTACACCTGGTATTGCAGCTTGAGCACGGAGGACCTCTGCGGTACGGCGGTCGCGTCGGGCGCCGTGTCGTTGACGGCGCCGCCGTAGGAGTCGACCTGCAGCAGCGCGTCCGGGTTGGCGTAGGGGCCGGTGGCAGTGAGATGGCGGTGGATCGCGTCGATCTGATCGTTGGTGAATGCCTTGGTGTGGTAGGCGGACTTGTACTTGCCGCAACGGTTGGGGCCGGATTCGTTCAGGGTCTGGGTGGCGGTCAGCCAGGGCAGCAGTGTCGGGATGAACGTCTCCTTCTGTGCCGAGTGCTCGCCCATCTGCCGGTCCAGGACCGTCTCGTCCACATAGGTGCGGGCACCGGTGGTGAACCCCTCGGTGATGTAGCCGAGGAAGGCCTTCAGCCGCGCAGGAGAGTCCTGCCGGGTACCGTCGAGCTGGACGATCAGACCGACCTTCTCGGCGCTCACGTGAGTGAGCTTGAGGAGGGTGAACATGTCACGGAAGGTGTAGGCGCGCAGGCTCTCCGGGAGTGTGCCGGCCTGCTCGTGTTCGAAGAACTGGCCGTACCGGCGGACGAGGGACTTGAACAGCTCGGGCCTGGCCTGCAGTTCCTTCCACTTCCATGCCACCGACCTGAGCAGGACCTGGGCGGGCGGCTTGGGCAGGCCGCGGAACCAGTACCGCGTGATGACACCGAAGTTGCCTCCGCCGCCACCGGTGTGGGCCCACCACAGGTCGCGCAGGGCCGGGTCCTCGGAGTCCTTGCGGGCCACTGTGACATCGGGTGTCTTGCCGTCGGCGACGGTGACCACTTCGACGGCGTGCAGGTAGTCGACGGTCAGACCGAACTGCCTGGACAGCAGCCCGTAGCCGCCGCCGCTGATGTGGCCGCCACTGCCCACGGAGTAGCAGGATCCGCCGGGCAAGGCCCTGCCGCTCGTCCGGTACAGCTGGGTGGCGGTTTGCCAGTTCGTCGCCCCGGCTTCGACGCAGTAGGCGTCCATCGAGGCGTCGTAGTAGACGCGGTTCATCTGGCTGACGTCGATGATGACACCGACGTCGGAGGAGCAGACGAAGTTCTCGTAGCAGTGGCCGCCGGCGCGGACGGTGACCCTGCGCGCGGCGTTCGCGCTGTTACCCAGGAACTTGCTCAGCGCGGCGGCCACGTCCTCTTTGGACGTGGCCACCACGACGTAGTCCGGCGTGGCGATCCAACGTTGGTTGAAGCCGCGCCGCAAAGCCTCGTAGCGCGCGTCGTTCTTGTCGACCTCGATGGGGTGTGCCGGCATGCTGCCTTCCCGGTGCGTTGCGGCGGGCGCGCCGCGGTGGCGCGCGATGGCGGTGGACCGGCCCGCTGATGCAGGTGGGCGGTGATCGATGATGGGTGGTGATGCCGAGCGGTAGGCGACTGTCCCGGCTCACCCGTTCAACGCCAAGCGATCCACTGAAGAGTTCATGCACGCAATCTGTGCCTGTATGCCCGAAACCACACGATCGGGCAAGCGCACGCCGGTGCGTCGCCTCACCGGCACGCCGTTGGCGGCGCACCGGCGTGCGGGCGCCCTCCTTACAACTCATGCCTCTCCAGGGGGTGCGGGTGGGCGTGAACTCCAGCGGTAGGTGGCCAGAGACGAGGGAAAGACCACTGGCGAGCAGCCTGTTTCAAGGGCGGTTGGCCCTTCTGCTCAGAGATGTGGCCACTGCGATCTCGACTTTGACTCGTCCCGTCCGCCGCCCTCGCACAGAGGCCACGCGTGGATCCGCGTCACTATTGCTCCGGAGGCTGAGCTGTGGCTGACTGGCAACGGCGCAGAGGGGGAGTGAGCATGGGCAACTGGGTCGTGATCGCGGAGTACTACAGCGACGTGTGCAGGACCGAGTTCATCTGCCGTGGGCTGGAAACAAAGGACCAGGCGCTGAAGGCACTCCGTGCAGCCCTCCACACATATGTACCGAGCAAACATATCGTCGAGAAGCGGCGCCAGGTGTACCGCTTCGCCGGCCAGGAGACGTACCTGGTGGTGATCAAAGGCAAGCTGACGGAGTGGGAGTGCACCCTGCGCATCGCGGAGCTGGTCTCGGACTCTACCGACCCGGCCGTGGCCAAGCGGGCGCAGAGGGACGACGGTGTGGCAGAGGTGGCTGACGGGCCGCAGGACCGGATCCCGCCCGGCTGCTGAGCGGCGGACCGAACACCGCTCAAGTCGGTCGCTCTGACGGCGACGACTTCCCCGGCGTTCCGCACCGGTGAATCGGGAACGGTCCGAAGCCCTGGCAGACTTCCTGCACACCTACAACCACCACCGCTGCCACACCCCAGCCAGCCGCGTCACCAACCTCTCGATCAGCACATCCAGCTGGGAAAGGCACCCCTCGAACTCCACAGCGCCTCAAGGCTCGTTGGCCTGCTGCCTGACCTGTTGGAGGCACCTCAAGACGGCCAACCCGTGATCTTTTACGAGCTCCGTGGCAACCCGCAATCTCCCCGTACGAGGCGCTGCAGCCGGCCGCCCGGGGTTCGCGCCGGCGAGTGATGGCTGTTCATCCGCATCTGCGAGCGCCAGGGCGCCCCGATCCTGGCCGACCTCGCCCACCAGGGCGGTTGCCCCTGGGTGACCACGGGCATCAAACGCAGGCCCCTGAACTCATCCTCACCGAGAAGACCCTCAACTGGGCCCTGGCCGCGGCACGGGCACCGGTCGAGCGCGGCGTCGCACGCCTGAAGTAAGACGTATCTCCCGCAGATCCCGGTGCAGCCCAAACCGCATGACCTCAATCGCCGCAACACCCTGGAGCGGCACCGCTGAAGAAGCTCGTTGACGTCGGCGCGCAGCATCCTCGCGGTCTTGTCCCAGGCCCTGGCCACGCACTGCCGGAAGGGGTAGACCCGGGGATTGGTCAGCGCCTCTCACACGCCGATCGCTCCGTACTGGTCCGGGCGTCTGGTGGGTCGCGCAGGGTGGGGCCTTCGTCGTCGAGGTGGAACAGACCGCGTTCCTGCAGGACGGGCACGTGTGGCAGCTGAGCGCCCTGGAACCCCAGTGGCCCGTGGATGGTCCGGGTCTCGGTCGCCTGGTCACGTGTGCGGCCGACGAGGATGTCGGTCGAGCAGGCGGACCGGTCCGTGCCGGGCTCAGAGCCGACCGGTGATCGACTGGAGACCGACACCGGTCGCGCCGACGGCGGCCCAGAGGATCGCACCCAGCAGGAGTGGCCGCGTACCCGCCTCGCGAAGCTTGGAGAACTTCAGTGACAGACCGATCCCCGACAGGGCCAGAGTGATCAGGAACGTGCTGATCACTGGCAGTGCCGGCTCCCATGAGGCAGGGATGCCGTCATAAGTGGCGGCGGCCGACGCGAGCAGGAATCCGACGATGAACACGGGGAACGCGCGCCGGATCCGCCTGCCCGCACCCTCGTCCTGCCCGGCGTTCAGGGCTCGCCGTCCGAAGGACCGCCACAGCACCAGAGCCACACAGATCGGCACGATCATGAGACTGCGCGTCAGTTTGACCACCACCGCGTACTGCCCGGCCTCGGTTCCGTAGCTGTACGAGGTGGCGACGACCGAGGACGTGTCGTTGATCGCGGTGCCGCTCCACAGTCCGAACGCCTCCTGCGACATCCCGAGCAGGTGGCCGATCGGAGGGAACAGGACGACGGCGGCGACGTTGAAGGTGAATATGGTGCCGAGGGCGTATGCGACACGGGCCTCGGCGGCGCCGACGGCTGCCGTCACCGCGGCGATCGCCGAGGCTCCGCAGACGCCCGTGCCGACTCCGATGAGCAGCCTGGTCTCAGGGTGGACACCCAGCAGTCCGCCGACGGCCCATGCACCGAGCAGCGCCACGGCCAGCGTGCCCAGCATGACCGGCAGTGACCCCACCCCGACCCGCAACACGTCACTCAGCGAAAGCGCGGTCCCGAGCACGATGATGGACGCCTGCAGGACCTGTCGGCCCGCGACCGCGAATCCGGGGCGCAGACGCTCGGCCGTTGTGTGGGGGCCCATCCGTCTCAGCAGGGCTCCGGCAACAGCACCCACCACGATCCCGAACACCGGGCCTCCCACGGTCGGGACGAGACGGCCCAGCCAGACGGCCGGCAGCGCGACCGCCACCGTCACCGCCAGTCCCGGCAGTAGGGCACTCGACGCGCGCCCGGCGCGCCTCGTACCGGCGAGCACGCGTGGCAGTGGCTTGACCGGCAGGACATGGGACGATTCCATGACCTCTCCCTTCCTGCATCCCGATGGCGAGCTGCACCTGCACGATCGCCGGGTCCCGCCGGTCTCCGGTAGAGACCCGTTTCAGAGGAGGTCATAAGCAGTGCTGATGGGCCTTCCACCGGGTACACCGGAACTGAAAGTGCTGGACCTGCTGGTCTCCGTCGCCCAGACCGGCAGTCTCGGCCGGGCCGCCGCGCGGCACGGGATGAGTCAGCCGGCGGCGAGCATGCGCATCACGGCGCTGGAACGGCAGTTGCGGCTGGTACTGCTCGAACGCGGCCCCACCGGGTCACGCCTCACTCCGGCCGGGATCGCCGTCGTGGACTGGGCGCTGCCGGTGCTCGACGCGGCCCGGGCGCTGGTCAGTGGCGTCGCGGCGCTTCACGCGGATCAGCAGGGCCGATTGCGGATCGCCGCGTCGATGACCATCGCGGATCATCGGGTGCCGGGGTGGCTGATGGCCCTGCGCACCAGGTTCCCCGAGGTCAAGGTCGCCCTGCGGGTGGGCAATTCCGCGCAGGTCGCCGACATGGTGCGCGGCTGTGAGGCCGACCTCGGTTTCGTCGAGGGCCCTCACGCACCGGACGGACTCCACAGCCGCACCATCGCCGACGACGAACTGGTCGTGGTGGTCGCTCCGGGGCACCCGTGGGCCGGACGCAGGCAGCCGCTGCCGCTGCGGACACTGGCGGCCACTCCCTTGATCGTTCGCGAGGAGGGCTCGGGGACGCGCGACGCCGTATGGGAAATCCTTCGCCGTTCCGCGGGAACGGCTCTCCGCCCGCCTGCACTCGACGGTTCTGCTCTTTCGGTGTCTTCTGTCCGCACCCCGCACGCCACGGACTCGGGAGGTGACGCAGGACGGATTCCCGTCCAGCCGGCCTTCGACGGAGAGCCCGCGCCGCCCGCGGCGGAACTGGGTTCCACCACCGCGATCAAGTCGGCCGTGTCCACGGGCGACGCCCCTGCCGTGCTGAGCCGCCTCGCCGTATCGGCCGAGCTCGACGATCGGCGGCTGATCAGCGTGCCGCTGGAGGACCCCACTCTGCTGCGGCGGCGGTTCCGGGCCGTCTGGCTGCGGGAGACGCCCCCGGCGGGCCCGGCGGCCACGCTGCTGACCCTGGCCTCCCGCAGATAGCGGGCGACTCGCAGGCGACCGGCCGCCCCACCAGAACCCTCGCCCGGCGGGGGCCGCAAGCCGTCGCTCCGTCCACAACCCTGGCGCTACCGACGCGCCCGTGCCTGTTCTCCCAGGTCAGGAGAGCGTTGAAAGTGCTGAGGCTGGCGTAACCACTGCGTAATTCCGGCAACCGGTCGGCGTAACACCGCATCCGCAGCATTCCGGCCATGACAGGGATCGTCGCTGGTGGCAGAGGTTCGAGCAGCCGTGTCGCACCGGTACGGAGGATCCGGGACGTGCTGCGCACCCGCGTTCTCACGGGCGTGTACGGAACCCGGCCGCTGCCCTCCGAGGCGGAGCTGGCCGCTGAACTGGGGGCCAGCCGTAACGTCGTCCGGGACGTCCTCGCGCTGTTGCGCATCGAGGGCCTGGTCGACCGGATTCCCGGCGTCGGAACGTTCGTCGTGTCAGGAAAGGCCGTGCAGGGCCTGGACCGGCTGCGCGGGCTCGCGGAGAGCTTCGACACCGGCTGCGACCGCGTGGTCAACCAGGTGCTGCTGGCGGACACCGTGCCCGCCACGCCCACCGTCGCCGAACGCCTCGAACTCCCCCCGGGCACCGAGGTGGTCGCCCTGGAGCGGGTGCGGCTCCTCGACGGTCAGCCCCTGTCCCTGGACGCCAGCTACCTTCCCGCGGACATCGGCAGGCCCCTGTTGGAGATGGACCTGGCGCGGCATGACGTCTTCAGGCTGCTCGAAGGCGAACTGGGCTTCCCCCTGGGTGCCGCCGCCCTGTCCATAGAGGCGATCGCCGCCGACCGCACCGTCGCCGACCTGCTGCGCGTGGCGGACGGCTTTCCCCTGCTGTTCCTCGAACGGCTCACCTACACCGACGCGGGCCGGCCGATCGATCTCGAATTCGTTCGATTCCGCGGAGACCGGATGTCCCTGGCCGGCTGGCTCCACCGCACCCCCGACCCGCTGCTGAACCACCCTTCCACCGAAAGGGGCTGACCTCCGTGCAGATCCCACCCCAGTCTCAGCGCCGCGAGTTCACCTGCGACGTTCTCATCGTCGGCGGGGGCACCGCCGGCACCATGGCGGCCCTCACCGCGGCGGCGAACGGCGCGGACGTCCTCCTGCTGGAGAAAGCACACGTACGTCACTCCGGTGCTCTGGCCATGGGCATGGACGGGGTGAACAACGCCGTCGTTCCGGGCAAGGCGACCCCCGAGGACTACGTCGCCGACATCACCCTCGCCAACGACGGCATCGTCAACCAGCGCACCATCTACGAGACCGCGACCCGCGGCTTCGGCATGGTGCAGCGGCTGGAGGGCTACGGCGTCAAGTTCGAGAAGGACGAACACAACGAGTACGCCGTGCGCAAGGTGCACCGCTCGGGCAGCTATGTGCTGCCCATGCCGGAGGGCCGCGACGTCAAGAAGGTCCTCTACCGCACGCTGCGCGCCCGCCACGTGCGCTCCCGGGTCACGATCGAGAACCGGATCATGCCGGTGCGGGTCCTCACCGTGGACGGCCGGGCGGTCGGCGCGGTCGGATTCGACACCCGGTCCGGGGAGTTCGTCACCATCTCGGCCGGCGCGGTGATCCTGGCCGCCGGGGCCTGCGGCCGCCTGGGCCTTCCGGCCAGCGGCTATCTGTACGGCACGTACGAGAACCCCACCAACGCGGGCGACGGCTACGCGATGGCGTACCACGCGGGCGCGGAGCTGTCCGGCATCGAGTGCTTCCAGATCAACCCGCTCATCAAGGACTACAACGGTCCGGCGTGCGCCTACGTCGCCAACCCCTTCGGGGGCTACACGGTCAACGCCGACGGCAACCGGTTCGTCGACTGCGACTACTGGTCCGGTCAGATGATGGCCGAGGTCAAGCGGGAGCTGGACAGCGCCCGCGGCCCCATCTACCTCAAACTCAGCCACCTGCCGGACGCCACGATCAACCAGATCGAGGGCATCCTGCACACCACCGAGCGGCCCACCCGCGGCACCTTCCACGAGGGCCGCGGCCACGACTACCGCACCCGTGACATCGAGATGCACGTCTCGGAGATCGGACTGTGCAGCGGCCACTCCGCCTCGGGCGTCTGGGTCGACGAGCACGCCGCCACCACGGTGCCGGGCCTCTACGCCGCCGGGGACATGGCCTGCGTCCCGCACAACTACATGATCGGCGCCTTCGTCTACGGGGACATCGCCGGCGAGCACGCCAGCGGCTTCGCCGCCTCCGCCGGCCGGCCCGCGCTGCCCGCGGACCAGATCCAGGCGGCGCACGAACTGATCTACCGGCCGCTGTCCCACCCGGACGGACCGCCCCAGCCACAGGTCGAGTACAAACTCCGCCGGTTCGTCAACGACTACCTCCAGCCGCCCAAGACCGAGCGCTATCTGACCCTCGGCCTGGAGGCGTTCGGGCGGATGAGCCGCGAGATCGCCGGCATGGGGGCCCGCACTCCGCACGAGCTGATGCGCTGCGCCGAGGTCACCTTCATCCGGGACTGCGCCGAGATGGCGGCGCGTGCCTCACTGGCCCGCACAGAAAGCCGCTGGGGCCTCTACCACCAGCGCGCCGACTGGCCGGAGCAGGACGACGCGAACTGGTTCCGGCACCTGAACCTGCGCAGGAGCCGCGCGGCGGGCGCGGGGGAGACAGGCGAGATGGAGACGCTGACCCGACCGGTGGCGCCGTACATCGTGCCGGTGCCCGGCTTCACCCGCCCGGACGGGGTGCCGGACGTGCCCGCCCCGACCGGTGCCGACCTGACGGCGGTGTGGGGATGATCAGCGGTACGCCCACGCAGGGCGGTCCCCAACGCATCCTGGCGCTCCTCGAACTCGCCGAGGAGGTCCCGACCACCGAAGAGCTGGCGGAGTTCCTCACCGACGCCGACCCCGCCGTGCGCCGCACCGCGCTGACCGTGCTCAGCGAGGCGGCGGAATCCTGGGAGGAGCCCTCGGCGGTCTTCGCCGCAGCCCTGCTGGACCCGGACCCGACCGTCCGCCGCGCCGCTGTCGAACTGCTCGGCGAGCTGCGCGAAGTGCTGGTGCCCGGCGAACGTTTCACACGGTCGCTGCGCGAGGCGTGCGGACACCCCGACGCCGACGTCCGGGGCTCCGCGGTGGTCGCCCTGTGGCGTCACCGGCTGTGCACCGTCGACGAGTTGACCGCGCTGCTGACCGACCCGGACGAGACGGTGCGCTGCGAGACTGTGCTGGGCCTCGTCTCCCTCGACGCGCTCGAAGCCCTGGCGGCCGCCGCGGGCGACCCGGCCGCCGCCGTGCGTCTCGCCGTGGCCCGGGGGCTGGCAGCCGTCGGGGACCCGCGCGGTACCGCCACCCTGATACGCCTCGCCGAGGACTCCGACGTCCTGGTCCGGGCCGCGGCCCTGGCCGCCATGGCCCACACCGGCTGCACCGAGCAGGCGGCGACCCTCGCCCGCACGGCTCTGAACGAACCCGCCTGGCAGATCCGGCAGGGGGCGGCGGCAGCGCTGGCCGTGGCCGACCCCCAGGAGGCGGTCGCCCCGCTGATCGCCGCCACCCGGGACACCAACCTCGATGTGCGCAAGGCCGCCGTCCGCGCGCTGGGGGGACTGGCGGCGGGCCGCCCGGAGGCCCGGGCCGCCCTCCAGGCAGCAGTCGCCGACGTGGACGCCGATGTCCGCGCCTTCGCCCGCATGGGTCTGTCCGACGCTCGTACGGACCTCACCGGACCCTCGACCACCGACACCGAGACAGGCTGAAGGAGACCACTCATGGCGCAAGCATCCAACCGGGTCGACGTACCGGTCACCATCGACGAATCCAAGTGCATCGACGGATGCACCCTCTGCGTGGACATGTGCCCGCTGGACTCACTGGCCATCCACCCCGAGACCGGCAAGGCGTACATGCACGTCGACGAGTGCTGGTACTGCGGTCCCTGCGCGGCCCGCTGCCCGGTCGACGCGGTCACGGTCGACATCCCCTTCCTGCTGCGGTGACTGGAGCTGACATGCATCCCTTTCCGCACCCCGTCCCACGGCCCGCGTTCCCGCAGCGCTCCCGCCGCCGGCCGGTCCTCGCCGTACTCGCCGTACTGGGGTTCGGCGCCAGTGCCTGCGGTACCGACACCTCGGCCGGCAGCTCCTCGACCGTAGTGGTCAATATCGGCTACCAGTCCAAGACCATCAACACCGTCACCGCGGGCACCCTGCTGCGCGACCGCGGCACCTTCGAGGCCAAGCTGAACGCCATCGGCAAGATTTCGGGAGTGCGCTACAAGGTCGTCTGGCAGGACTTCCCCTCGGGGCCGCCGCTGACCGCCCAGATGATCGCCGGCAAAGTGGACATCGGCTCCATGGGCGACTACCCGGTCCTCGTCAACGGTTCCAAGACCGCCGAGTTCCCCGACGCCCGGTCCGAACTGGTCGCGGTCACCGGCTACAACCTGCGCGGATCGCTCAACCAGGTCGTCGTACCGAAAGCTTCCCCCGCCCAGAAGCTGAGCGACCTGCGCGGCATGGTCGTGTCCACCAGTGTCGGTTCGGCCGCACACGGAATGCTCGTGAACGCCCTGCGGAAGAACGGGCTGAGCCCGGACGACGTCAAGCTGCTCAACCAGGAACCGGCGGTCGGCGCCTCGGCACTGGAGGGCGAACAGGTCGCCGCGCTGTCCCAGTTCGTGCCCTGGCCGCAGCTGATGGTGTTCCGCAAGCAGGGCAGGCTGCTCTACGACGGCGGATCCAACGGCGTCCCGACGTTCCACGCCGTCGTATCCCGCAAGGCGTACGCCGACGATCACCCCGAAGTGATGCGGGCCTTCCTGGAATCGGTCCGCGACGCGGCGGACCACCTCAACAAGAACCCGCTGGCCGCCGCCGAGCAGGTCGCGAAGGTCACGGGTATCGAACCCGAGGTGGTCTACCTCTACAACGGACCGAGCGGCCTGGTCACCTTCGACCCGACCATCAAACCCGAACTGGTCGCCGCTCTCTCGAAGAACCTCCCCTTCCTCAAGGACCTCGGCTCGGTCAAGAACCTGGACCTGGACAAGTTCGTCAACGACAGGTATCTCCGCAAGATCTACGGCGCCTCGTACGACGCCGCCAGCAAGAGCACCGCGTCCCCGAGCAGGCTCAGCGGCCAGGACCCGGTCTGCCACGAGCCCGTCAAGGATCCGCGCACTGCCTCGGAAGTGTGGTTCAGCGACCAGAAATCGACCGGCGTCGCGGCGACTCCGACCTGCCTGCTGCGGCGGATCGCCGCCCACGACGGGGACGTACGAGCCGCCTACGTACCGGACGCGAAGCACGGGACCCGGATGTTCGCGTCCGCCGCGGCCTGGGTGCTCGACCCCAGCCGGTCCGCGAACTCCCGGCTGCTGCCGTTCGCGGTGGCCGCCGACGCCGATTCCTATCTGGCCGACCACTCCGGCGCCCGCGGGCTCGGCTACGAGGCGGCGCTGGAGGCGGCTTCCTGAGCCGGCTGCGGTCGCAGGAGCCGCGCCACGGCACCGGCCCCTCGCAGGGCTGAGCAGGTATCGCAGGTATCGCAGGAATCGCAGGAAAGAGGACGCATGACAACGACTCCCGTCTCCCAGCAGTCCCTGAAACCCACCGCTGATCCGGTCGCCGGCACCCCGCGACCACGCCCCGGCCCGCGTACCGGCCTGCGCCCGCTCACGGCGCTCGGAGCGTGGCCACGACGACTGGCAGCCGGGACGCGGGCGGCGCTGCCGCTGGCCGCGGCCCTGCTGATCTGGTACCTGCTCACGGCCAACGACGTCGTCCTGTGGCTGCGCTTCGACAAGGTGCCCGGCCCGGTCGAGGTGTTCCACACGCTCAAGGGGCAACTGACGTCCGGCGGTTACTACCAGGACCTGCTGGCCAGTCTGCGCCGCATCCTGCTCGGCTTCGGGCTCGCCGCCTTGAGCGGGGTGGCCATCGGCATGGCGATCGGGCGCTCCCGGGTCGTCCATGCGCTGGTCCGGCCGCTCATCGAGGTGGCCCGGCCGATTCCGGCGATCGCCCTGGTCCCGCTGGCGATCCTCATGTTCCCGAGCGGCGAGCAGGGCATCGTCTTCATCACCTTCTTCGCGGCGTTCTTCCCGGTGGCAGTGAGCACCATCCACGCGATGAAGACCCTGCCCAAGGTCTGGGAGGAGGCCGCTCGGACAATGGGCGCCCGTCGGCTGTCCGTACTGGCGCACGTGGTGCTTCCGGGAGCCATGCCCGGCATCTTCTCGGGGCTGTCCGTCTCGATGGGGGTGGCCTGGATCTGCGTGATCAGCGCGGAGATGATCTCCGGTCAGTTCGGCATCGGCTACTACACCTGGCAGTCCTACGGCCTGCTCGACTACTCGGGTGTGATCGTCGGAATGCTGTCCATCGGAATCCTGGGCTGGGGGACGGCCTGGCTGGTGGAGCGGCTCGGATCCCGTGTCAACCGCTGGCTGCCGAGGAACGCCCGGTGAGCGCCGGAGCGCGGATCCGGCTGGAAGGACTGAAGCTCGCCTTCGGCGACATGTCGGCCGCCGAGGTCGACCTCGAGGTGCGGCCCGGAGAGATCGTCGTCCTGCTCGGGCCGTCCGGGTGCGGGAAGTCGACCATTCTGCGGGCACTGGCGGGACTGCTCACACCCACCGCCGGGCGCGCGGAGGTCGACGGCGAACCGGTGGGTGGGACCGACACGGTCTGTGCGATGGTCTTCCAGGAGGATGCCCTGCTGCCCTGGCGTTCGGCGGCGCGCAATGTCGAGTACGCCCTGAAACTGCGCGGCGTGCCCCGGGGACAACGGCGTCAGGAAGCGGCAGAACTCCTGGCCCAGGTCGGTCTCGAGGACTTCTTCGACCATCTGCCGGGCCAGTTGTCGGGCGGCATGCGGCAACGTGTGCAGCTCGCCCGGACACTGGCCACCCGCCCCCGGGTGATGCTGATGGACGAGCCCTTCGGCGCACTGGACGCCCAGACCCGCTCGGAGATGCAGCAACTGCTGATCTCGGTCTGGCGGCAGTACGGGACCACGATCCTCTTCGTCACCCATGACGTCGACGAGGCCCTGCTGCTGGGCGACCGGGTCGTCCTGCTCAGCCCTCGCCCCGCCGTCGTACGCGAGATCGTCGACATCCCAGGGCCGCGGCGCCCGGGAGCCCAGTTCGAACCCGAGTTCGCCCGTCGCCGCTACGAGATCCTCGCCTGGCTCGGCGACGCTCCGCCGGCCGAGCTTTCCCCCGAAGGCGCTTGAAGTCCCTGCCGCCCGAACCACTGCTGGTCGTTCGACCCCACACCAAAGGAGTCACCTCATCATGACTTTCGTCATCGGTGCCGCGTGCGTCGACGTCATGGACCGCGCCTGTGTCGACGAGTGCCCGGTGGACTGCATCTACGTCGGGGAGCGCATGGCCTACATCAACCCCGACGAGTGCATCGACTGCAGCGCCTGCGAACCGGTCTGCCCGGTCGAGGCCATCGCCACGGTCGAGGAACTCGCACCCGAGGACGCGCCGTTCGTCACGGAGAACGCGCGCTTCTTCTCCGAAACGCTGCCCGGGCGTGCCGAGCCGCTGGGCTCACCGGGCGGTGCGGCGGACCTGGGTCCGATCGGTACCGACACACCCTTCGTCCAGAGTTTCGTGGCGCCATGAGCGGCACGGACACCGGCCTCGCAGGCACCGACGCCGGCCTCGCAACCGAGCGCACCGAACGGACTGAACGGGTGGTCATCCGGTTCGCCGGAGATTCCGGAGACGGTATGCAGCTCACCGGCGACCGGTTCACCTCGGCGGCCGCGGCCTTCGGGAACGACCTGGCCACGCTGCCCAGCTTCCCTGCTGAGATCCGCGCCCCTCAGGGCAGCATCGCCGGAGTCTCGTCCTTCCAGGTGCACTTCGCCGACTACGACATCCTCACAGCCGGAGACCGGCCCGATGTGCTGGTGGCGATGAACCCGGCCGCGCTGAAGGCCAACCTCGCCGACCTGCCGCCGGGCGGCACGGTGATCGTGAACACCGACGAGTTCACCGCACGCAATCTGACCAGGGCGGGCTGTGCAGCCGATCCGCTGGAGGACGGCACGCTGACCGCCTTCCAGGTCCACCCGGTGGCCATGACCACGCTGACCCGGGGCGCACTGGCGGACACCGCTGTGAGCAAGAAGGACGCGGAGCGGGCGAAGAACATGTTCGCCCTGGGCCTGCTGTCCTGGATGTACCACCGTCCGACCGCCGGGACCGAGCGGTTCCTGCGGCAGAAGTTCGCGCGCAAGCCCGAGATCGCCGAGGCGAACATCCTGGCCTTCCGGGCCGGCTGGAACTACGGCGAGACCACCGAGTCGTTCGCCGTGACGTTCGAGGTCGCCCCCGCGACGGCCCTCACTCCGGGCACGTACCGGCAGATCACCGGCAACACCGCCCTGGCGTACGGAATCGTCGCGGCCGGGGCCAGGTCAGGGCTGCCGGTGCTCCTCGGCAGCTACCCGATCACCCCGGCCAGCGACATCCTCCACGAGCTGTCCCGGCACAAGAACTTCGGCGTGACCACGGTGCAGGCGGAGGACGAGATCGCCGCCGTCGGGGCCGCACTGGGGGCCTCGTACGGCGGGGCCCTGGGCGTGACCACCACGTCCGGTCCCGGCCTCGCCCTCAAGAGCGAGACGATCGGGTTGGCCGTGATGACGGAGTTGCCGCTGCTGGTGATCGACGTGCAGCGCGGCGGGCCGTCCACCGGCCTGCCCACCAAGACGGAGCAGGCGGACCTGCTGCAGGCCATGTTCGGGCGCAACGGCGAATCCCCAGTGCCGGTCCTCGCGCCGGCCACCCCGGCGGACTGCTTCGACACGATGCTCGACGCGGCCCGCATCGCCCTCACCTACCGGACACCGGTGCTGCTGCTGTCCGACGGCCACATCGCCAACGGCTCCGAGCCCTGGCTCGTCCCGAACGCCTCGGAACTGCCCGACCTGAGCGTCGACTTCACCACCGAGCCCAACGCCCCCGACGGATCGGGCGGGTTCTGGGGTTACCTGCGCGACCCGCGCACCCTCGCCCGGCCCTGGGCCGTGCCCGGCACCGCAGGACTCGAACACCGCATCGGCGGCCTGGAGAAGGCCGACGGCACGGGTGACATCTCGTACGACGCGGACAACCACGACCGCATGGTGCGGCTGCGGCAGGCCAAGATCGACGGAATCGCCGTGCCCGACGCAGTGCCGGACGACCCGTCCGGCCGGGCCGAGGTCCTGGTGGTGGGCTGGGGTTCGTCGTACGGGCCGATCGGCGCCGCGGCACGGCGGGTCCGCCGGGCCGGACACCCCGTCGCACACCTGCATCTGCGCCACCTCAACCCCCTGCCCGCCAACCTCGGCGAGGTGCTCTCACGCTACGAGCGCGTCGTCGTCCCGGAGCTGAACCTCGGCCAGCTCGCGCTGTTGCTGCGTGCCAAGTACCTGGTCGACGCCGTCTCGTACACGAAGGTCGCCGGTCTTCCGTTCGGGGCGGAAGAACTCCAGGGCGTGTTCACCGAGGTGATCGAAGGAGTCCGGACATGACCACCACCGACCTCGGCCTGCCCGGCATCGGGGGGCAGGCACTGGTCCCCGAGTCCGAGACGAAGCTGTCGGCGAGGGACTTCAAGTCGGACCAGGAGGTGCGCTGGTGTCCCGGCTGCGGTGACTACGCCGTCCTGGCCGCCGTGCAGGGCTTCATGCCCCGGCTCGGGCTGAAGCGGGAGAACACCGTGTTCATCTCCGGCATCGGCTGCTCCTCCCGCTTCCCGTACTACATGAACACCTACGGAATGCACTCCATCCACGGCCGCGCCCCGGCCATCGCCACCGGCCTGGCCGTCGCCCGTCCCGATCTTTCGGTGTGGGTGGTCACCGGTGACGGGGACGCCCTGTCGATCGGCGGCAACCACCTGATCCACACCCTGCGGCGCAACGTGAACCTCAAGATCCTGCTGTTCAACAACCGCATCTACGGACTCACCAAGGGTCAGTACTCGCCGACTTCGGAGACCGGCAAGGTCACCAAATCCACCCCCATGGGCTCGGTCGACGCCCCCTTCGACCCGGTGTCGCTGGCCCTGGGCGCCGGTGCCACCTTCGTCGCCCGCGTCCTCGACTCGGATCGTGCGGGGCTGACCGAGGTGCTCACCGCGGCCGCCGAACACCGGGGCACCGCCCTTGTGGAGATCTACCAGAACTGCCCGATCTTCAACGACTCAGCCTTCGAGGTGCTCCGGCAACCCGGCGAGAAGGAACGGCGTCTCATCCCGCTGCGCCACGGGCAACCGCTGCGCTTCGGCGCCGAAGGAGAGTTCGGCGTGGTCCGTACCGGTTCCGGAGGGCTGGAGACGGTGAAGGTCTCGGAAGTGAGGGAGGAGGCGCTGGTGGTGCACGACGCCACCCCGGAGGACCCCTCCTACGCCTTCGCCCTGTCACGGCTGTCCTCCCAGAACCTCGCCCACACCGTCACCGGCGTCTTCCGCTCCGTCAGCCGCCCGGTCTACGACGACCAGGTCCGCGCCCAGATCGGGCAGGCGAAGAGCACCGCACCCGCCGACCTCCAATCACTGCTCGTCGGCGAGGACACCTGGACCGTCGCCGGCTGACACCTCGTTTCCCCTCGCCCTCACACCCAGCGCCCACGGATTCGGAGCCCCGCCTGTGACAACCGCACAGACTCACGAGCACGCCGCCCTGGCCACGGACACGGTCCGCAAGGCGTTGTCCGCGGTCCTCGACCCGGAGATCCAGCGGCCCATCACCGACCTCGGGATGGTCAAGGAGATCTCGGTGGGCGCCGACGGCGCGGTACTGGTCGGCATCTACCTGACCGTCTCCGGCTGCCCGCTGCGCGAGAAGATCACCGCGGACACCACCGCCGCGGTGTCCGCGCTGCCCGGTGTGCGCGAGGTGCGCATCGAGCTGGATGTGATGAGCGACGAGCAACGCACCGAACTGCGCAGGAGTCTGCGGGGCGACACGGACGAGCCGGAGATCCCCTTCGCCCGGCCCGGCTCTCTGACCCGGGTCTTCTGCGTCGCCTCCGGCAAGGGCGGAGTCGGGAAATCGAGTGTCACGGTCAACCTGGCCGCCGCGATGGCCTTCCACGGGCTGTCGGTCGGAGTGCTGGACGCCGACATCTACGGCCACTCCGTTCCGCGGATGCTGGGAGTGACGGCCGGCCCCACCCGCGTCGAAAAGATGATCATGCCGCCCGGAGCGAACGGTGTGAAGGTGATCTCCGTCGGCATGTTCACCTCGGGCAACGCGCCGGTGATGTGGCGCGGCCCACTGCTGCACCGCGCGCTGCAGCAGTTCCTCGGTGAGGTGTACTGGGGGGATCTCGACGTGCTGCTGCTCGACCTGCCGCCCGGCACCGGCGACATCCCCATCTCCATAGCCCAGTTGCTTCCCGACTCCGAGATCCTCGTGGTGACCACACCACAGGCGGCCGCGGCCGAGGTGGCCGAGCGGGCCGGGGCCGTCAGCCTGCAGACCGGTCAGCGTGTGACCGGGGTGATCGAGAACATGTCCTGGCTGCGGCTGCCGGACGGTTCGATGACGCGGCTCTTCGGCTCCGGCGGCGGCCGGACGGTCGCCGACTCGCTGTCCCGCGCGCTGGGCACGGAAGTCCCTCTGCTGGGTCAGGTGCCGATGGACCCGCTCCTTGGCGAGGCGGGCGACGCCGGTACGCCCTTGGTGCTGAGCGCCCCCGAGGCTCCCGCGGCGGTGGCGCTCCGCGGAATCGCGGAGCGGCTGTCCGTACGCCGACGTGGCCTGGCCGGTTGCCGGCTCCCGGTCAGCCCGTCATGAGCGGTTCCGTCTGCTGGTTGTACATGCTTGCCGCAGCGCTGATCCGGCAAGACAGTGGCTGATCTGTGTCCGGGTGGCCTCCGCCGCAGCGTCGGCTCGCAGGAATCCATGGCATTTGGCACACTCGGAGCGTTCATAGTGATAACCGGCATCAAGGGCGTACGTATCCGCAGAGCCGCAGCTGTCGCCGGCGCCGGCGGGCTGCTCGCGGGCGGCGCCCTGACCGCGCCCGAACAGGCGGCGGCCGCGCCCTCGGTCAGCGCCAAGGGCGCGGTCATGCTCAACAGCGCGACGGGCTCCACGCTCTACAGCAAGTACGCCGACACCAAGCGGCCCATGGCGAGCACCACCAAGATCATGACGGCTCGGGTCGTGCTGAGCACCCCCGACCTCGACCGGAAGGTCACCATCAAGCAGGCTGACCGGGACTACGTCGCTGCCAAGGGCGCGAGCACCGCGGATCTCAAGACCGGCGACAAGGTCACCATCCGCCAGTCGCTCCATGCGATGCTGCTGCCGTCCGGCTGCGACGCCGCGATGGCCCTCGCGGACATGTTCGGCACCGGTTCGACCGTCTCGGCGCGGACCAAGGCGTTCATCAGCAAGATGAACGCCAAGGCGGACACCCTCGGCCTGGCCAACACGCACCTCGACTCGTTCGACGGCAACTCGACGCAGAACACGAACTACACGACGCCGCGCGACCTCGCCAAGCTCGCGCGCAGCGCGATGAAGTACTCGACGTTCGCGGGCATCGTGAAGAAGCCGAAGACCGTGCAGTACGCGACGACCAGCACCGGCGGCACCCGCACCTACACCTGGTACAACACCAACCAGTTGCTGGGCTCCTACAGCGGCGCGATCGGGGTGAAGACGGGCACGAACACGCCGTCCGGCCCCTGCCTCGTCTTCGCCGCGACCCGCAACGAGAAGACGGTCATCGGCGTGCTCCTCAACTACCAGTACCGCTACACGGACGCCGCCAAGTTGCTGGACTACGCCTTCGGCACCAGCTCGGCGAGCACCATGCGACTGCGCACCCTGCCGACGGGCGCACAGAGGGACTGACCTGGGCGACGCGCACTCGATGCCGCGCATGGCGTGTGCTGCACGTCTTGGCCCGGCGCCCCGGGCAGTGCAAACCGCGGTCGGCTGTACTGGTGAACCTGTCCAGCCCGCCGCCGGTCTGTCACGTCTCTACTTCTCCCAGATCCTGCGGTAAGCCTCGCGGTATCCCTCCGAGTCCCAGGACAGTGCGCCGCCGCTGGTGGCGGCGGTGGTGACGTGGACGGGGGCGACGTAGCCGCTGGCCGGCTTGCCGGCGAAGGAACGGTTGAACTCGTCGATGATCTGCCAGCCCTGTTCGGACAGCGGTTCTGGCACGGTGGCGGCCTGGAACTCCTTGCCGTTGATGCGCTGGAAGGCCGAGGGGTCGCCGTCACCGGCCCCGATGTTGAACGGGGCGCCGTCGCCCTGCCTGCCTGCGGCACGCAGGGCGGGGCCCGCATGGTCGAAGTACAGGTCGTTGATGGCGGCGGAATGGGTCCACCTGTCGCCGAAGCGGGAGGCCAGGGAGGAGACCCTTTTGGTGGTGAGGCTGCCCGCCTGCGGGATGGGGACGTTCTCGTAGCTCAGCAGTTTGACGCCGGAGCAGGTGGCGAGTTCCTTCTTGATCAGATCCGACTTGCGCTTGGCGAAGGGGATCGAGACGTCGGTGAACAGGACGACGCCCGCGCGACCGTTGGACCGGGCGATGATCCAGTCGGCGCTGATCTTCGCGACCTCCTCGACCCTGGTGGTGATGTTGCTGAACAGCTTCGGGTTCTCGCTGGGGCCGGGAGCCGCGACGGCGTGCCAGCCGATCAGCGGGATGCCGTCCGTGTTCGCCTGCTCGACCTGTGCGGGGGTGGAGGTGGGATCGAAACCGCCGATGACGATGCCGTCGGGTTTGAGGGACAGGGCCTCCGTGAAGGCGGCCTTGATTCCGGCGGGCGTGCCCTGGCCGTTGAGGGTGCGGACACGCCAGTCGATGATGCCGGCGGCTTCCTGGACGCCCTTGGCGACGCCCGCCACGCCGGGATTGGTCAGGGTCTGGGCGATGTAGACGATGGTCTTGCCGGGGACGGCTCGGGGCCCGCTGGTCGGCCCGGACCAGGGGGCGTTGACGTCCTCGGCCTTCTTGACGGCCCGCTTGGCCTCGGCGAGGGCGGTGGGGCAGCCGGGTCTGGACGAGCCGCCGGCGGAGGCGGCGACGGATCCGCCGGCGGTGGAAGAGCTCTCGCAGCCGGTGACGAGGGTGATGGTGGCCGAGGCCAGGAGAGCGGTGGCCGTCACGGCCGCCTTGCGGATGGGGTGCACGGGATCTCCAACACGGTGCGAGAGCTGTCTCTTATA
>NZ_POUC01000124.1 GCF_002891435.1 Streptomyces cahuitamycinicus
GCCCCGCCCTGCCGACCCCCACCGGGACCACGGCAGGGCGGTCCGCGACGATTCCCGCGACGGGCCTCTGTAGTCCCGGACAGCACACCAGGGCCACGTTCTACGGCAGAACAGCCGTCGGCATCGCCCGGCCGTAGAGTTCGTCGAGGCCGATCAACAGGACACCGCCCCGCTCGGCCTCGCGGCGCAGGGCGTCACTGAAGCCGGCAGCGCTGAAACACGCCAACCCGCAGCGCGTGGTGTCCAGTCCCCGTCCGGCAAGGAGCTCCCTGGCCCGCTCCAGACGTTCCAGGTGGTTCGTTCCCATGACGGTCCCCCACTTCGCCTCACCGAGCAGCGTGACCGCGGGCCTGCCTCCTCCGGATCCCGACTCGACCACGGCCACGTCGATCTGGATCTGCCGGCGTTCCCTCGAGTCGGTCACCACGCCGCTTCCGACGTCCCCCAGTGACCTGCCGAGCAGCGAGCGGCCGGGTCCGAGCACGTACTCCCGGCACAGCGCCTCGAAATGTGGACCGGCCACCTGCGCGGCGAAGCGCTCGGCCGACCGCGCCCACACCTCTGCGGCCTGACCGCCCTCGAGGCGCGCCCAGGCCGGACGCATGATGGCCTCGTAGAAGGTGATCAGCGGCTCGGTGATGCGGTACTGCGACTTGCCCGCCCGGAAGACGTCCGCCTCCCGTACCAGTAGGTGACTGTCCTCCAGGACATTGAGCGGATGCGAGATGTCCACGGACTTGCGGCCGATGTAACCGGCGATGCCTCCGCGCGTCGTGTTGCCCTGCGCCACCGCCGCGAGCACCGAGTGGTACAGCGCGGTGTCACGGATGTCCGCCTCCTCGGCAAGCAGATACCGAGCCTCCCGGAACAGCGGACTGAACGGCGCCAGGACGGTGCGGCACACCCAGTCGTCGAAATCGCCCATACTCGCGGGAACGTCATCCGCCAGGAACTGACGCCGGTACGCGGGGGTACCTCCCAGGACGGCATGCAGCCGCGCGGCCAGTTCTGGCTCGTCGGCCACACCCCAGAAGTCCGCCGCAGCCCGGTACCCGAACGGACGAACGACCAATTCCAGTTGGGCCCGGCCACGCAGAGGTGCGGTGCTGGCAAGCAGCCCGCCCATGACGGACATGGCCGAACCGCACAAGAGCAGCCGCATGCCGCTCTCTTCGATCTGGAAGCGGTCGATCACGCGCTGGATGAGCGAGGGGAGCTCAGGGGCCGCCTTCACCAGGTACGGAAACTCATCGACGACCACGAGGAAGGGACTGTCCCTCCGCCCGGGAACGGCCAGACCGAAGAGGTAGGAGATCGCGTCGTCCCATGTGGCGAAGGAGAAGGGCGCCGGCGAACCCACATGCTCGGCCAGAGCCGCGCTGAACTGGCGGAGGGACTCCGCCTCCGTCCCGGCCGTGGCTCCGAAGTAGAAGCCGCCGCACCTCTCCACGAGTGCCCGCAGGAGATACGTCTTTCCCATACGTCGTCGACCGCTGACGATCCCGAGCATGGCGTGCGGCAGAGGCCGGTTCACGAAGGAGCTGAGCGCGCCCCACTCGCTGCCGCGATCGTAGACCCGCGACGGCTTGTCAGCTTCTGCCCCACGGCGCATGTGACTCCTCGAACGCACCCAGGCCTAACTAAGGGATACACCCCTAAGGAGTGTACTCCTAACTGGATGACCTAGAGGTACGCAGCGGTCCCGGGCCGGCGGTCCGTCGGACGACCGGCGCGGATCACACGGTCTCCAGGTACAGATTCACGTACCGCTCCACGTCCACGTCCAACGCCACGTCCACCAGCGGCTGTTCGCGCGTGCCCTCGTGTATCTCGGACTCGCCGGGACGTGGCCGGCGGTCGACGACGGTCTGCCCGCGGGCGGGTCCGGGGGCGAGGACGACCTCGACCGGCAGGCGCTCGGTGGTGATGCCCTTCGGATCGACGACCGCGCAGACCGCGCCCGCGTCGCCGAGGCCACCCATGGGGGTGGGGTCGCCGGAGGTGGCCGGGTCGCGGTGGGCCAGCAGTTCCCCGGCCATCCGCAGGCTCGGTTCCGCGCTCGTCCGCAGCCGCTGCACCTCCCCGGCAGGCACCAGGACCCTCTTGAACACGTCCAGGCCGTACATCGTGATCGGCACGCCCGCGCTGAGCAGGACCGCGGCGGCCTCCGGGTCGTGCCACACGTTGAACTCCGCGACCGGTGTGGCGTTCCCGGTCGCCACCGCGCCGCCCATGAACACGATCCGCTCGATGTTGCGGGTCACCTCGGGATGCGTCCGCAGGAGCAGCGCGATGTTCGTCAGGGGCGCCATCGGGATGAGGGTGACCGGCCGCGGCGAGGCGAGGATCTCGCGGCGCAGCAGCGTCACCGCGTCGACGTCGACCGGCACCCGGGTCGGCGCGGGCAGCCCCAGATCCGCCATCCCGTCCTCCCCGTGCACATGCCGGGCCGTCCGCACGGGTTCGATCAGCGGCCGCTCGGCACCCCGGGCGACAGGAATGTCACCGGCACCGGCCACCTCGAGCACGGTCAGGGTGTTGCGGACGACGCCGTCCACGTCCGTGTTCCCGGCCACGCAGGTGATCGCCCGCACGTCGAGCGCCGGGTGCCGTACGGCGAACAGCAGGGCGAGGGCGTCGTCGACGCCGGTGTCACAGTCGATGATCACCGGGATGCGCCGTTCGTCCGTCACGGCGGACTCCTTCCAGTGGCTCCGCGGAAAGCTTCCTGCCGGCGACCCTACGGCCTGCCCGGCGGCCCGCGCCCCGCCCGCGGTCCGAGATCACCGGCCGCACCCCGGATCCCGGCGCGACCGCGACCGGCGACGGCGGCGGGTCCGGCCCTGGACGGCGGACCGAGCGGCGCCGTACGGCGGACCGGCCCGCGCGAACGGCGACACGAACGGACGCGGCGATGATTTCGGCCCCGGCGGACGGTCGTTACGGGCAGGAGACGACGAAGGAGTCCCACCATGTCCGCACAGCGACCGACGACCGAGCTCGACGCCCGCTACAGCTCCGCGCTCAATCCCCGCCCCGGCGCATCGGAGGTGAGGGCGACCGAATGGGCCGAGGCCGAGCGGCGGCTGGAGGCCGCCGAGATCTTCTGGGTGTCCACGGTGCGGCCCGGCGGCCGGCTGCACGTCACGCCCTGCATCGCCGCCTGGCACGACGGGGCGCTGTACTTCTCCACCGGCCGTGGGGAGCAGAAGGCGAAGAACCTCGCGCACGACGCGCACTGCGCCCTGACCACCGGGGCGAACTCCCTCACCGACGGGTTCGACCTGGTGGTCGAGGGCACGGCCGAGGCGGTCGCCGACCGTGCGCTGCTGGAGGAGGTGATCACGGCGTTCGAGACGCAGTACGGGCCGCACATCACCTCCCCCGAGGGCACCTTCCACGGCATCGGGGACGAGTGCCGCAGCGGCGACGCGGTGGTGTTCGCGGTGGCCCCTGACACGGCGTACGGCTTCGGCCGGGACAACGGGGTGTACAGCCACACGCGCTGGACGTTCTGAACCCGTCCCGCCCGTGGTGATGCCGTTCGATCCGGGGTGATCCCGCGCTACGACGGATCCCACAGTCCGGGCCGGCGGGCCGCCACCCGGTCGCCGATACGGCGCAGCAGCTCGGCGCCGGACAGGGCGGCCGGCCGGCGGCCGTCGCGCAGGCGCGGTGCCACGAGGCCGGCGGCGGCCTCCCGTTCGCCGATCACCGCCTGGTAGGGCACCAGCCGGGCCGCGCGGATCCGGGCGGCGAGGGTGCCCTGCCCCGGGCCCGCGACCTCGGCGCGCAGGCCGAGTTCGCGGGCGCGTCCGGCCAGCGCGTCGGCGGCCTCGGCCTGCTCCTCGCTGACCGGCAGGACCGCCAGCTGCAGCGGGGCCAGCCATGGCGGGAAGGCGCCGCCGTGCTCCTCGACGCTCGCGTTTGCCGAGGACCGGCGAGTACACGTGCCGGTAGCCGGCCCGCCGTTCCGCGTCGCGGATGTACTCCTCCAGGGTGTGCCGCACGATCGCGCCGTCGGGCAGCCAGTACGGCAGCCCGGCGCCCATCAGCGGATCGGTGTCGAACAGGTCCAGTTCACGGCCGAGCCGGCGGTGGTCGTGCATGGTGACTCCTCGCGATCGGGGGAAGGCGAGCACCACGCGACGAAGCCCCGGGGCACTCGCCCCGGGGCTTCGGACATCAGCTGTCAGCGCGCCGGGACACTCTCCGGCGTCGTCGTGGCGGACGGGTACGACTGGGCGCGCTGCATGGGCGTGACCGTAACAAGGGGGCCGGGGGCGGGGCGACGGGTTATCGGACGGTGGCCGCGGGTGTCCCGGTCCGCTCACCCGGACGGCCCGTATCGCTGGTGGGCGGGCGGACACGGTGGTGCCGTAAGAGCATCCGCCCGACCCTGGAGAGACCGCTCCGCCCGGAGGCGCCTCCATGAGCCCCTCGCAGGAGGCACCCCGATGACCCACCCTCCGGCCGCCCGCGCCCTCCTCGCCTCCGCGCTGTCCGTGACCGGCCTGCTGGCCACCTCCGGCTGTGCCGTCGACGACGAGCCGCGGCCCCGGTGGTTCTCCGCCTCGGCGTCCGCCTCCGGCGCGTCACCCGCCGTCGAGCAGCCCGCCGGTTCCGGCGCCGCCCTCACCGAGGCGCAGGCCCAGGCGGCGCTGGTCACCGAGGCCGACCTGGGTGAGCCGTGGCGGCCGACCCGGGGCGCGCGGACCTGGCGGGACGGGCTGCTCAAGGGGACCACGGAGGACCGGGACTGCCAGCGGCTCCTGGACGCCCTCTACACGGAGGAGCCCGTCGGCACTCCGAAGGGCCCGCAGGCGACGTCCGCGCTCGACGACGGCGACACCGACGCCCAACTGCGCTACCGGGTCGCCGCCCACCCTCCGGCGGACGTGGACCGCGCGCTGGACTGGATGAAGTCGCTGCCGGACCGCTGCGGCCAGTTCACCGTCACGACGACCCGTGGCGTCGTCCAGGGCGCGGAGGTCCGCGACCTGCCGCTGCCGCCGGTGGGGGACGCCCGGCAGGCCCTGCGGGTCACGCTGGCCGGTGAGACGGAGGAGGGGGAGCTGACGTACCTCACCATGGACCTCGCCGCCGTCCGCGTCGGCGAGGAGGCGATCACCCTCACCAACGCCGGCCTCGACGAGGTGTACGCGGAGGTCACCCAGCAGGCCGTGCAGCTCGGGGCGCAGCGCCTGGCCGAGATCAGGAAACAGGGCAGGGCGCAGATCTGACGCCCCGGGCCGCGGGAGTCACGACCGGTCGAAGCGGGTGCGGTGGGCGATCACGTCCCGCGCCACGTCCAGGGCCGTACGCCCGTGCGCGAAGGCGTCCGCCCGCAGCCGCGCGAGCGCGTCGTCCGCGACCACGCCGAGCTGCGCCATGATCATGCCGACGGCCTGGTAGACCTCGTCGTGGTCGGCGGCCAGGCCGCTCAGCCAGTCCTCCCCGTCCGGCGTCCCGGACTCGTCCTCGTGCGGCAGCGCCATCAGGGCCACGGTCATCACCCCGGCCACGATCCGGGCCACGTTCAGCTGGCGGTCGGTGAGCCCGCCCGGGCGGTCGCGGTACAGGTCGAGCGTGCCGACGCACACCGCGCCGCTGCCCAGCGGCATCGCGTACACCGCCCGCACCCCGGCCTCGGTCGCCTGCTGGGCGAAGACCGGCCAGCGTCCCGCGTCCCGGCCCGAGGTCAGATCGCAGGCGAGCACCGGCGCGCCGTCCTCCAGCGCGCTCTGGCAGGGACCGTCGCCCAGGGTCGCCTGGATCTGCGCCAGGTGCGCGGCCTGTGCGCTGCTCGCGCTCAGCTGCACGGGCATGCCCCCGCTGCGCAGGGACACGCTCGCCCCGGTCACCGGCAGCAGTTCCACCGCCGCCTCGCACAGCCGCCCCGGGACCTCTCCTGGCTCGGCGCCCCGTACGCCTCTGGCGATCACGTCGGCGGCCCGGGTTCCGTCCGGGTCACCGCCTCGGGTACGGCCGGGACCCGGGTCGCCGTCGGGGGCTCCTCGGGGATCGTCCCTGGGCCGCACGGCCACCGCCTCCTTCGCACCGCGGCTTGCGCCACCGCCGTTTCCGGGGGCTTCCCGCCGGTCGAACGGCCGAACCGTCGGGCGGCCCGGTGCCCGCGCCGCCGAATGGCACCTCCGGGCCCTCCCGGAATGGTGCCCCGACTACCCGTAGACAGAGGGGCAAAACCCCTGTGCGGGGCCGTCGGCGTGGCGCTCGGCCTCAGCGGTTCCCGTAGGGACTGTCCGGCTGCGGCACCTGCCGGACGGAGGCGGCGCCGATGACCGATGGCCGGGGCGTCCTGGCCGAGCCCGCCGTCGGGGTGCCACGCACCGGTGACCGTCACCCACGTGCCGACCGGCGGAGCCTGCGCACCGCGTACCCCGGCCTTGGCACCCGTGGCCCTCACAGAGGGGGCTGCGCGGGCGCGGGCCCGAGGGTGGTGGTGCCCGGCGCCGTACGGTGCCCGAGGCCCGTCCGGTAGGCGTCCAGGGCCGCCTCCACCCGCCCTGTCCGCCGCAGCAGGTCCCCGAGCAGCCGGCACAGGTCGGCCAGGTCACCGGCGGCGCCGGCCCGCTCCAGCAGGCTCAGGGCGCGGACGTAGTGCTCCTCGGCCTCCTCCGTGCGGCGGGCGTCCTCGGCGATGATGCCGAGCAGCCGGTGCGCGGCGGCGGAGTGGACGGCGCCACGCTCGGGGGACAGGTGCCCGAGGACGTCGTGCAGCAGGGCCGCCGCCTCGTCGGACCTGCCGCGCCGGTGCAGCACGTCGGCCAGCTCGACGGCGACCTGGCTGCTGTAGAGGGCGGCCCGCTTGGCCGACAGCATGCCGAGGGCCTCCCGCAGCTCGGCCTCCGCCCGCTCCAGCTGTCCGTCCTGGGCGTAGACGTAGCCGCGCATCCAGTGGCAGTTGGCGAGCTCGGTGCGGATCTGCAGGCCCCGGTACAGCTCGGCGGCCTTGGCCAGGGAGGCGTCGGCCTCGGCGAGCCGGCCCTCGGCGACCAGGGTGCGGGCGACGGACCGGTGCATGCGGGCGACCAGGGCGGGATCGCCGGACTGCGGGGCGAGGGCCAGGGCCAACTCGGCGGCCTGGGCGGCCCGGGCGTGCGCGCCCATGTCCATGTACGGGCCGATGGCGCTGGCGTAGAGCAGCAGCAGGGCGTCCGGGTCGTGCAGGCCGCCGCGGTTCAGTTCGTCGAGGGCGGTCTCCAGCAGGTAGACGGCGTACCGGAGTTCACCGGCGAGGTAGTGCGCCACGGCCCGGCCGCGCAGGGCGGGGACACGGGCGGGCAGCGGAGCGCCGGCCATACACTCCTCGGCCCGCTCGAAGTACTGCCGGCCCGCCACGAGCTCGCCCGTCTCCAGGGCGCACTCGCCGAGGCCGAGCAGGGCGGCGGACCGCTCCGCGGCCAGGCCGTGCGTCTCGGCCTCGGCGAGCAGCCCGGTGTACTGCCCGGCCGCCGCCTCCGTCTCGCCGACGGCGAGGGTCCGCTGGGCCTCGGTCAGCCGCAGCCGCAGCTCGGTCACGAGCCGGGCGGAATGCCCGCTGGCCAGTTCGTCGAAGGCGACACCGAGCCGGTCCGCGAGATGCCGCAGGGCGTCGTCGGAGGGGCGCACCCGGCCCGACTCCAGGGTGGAGATGTAGGCCGGTGTGTACACGGGCTCCGCCAGCTGGCGCTGCGTCAGTCCGCGTTCCGCACGCAACCGCTGCACCCGGCGCCCGATGGTCCCCGGATCGTCACGCTCCCCCACGCCAACTCCCCCTGGCCCTCTTGCCGTTCGACCTGAACTGCCCCTAGGTTAAACGGAGTGTTAAGCCGGAGTGTCGAACACGCTTAACCCGTTGCCGCCGTAGTCACCGCCCCAGTTGCGAGGTCGCCGTGCTGGAACGCACACGCACCGCCGAGCGGTACGCCCGAGGCTTCACCGCCGCCCTGGTCGCGGTGGCGACCCTGCTGCTCGCGGCGAACGCGGGCCCGGCGAGAGCCGAGACACCGGAGCGGACCCCACAGGCGGTCGCCGGCTCCCACTGAGCCCGCTCCGGCTCTGCTCGCACGGGGGCTGCTCTGTGTCACCGGGCCGCCGCCGCTCCCACCGCACGGGCCCGCACCGCCGAGTCCATCCACGCCTGTGGACGAACTCGCCGAGGGCGGGCCCGGGGTGGTGGTACGTCGAGGCCACGACGGACCGGTGGCGCGTGGCATCCGTGACTAGGAGGCGCCCCCGCGCGAGCGGAGGAAACGCCAGCCGAAGTAACACACCCCGGCTGCTCCACCGGCGGCGCCGACCGCGCAGGTCGCCGTCGCCCAGGTGGCCATGTCCTCGGTGATCCACAGCAGGCTCACCACGACCAGCGCTATGGAGAACAGCAGGCGTTCTCCATAGCCCGGTCCGCGGCGGCCGGTCAGTCCCTGATGGCCGTGCACTTGTATGTCACGCCCTTCATCTTGATGTCGCGCCATCCGGCCATCACCGAAACATCGGCGGGGGCGACATCGGTTCCACCGCCGCCGCCGCTTTCCTTCTTCCGGCAGTAATAGCCGAGTGCGTCGAGCTTCTTGATGTCACTCATCGCCTGGTACTTCTTGTAGGAGGCGATCATGGCCGCTCGCTTTTGCGCGGGCGTGGCCTCCTTCGCCTTGGTGTAGGCGTAGCAGCCGACGCTGGCGCCGATTCCCACCACTGAGGCGCCCCTGGCCAGGGCCTTGGTGAGGCCCGCCGCGCCGCTGCCGATTCCCAGGACCGCGCAGATCTCGTCCGCCCCGGCGCGCACTTCCGGCTGCGCCGGAGCCGCCTGTGCGGCCTGTACTCCGGCACCGCACAGCGCGCCGGTCATGGCGAACGCGATTACGGAAGAAATTCCCTTGCTTCGTACGCTCACGAAGTCCATCCCCGTTTATCTGTTGGTTTTGCTGAATTGCATGGTCAGTGCGGAAATGAGGCTACCGACGGGGAACGGGCGTTTGCAATGGAGAAACTGTGAACATCACCGGGAGGAAATTCAACCGGGCCGACCGGGCCGACCGGGCCCCAGTCAGACGAGTCAGCCGGGCAGAACCTTGCTCAATGCCTCGTCGAGGTTTTTCGCCACCTGCGCGTCCCCCGGCGGCCGGGGGCCGTACAGGGCGCCCAGTTCGGTGATGAGGGTCTGTGTGACGGCGCCGTACAGCGGCGTGCGGGGGCGCTGCACGGCCTCGCGCAGGGCGGGCAGCAGGATGTCACGGGAGTAGCTGACGCCGTCGGCGAGCTGGTCGGGTGCCTTGACCTCGGCGCTCTCGCCGGTGGGGGACGCCGAGGCGCCTGAGGAGTACGCGGAGGCGTGCCGGCACTCCGGGGCGCCGCCGGGAGCCTCGTAGGCGGAGGTGCGGGTCGCGGCGAACCCGGCGCGCAGCAGGCAGCGTTCGCTGTCCGGGTCGGTCAGGAACGCGATCAGCTCGGCGGCCTTGGCGGCCCGCTGCTCGGACGTGTTCGAGGTGACGGCCAGGTTCTGCCCGCCGAGCACGGCCTTGCCGGGCAGCCGGGTCACGCCGAGGTTCCCCTTGAACGTCTCGTACAGGGACGGGTAGACGTACGGCCAGTGCCGCAGGAACGTCGTACGGCCCTCGGCGAAGGCGCTGAGCGACTCGGCCTCGCGGGACCCGGAGGCCTCTTCGAGCATGTACGGCGTCGCCGTGCGCTCCCGCAGTTCGGTCACTCCGGCCGTCAACCGCGCCTCGTCGGCGGCGTACCGGCCGTCCTCGTCGGTGAGGGCGAAGCCCGGGACGGCCGAGGCGAACGCCTCGATCGCGTTGACCGTACGGCCCTCGTAGGCGGCGAGCTGCGTGGTCCACCCCTCCTCATAGTTCTCGGGCTTGGGGCTGTCGTCGTTGACGGCGTCGATCAGGTTCCGCAGGTCGGTCCAGGTCACTCCGGGGCCCACGGTCCGTGAGGCGCCCGCGTCCCGCAGGTGGTCCTTGCGGTAGTACAGCAGGCCCACATCGCTGTTGAAGGGGACGGCGTACCGCTCGCCGCCCCAGAACGACGTCCTGTCGACGGCCGGGATGATGTCGCCGGGCGACTTCACCGCCGCGCCGGTCAGCGGGCGGATGAGGCCGGCGGCGGCGAACTCCGGGATCCAGGTAACGTCCAGGTTCACCACGTCGTACTCGGCGCCGCCCGACTGGAGCGCGCCGAGCAGCTGGCTGCGCTGCTGGTCGGCGGAGCCGGGGAGCTCCACCAGGCGGGCGCGGTAGCCGCCTTCGCCCTCCCTGGCGTTCCAGGCGTCGATGAGCTGCTGGCGGATGCCGTTCTTGCCGGTGACGTCCTGGCCGCTGGCCACCACGATCCGGGGCGGGTCGGCGGCGCCCTGCGGCTGCTGCGGCGCGTCCTTGCCGGTGCAGGAGGCGAGCGCGATCAGGGACAGCAGGGACAGTGCGGCGGCCGTGAGGCGGCGGGCCATCATTCCTCCCCCATTCCGACGCGGGCGACCTCGTCGTGCAGGGCGGGCACGAGGTCGTCACCCGCGTCCAGGCAGCGGCCCCGGCCGGCCTCGGCGATGCGCGTCGCGGGACGGCCCTGGTCGCAGCCCGAGCTGCTCAGGGACACCATGGTCACCGGGACGCCCGCGCCGCCGGCCCGGTCGAGGATCTCCTTCAGGGCGGCCTTGCCGGTCAGGCGGCCGTCGTCCTCGCCGTCGGTGAGGTACACGATCAGCTGCGGCCGGTCGTCACCGCCGCCCCGCTCCCGCATGAACGCCAGGGCGTCCAGCAGGGCGCCGTGCGGATCGGCCTCCGCGTCCCGCACCTCGGCGGCGCCCAGGGCGCGTTCGGCCTCGCGGCGCGCGTGCGTGCCGAAGGGCAGCAGTTCGGTGTGCGTACGGCCGCCGGTGCCGTGCACCGCCCACACTCCGTACTCGTCCTTCCCGCCGAGCCCCGGCAGGGTCTGCCTGAGAATGCCCGGACCGCCGCTGGGGCCGTCCCACCGGCCGGCCATGGAGCCGGAGCTGTCCAGGAGGTACAGCACCCGGCCGGGTCCGTGGGCGTTGCCGTAGTCCACCAGGGTCTGGCCCATCGTCGTGGGATCCGCGGTTCCGGCCGGGCGGAGGGACTCGGTGAGGCCCTCGGGTACCGATGCCGCGTCGAGCAGGCCGCGCTCACCCTTCGCGGACCTGAAGCCGTACTCGCCGAGCACCGCCCGGCCCTCCTTCCCGGTCAGCCAGGTGTGGAAGCGGTCCACCGCGTCGTCCCGCGCGGTGGCGTCCCGGTCGCCGTCCTCCCAGCGCACCCGTACGAACGCCGGTTCCAGACCGGGCACGTCGTCGGGGTAGGCGGCGACGCGCGGGGCACGGGTGACGGGGTGGCAGCCGATGCCGCTCTTCAGCAGGAACTCCGGGACCAGCGCCGCGCCGCGGTGGTCCACGGCGGTGCCACGGCCGGGCAGCGCGCACAGCAGCCGCACGGCCGTGGGCTCGGGCCGCTCGGTCCGGGCGAGGTCCAGCTCGGCATCGCGCGCGTCGGCGTCGCCGTACAGGCTCGTCGTGGCCAGCAGGGCCGCGTCGGTGAACTCCGGGTCGGGGCGGTGCACTTCGGCTTTGCGGTCGGCCCGTTCGAGGGCGGTGAGCAGCCGGGACAGCGACTGCCCGGTGGGTTCGAGGTCGGCGCGCAGTTGTTTCGGTACGGCCAGCACGACCGGCGAGTACGCGATCGGCTCGGCCTCCGGCTCCAGCCGGGCGAAGATCCGGTCCTCCTCGGCCGCGGCCGTGGTGACCCGGTCGACGTCGGCGCCGGTGGCGGGGATCCACACGTCCGGCTGCGGGCCGATGTCCCGCTGCGGGTTGTCGTCCTCCCGGGGCTGCTGCCAGGCGTCGGTCCGTTCGGCCAGGGCGTTCACCACGGCAGCGGAGCCCGCGCTGTTGACGGTGACACCACTGCGCCGGCAGCCCTCGCCGGTGGTGTTGGCGTCCGACGTGACGTAGTCGTCCGCCACCGCCCGCACCGCCGGCTCGAGGTCGGGGTCGGCGAGGACGCGCAGCTCCAGGGCCGGTGCGCAGGGGCCGGAGTCGCCGGTCAGCACCAGGATGCCGTAGATGCCGGCGGCGGTGGCGAGCAAGGCGAGCAGAGCCGCCAGCGCGGTACGGCCGGACCGGGCGAGGGCCTTCCGGACGCGGGCGAGCAGCGACCGGAGCCGGGAGGACCAGCCGCCGTGCGCGGACTCGGTCCGGCGGGCCACGGTCCCCGGTCCCGCCGCGAGCAGCACGTCCGCCTCCCGCTTCCAGGGGGGAGCGAGCGCCTGCGGCCGTTGTTCGTCGTCGTCCTCCGCCCGGTAGTTCGCGGCCTCCATCCGCTCCTTCACCTTGGTGTACAGCTCGGAGAGCCACACCTCGCCGCCCTCGTCGAGGACGTGCGTCAGTTCGCGGGTGAACGGTGTCGCCTCGTCGGCGTCCCCGCCCAGGATGCAGCGGTTGGGCTGCACGCTCATCAGCAGCAGGATCTTGTGCTTCTTGCGCTTCGGGTCGTCGAAGCGGTGCCAGATGCCCGCCGCGTTGCCGGCGTAGCAGCAGTCGAGGATCACCACCACCTGCTCGGCGTTGCTCTCGGTGAGCTCGCCGAGCACCTCGGTGAAACTCACCGAGCCGGGCAGCCCGTTGCCCGGGAGCACCCGCGCGGTGCGCATCTGCAGGTGCAGTTCGCTGCCGGAGGTGGAGGTGACGGCGTGGCCGGCGAAGTAGAGCAGCAGCAGCCCTCTGGCCTCTCGGCAGACGCGGCGCAGCTCCAGCGTGAAGTCGTCCGGGGCCGGTGAGGCCAGGGCCCGCACCTCGCCCGCGCCGAACACCCCGCCCCGGCGCAGCGCGTCCTCGAGTCCCGTCCGGTTGTGCCGCACGGCCGGGAGCTGGCCGCTCACGCCCCGGGGGTCGTCCGACGCCGTGTGGTCGTACTCGGACACACCGGCCAGCAGCGCCCGGTTCACCTTGCCGCGCGCGTCGAAGCGGCTCACCGGCCTACTCCCCGTCGGGGTCCAGTGGGCGGATCTGCGGCTCGGGATCGCCGCCCTGCAGCCTGCTCCGGTTGTTCGTCCAGGTCTTCACCGCGCGGGCGGTGTACTCGGTCAGTGCCGCGACCGTGACGACATCGCCGAGGATGGTCAGCACGAGTTCCAGATCGGGCCCGAGCCGCCCCGGGGTCCCGTCCGTGCCGGACTGCTCGTCGATGCGCAGGTGCCGCCCGGAGAGCAGCGCCTCCAACGGCTCGTCGCGCTCCAGCCACGTCCTCAGAGCTCTGACATCATCCACGGTCGCGCCGGCGCCCAGCCGGACGCGCACGCCTAAGACAGCCACTTGGTCCCCCTCTGTCATACCGACATCATGACACCGGGTCAGGCCTTCGCGGCAGACCTGTGACATGACCTGCGAAAGCGATTGCACGCCCCCTTCACGCCACGCGCACACGGCGCACGCGGCTCAGCCCTGGGTCTGCAACTGCCTCAGCTGGCGCTGCACATGGTCCAGCGCGCCCTCGCGCCGACCGGGCACCCGTCCGCGCAACGCGGCGAGCGCGGCGCCCAGTTCGCGGGCGGGGGCGGCGTCGCGGACCTGGCCCCACTGGTGGTGCGCCCGGTCCACGGCGGCCTCGACGGCGGGGGCGTCCGGGGCCTGCCCGGCGTTCAGGCGGGCGGTGGCGATCATCAGCCAGACGCGACAGCTGCGGGCGGCGTCCCCGGCGAACATCGCCAGGTCGGCCCGCACCTCGGCCCAGTGCAGGGCCTCTTCGGACGCGGGCCCGTGCGCGGTGACGGCGATCTGCTCGTGCCGGGCGGCGAGCGCGTCGGCTTCGGCGTGCCGGCCGGACTGGACGGCGGCGGTGATGGCGGCGTGCGGATCCCCGGCCGCCGGGCCCGGCGTGCTCAGCACCAGGTCCGTGCCCGCGCTGTCCGGCGCGATCCGGGTCAGCGCCTGCTGGTGCAACTGCTCGGCCGGCGGCCGGAACCCGCTGCGCAGGATCGTCGCGACGGCCTTCATGTACGCCGGTTGCGCGACCGTGCGTCGGGACGGCGGTGGCGCGATGCGGCCGTGCACCGCGTTGCCGCGGCCCGAGTCCAGCGGGGTGGCGCGCAACAGCTCCCAGGTCTCGGCGTCGGCGTGCAGGTCGAGCAGGAGGGTCGTGGCGCCGGCGGGTCTGAGCCGCAGTTCCTCCCGGAACCAGTGCCAGGGGAAGGCGGTGTAGCGGGCGGTGGAGGCGGTGGTGCGGGCCAGCGCGAGGTGGGGCAGGCGCTGCCGGCGGTCCAGCTGGAGCTGGCCGGCGACGTACACGGTGAGGGGCCCGGGGGTTGCGGCGGCGGCGCGCAGGCGGGTGAGGACGGCCTGCGGCTCCAGCGGGTCGGCCAGTTCGACGACGTTCGCGGTGTCGGTTCCGGACAGCACCGCGGGCGCCACGGCGGCGAGGACGGGGAGCACGGAGGCGGCGTCCACCAGGCGCCCCTTGCCCACCGGCGAGGCCGCGAGCAGCAGCACGGTTCCGGGCATCGCCCCACCCCCTGTGTCGATCACGTACGTCAGCACCGTAGCCGCTGCGGCTGCAAACGTGGGTCTCAGGACCGCAAACGTCCGCCTTCGGGGGCTTCGCCCCCCGGCCCCCCGGCGGCATGCCGGACCGGTCTCCTGCGGACGGCGAACACGGTGGTGTCGTCGGCGAGGCGCCCGCCGCCGTGCCGCAGGGTGCCGTCCCGTACGAAGGCGACCAGGCAGGCCGGTTCGGCGATGCCCGGGTCCTCGGCGACGGCCCGGGACACCTCGTCGGCGAGCGGGTAGAAGGCTCCGGCGGCGTCCCGGGTCTCGGTCACGCCGTCCGTCACCAGCAGCAGTGTCTCGTCGCCTGCGACGCGCCACCGACGGCTCTCGGGCGGCCCGGGCGCGAGGTCCCGGCAGCCCAGCGGCAGTCCGGCCCCGGCCGGCAGGGTGCGCACCCCGCCCGGCCCGACGGCGAGCGGCGGCTCGTGCCCGAACAGCAGGACGTCCACCGCCTGCCGCTCGTCGTCGGGGAAGGCCAGCAGGACGGCCGTGGAGAACCGGTCGCCGTCCGAGCGGCCCAGGGCGACGGTGTGCCCGCGGTGCCGGATCATCCGCGTCTCCAGCCGTTCGGCGACGGTGGCCAGGTCCGGCTCGTGGTACGCGGCCTCACGGAACGTGCCGAGCAGCGCGGCCGCCGCCTCCACCGCGCCCAGGCCCTTGCCCTGCACGTCGCCGACCAGGACGCGGGTGCCGTGCGGGCCGGGCTGGATGTCGTAGAAGTCGCCGCCGACGCGGGCGTGGGCGTCGGCGGTGAGGTACACACCGGCGTGGTCGAGGCCGCCCCAGCCCGGTGGCAGCGGACGCAGGACGGTACGGCGGATGGTGTCGGTGACGTCGCCCATGTGCAGCGCGCGGCGCTCGTCGCGCACCCGGATCGCGCAGGCCAGGACGGCGAGGATGCCGCCCAGGGCGACGAGGACGAAGTCGCCCCGGCCGGCCCGGTACTCGTGCGGCCAGGCACTGTCGGCGACGACGTACGTCACCAGGGAGACGACCGCGAACAGGGCCGTGCCCCACACCCCGCAGAGCGCGGCCGCGATCCCCGGCACCAGCACGATCCAGGAGATCATGCGGAACTCGCCGATGGTGTGGTAGTCGGCCACCGCGATGGCGACGAGCAGGAACAGCGGCGGCACCCAGGCCACGCCGCGGCCCCGCCACCGCAGCAGCCCCTGCCGCCGCGCGACGTCCCGGCGCCCTGCCCGCGCGCGCCGGACGAGCGGGCCGTCCCTCATGCGGTGGCGGCTCACGGCCCCAGCGAAACACGGGGCGGCACCGGCCGCATCCCGTTCCGGCCGCTCCGCCGACTTGCCACCGGGTGCCCGCCGGTGTGCCCTGGATCCAGGGGCAGGGACAGAGAGGAGAGCTGTCATGGCTCATGCGGCACCCGCCTCACGCAAGATGATCACGCACCGCCGTAGGCCCGATGTGTTCGGCCCGCGGATCCACGCCGCCGTGAAGGCCGGCCTGCCGGTGGTGCTCGGACTGGTCTACGGCTTCTGGGCCGCGGCCAACCAGCGTCACGGCGGGCCCATCACCGGCTGGAACCTGCTGTTCGGCTTCGTCACGGCGCTCGTGTTCGCCGTGCTGTTCGCCGCCGTGTGCGCGCTGGCGCCACGGCTGCCCCGCGAACTGCACGCGCTGTCCTGGTTCGTCTTCACGGGATGCGCGGTCGGCTTCCTGTACAGCCAGACCGGCGCCTCCGTGTTCAGCTCCGGCGGCCTCGGGCTGCTGGTGGGGGCGGGCGTCCTCGCGATGGTGTTCTACCGCTACTACACGCACGAGGACGCCGCGGGCCGGCGGATCGGCTGACGGGGCTCGGGACACCCGTTCGGGCGAGTGTGCCCAGGGGCCCGTGACGGCCGCTTCTCGCAGGTGGAGTGCGCCGCGGGGCGAGCGCCGAGCGGCCGGACGCCGTCGTCGCGCTCGCGGGCCGGGCCGGGGGCGCCTTGCCTGGAAGGGTGTCCGAGCGCGACCGGGCGCCCGTAGCCGCGAAGGCGCCCCCACGATCACGGAACGTCCTGTCGGCCGTTCTGCTCTCCCTCGCGTGTCTGCTCCTGCCGTTCGGGGCGCTGGCGTCCTGGGCGGCCCACGGGCTCACCGACACCGGCCGGTGGGTGCGGACGATGGCACCGCTCGCCGCCGACCCGGACGTGCGGCGCTCGGTCGCGGACGCCGTCGGGGACGGCATCCTGCGGGAGGCCGGGCCCGCGGCCGCCACCGGCCCGCTGCGCGGGGAGATCGGCCCGTTCGTGCATGACGCGACGCGTTCCTTCACCCGCACCGAGGCGTATCGCACGGCCTGGGACGCGGCGAACCGGGCCGTGCACGACGCGGTGCTGCGCGCCCTGCGCGACGACGGCGCGCACGGAGCCCCGGTCACCGTCGACCCGGCCCCCGTCATCGCCCGGGTCAAACAGCAACTCTCCGACGACCACGTGCCGTTCGCCCACCGCATCCCGGTCACGCACACGCGGGTCCCGGTGCTCCCGGCCGAGGACGTGGACCGACTGCGCAAGGGGTACCACGTGCTGGACACCGCCGCCTTCTGGCTGCCGCTCGCCGCCGCCGTCCTCGCGGTCGCCGGGATCGCCGTCGCCGCGTGCCGCCGCCGCGCGGTCACCGCCCTCGGTCTGGGCACGGCCCTGGGCGGCGCGCTGCTGGTCCTGGCCGTCGCGATCGGCCGCCGTCTCACCCTCGCCGACCTGCCCGACGCCCTCCACCGCCCGGCCGCGGGCGCGGTCTACGACGCCCTGACGGCCACCCTGCGCACGGTGTCCTGGCTGCTGTGCGTGCTGGGCCTGGCGGTGGCGGGCGCCACCTGGGTCACGGGCCGGTACGGTCCCCGGCTCGCCGCGCGGCGACGTGCGCGAGGGTCCGCAGTGCCCGTCGCAGATCCGCTTCCGGCGCCGACCCGAGCCCGAGCCTGACGGCGTCGGGCGTGTGCCCGGGGGCCACGGCGAAGGCGGGGCCGGGCGTGACGGCGATGCCGTGCGCGGCGGCGGCGGCCGTGAAGGTGTCCGCGCGCCACGGGGCGGGCAGCTCCCACCAGGCGAAGTAGGCACCCGGGTCGGACCGTACGGCGAAGCCCGCGAGTTCCTCGGCGAGGATCCGCTGCCGCCGCACCGCGTCCGCCCGCTTGGCCTCCACCAGCCGCGCCACCGTGCCTTCCCCGGTCCACCGCACGGCCGCCTCCAGCGCGAACCGCCCAGCGCTCCACCCGCCCGACCGCACGGCGTCACCCACCGCACGGACCCGGTGCGGCGGCACGACGAGGAACCCGGCGGTGAGTCCCGGCGCGACCCGCTTGGAAAGCCCGTCGACGACGTGGGTGAGGGCCGGGGCGTGCACGGCGAGCGGATCACCGGGCTCCAGGAGGAAGGACCAGATGCGGTCCTCCACGACCGGCAGGTTCAGGTCGTGGACCAGCTGGGCGAGTTGCAGCAGCCGCGGCCGGCTCGTCGTCAGGGACGTCGGGTTGTGCAGCGTCGGCTGCACGTAGAGGGCGGACAGCGGTGCCGTGCGGTGCGCGGCGGCCACGGCCTCCGGGAGCAGCCCGGCCGCGTCCCCGGCCAGCGGCACCAGGGTGATGCCGAGCCGCGCCGCGATCTCCTTGACCAGTGGATACGTCAGCTGCTCCACACCGACCCTGCCGCCCGGCCGGACCAGGGAGGCCAGGACGGCGGCGATGGCCTGCCGGGCGTTGCCGGTGAACAGCAGCCGTTCCGGGGCCGGGCGCCAGCCCGGGGTGGTGAGCAGCGTGGCCGCGGCCTCCCGGGCGGCCCCGGTGCCGGTGACGGGGGCCGGTAACAGCGCCTCGGCCAGCACGTCGGGACGCAGCAGCGGCGCGAGGACGGGGGCGAGCAGCTCCGGCTGCCCGGGCGCGACGGGGTAGTTGAGCTCCAGGTTCACGGGCGCGGCGGCCGGACCGGGCTCGGTGAGCGCCTGCCCCGCCGGGCCGTCGGGTGCGGCCCGTACGAAGGTGCCGCGCCCCACCTCCCCGACGACCAGCCCGCGCCGCACGAGTTCGCCGTAGACCCGCCCGGCCGTGGACGAGGCGATGCCCCGCCGCCGTGCGAACGCCCGCTGGGGCGGCAGCCGTTGGCCCGGCCGCAGCCGGCCGGTGGCGATGTCGTCGGCGATGCGGTCGGCGATGCGCCGGTAGTCACTCATCAGCCGGTCTCCCCCTTGGATTGCACCGAGAGCAAAGATCTTATTGCACCGAGTAGTTGGGCGGCCTAGGGTCGACGCCATGGCACCCTTCCTCGCATACGAGGACAAAGGGCCCGATACGCATCGGGTACCCCTGGTCCTCGTCCACGGCCACCCCTTCGACCGCACGATGTGGGCCCCGCAGCTCGCGAGGTTCCCGGGTACCCGCCGCGTCATCGCCCCCGACCTGCGCGGCTACGGCGCCTCCCCCACGGCCCCGGCCGTCACGGACTTCTCGGGGTTCGCCCGGGACATCGAGGCCCTGCTGGACGAACTGAACGTTCAGTCGTTCGTCCTCGCGGGACTGTCGATGGGCGGGCAGATCGTCATGGACTGCTACCGCCTGTTCCCCGAGCGCGTCCGCGGCCTGGTCCTCGCCGACACCTTCCCGTCCGCGGAGGCCCCCGAGGGCGTGCGCTCCCGCGACGCCATGGCGGACCGTCTCCTCGCCGAGGGCATGCGCGGCTATGCCGACGAGGTCCTGGAGCGGATGGTCGCCCCGTACGCGTCCGCCGAGGTCAAGGCACACGTGCACGCCATGATGACCGCCACCGCCCCCGAGGGCGCCGCCGCGGCCCTGCGCGCCCGCGCCCGGCGCCCCGACTACGGCCCCCTGCTGCGCCGCGTCCGCGTCCCGGCCCTGGTCGTCGTGGGAGCCGACGACACCTTCACGCCCGTCTCCGACGCCCTGGCCCTGCACGCGGCCCTCCCGGACGCGGAACTGCACATCGTCGAGGGCGCGGCCCACCTGCCCAACCTGGAACGCCCGGAGGTGTTCGACCGGGCGCTGGAGGAGTTGCTGGCCCGGGTCGATGCCCGGCAACC
>NZ_POUC01000125.1 GCF_002891435.1 Streptomyces cahuitamycinicus
GGCCCGGGGCGGGCTGGCCGGGGTACTGCGACGGTGCTGGTGCCGGTGCCTGCTGGGCATACGGGCCCGGTGCCTGCTGCTGCGCGTACGGTCCGGGCGCCTGCTGCGCGTACGGTCCGGGCGCCTGCTGCGCGTACGGTCCGGGCGCCTGCTGCGGGAACGGTCCGGGCGCGAACGGATTGCCCTGCCCGGGCAGCTGCGTACCCGGCGGCAGATACCGCGTCCGGCCGTTCTCGTCCGTCACCGGCAGGAAGCCGGCCGCCCGCAACCGGGCCGCGAACTTGGCGTTGCGCCCCCGCGTGACCACGAGGCCGATCCCGAAGACCGCCATGAGCAGCAGCCACACGACACCGGCCACGACGAAGTCGGAGGACTCGCCCCCGAAGCGGAAGCCGAGGAACGCACAGCCGACGGTGACGCCCAGGGCCCCGTACCCCATGCGCTTCTCGGCGTGCTTGCCGGTGAGGTCGAAGTTGATACGGGCCTTGAGGAGTTCGAAGGCGTCGGGCACGAGCGGCGGGAGGGAGACGCCGTCGGCGGCATCGGGGTACTGCGCCCAGTTCTGCATGGCCCGGGCCCGGGCCTGCGGGCCGGGGTCGGGCAGGAGCAGCATGGTGAGCGCGCCGTTGCGGCCGTTGCTCTGGCGGACGTCGGCGTACTCGTAGCCGAACTGCTGGGCGACGAAGGCCAGCCGGGCGAGCTTCTTCACGGACGCCATCGGGCTGGTGAGTTCGACCGGTTCCCCGCTCGCCATCAGCCGCAGCATCTTCTGTGTCTGCCGCTTACTCATCCCCACCGCTCCCCCGCGTCATGTGTTCACAAGCGCAACTCACTCAGTTTTCCACAGGCCGGCGAAGCTGTTGGTGTCGGAGGCCGCGCCCGTCCCGACTTCTTCTTCCCCTTCTTGCCCACGAGCGCGTCGTACAGCGCGGTGTCGAGCTCGGTGTAGGCCACGTGCGGCCGAAAAGGGACCCTCGCCGAGGGCCGCTCATCGTCCGCCCCCCGCCGATGCCGGGCCAGCTTAGCCGCCGTGGGCCGCGTGCCTCCGACTCCCGTGAATCCTCACCTTGGGCTCACTTTTCGGCCACAACCGAGGCCTCTGCTTCGCCGCCAGGTCCTCCGCCCAGCCGAACGCCAGGACGCAGCAGCCGATCAGCACCCACGCCAGGACCAGCACCGGCCAGACGCTCTCCAGCAGCCCGGGCACGTTCTGCTCCAGCAGCGGGAAGCCCCACAGCCGGTCCCACAGGGCCGCGGCGATCAGGATGCAGGTGTTGTGCCACAGGTAGATGGTCACGGCCCGGGAGTTGAGCAGCGTGATCGTCCCCGCGAAGGGGCGCAGCCGGCGAGGCCACTCGGACCAGGACGGGCTGAGGTGCAGCAGCAGGAGCACCGTGCCGAACGACCACAGGGCCTGGGCCAGCGGCATGCTGTCCAGGTCGTTCCCGGTGCCGAAGCCGCGGTGCAGGGCGTACCAGAGACCGGCCAGGGCGATGACGGGTCCGACGGACGGCACGATGTAGCGCGGCAGCCGCCGCAGGATGCCCTCCTGGTGGGCCATGCCGAGTATCCAGCAGGCGCCGAAGGTGGAGAGGTCCGTGAGCGCCGAGGGGATGCGCTCGCCGGGCAGCGTGACCCAGCCCTGCTCGAAGGCGACGGCCAGGGCGATCGGCGCGAGGATCGTGACGACCGGCAGGGCGCGCAGGGCCTTCAGCAGCACCGGGGACAGCAGGACGTACCAGAGGTAGGCGCGGATGTACCACAGCGGGCCCGCGAGGTCCGCGGCCCAGTTCTCGCCGATGAAGCCGTGGACGCCGGGCAGCCCCTCCGCGTACGGCGGGTCGCTGAGCGGGACGATCCAGAAGGTGAGGTGGAGCAGCCACCAGCCGGGGTGCCCGTCCGCGTCCGGGCCCCAGCCCTGGAGGACCATGCCGGTGACGCCGACGACGCCCAGCAGCCACAGCGGGGGCAGCAGCCGGCGCATCCGGCCGCGGATCACCTGCACGGCCGGGCGCTTCAGCGAGCGGGCCATGAGGCTCCCGGCGAGCGCGAACATCACGCCCATGGACGGGAACAGCAGCGGCAGCCAGGCCCAGCCCGTCAGGTGGTACAGCACGACACGGAACAGCGCGAGGGCGCGCAGCAGGTCGAAGTACCGGTCGCGGCCGGGCTTGCGGACGGCGGCCGACTCCCGCGGCGGAGCCTCGGCGACGGGAGCCGTGGTCATCCGACCGGCCTCCCGTCCATCGCCTGGGGCGCGGCTGTTCCGCCCCCGGGCAGGCCCACCGCGCCCGTGCGCCGCAGCTTCTGCCAGCGCAGCCGGCCGCCGGTGAGGGCGGTGATCCAGGACTGGAGCAGCACGACGTACATGAGCTGGCGGTAGAGGAGTTGCTGGAGCGGAAGGGAGAGCAGGTGGGTCATGCGCTCCTTGTCCAGGTGGAACGCGTAGGCCGCGCACACGCCCTGCACCGCGAGGACGCCGAGCCAGGCGCCGATGGTCTTCTCCGTGGGCCCGAACACCAGCCCGTACAGCAGGAACACGTCGATCAGCGGGGCCAGCAGCGGCGCCACGACCATGAACATCGACACCAGCGGCATGCCCACCCGGCCGAAGCGGCCCGAGGGGCCCCGTTCGAGGACGGACCTGCGGTGCTTCCAGATGGCCTGCATGGTGCCGTACGACCAGCGGTAGCGCTGGGACCACAGCTGCTGGACGGACTCCGGGGCCTCGGTCCAGGCGACGGCCTTCTCGGCGTACACCACGTGCCAGCCGTCGCGGTGCATGGCCATGGTGATGTCGGTGTCCTCGGCGAGCGTGTCGTCGCTCATGCCTCCGACGCGTTCCAGCGCGCTGCGCCGGAACGCCCCGACGGCGCCGGGGATGGTGGGCATGCAGCGCAGCACGTCGTACATGCGACGGTCGAGGTTGAAGCCCATCACGTACTCGATGTGCTGCCACGCGCCGATGAGCGAGTCCCGGTTGCCGACCTTGGCGTTGCCGGCGACGGCGCCGACGCGCGGGTCGCCGAAGGGCTGGACGAGTTCGCGGACGGTGGTCGGTTCGAAGACGGTGTCGCCGTCCATCATCACGATCAGGTCGTACTTGGCGTTGGCGATGCCCCGGTTGAGGGCGGCGGGCTTGCCGGCGTTGAGCTGGCGGACGACCCGCACACCGGGCAGGGCCAGGTTCTCGACGATACGGGCGGTGCCGTCGCTGGAGCCGTCGTCGATGACCAGCACCTCGATGGGGTGGTCGCTGGCGACCAGGGAGCGGACCGTCTGCTCGATGCACTTGGCCTCGTTGTAGGCGGGCACGAGGACGGACACCGGTTCCGTGACGGGCTCGCCCCAGCTGAAGCCGCGGCGCCGGACACGGCGGGCGTGCGCCACGGAGAGGATCAGCATCAGCCCGAGACGCCCGAAGACCAGCACACCGACGACGGCGAGGCCGGCGACGAGGACCCCTGTCACCTTCTCGGACGCCTGCACCAGGAAGACCCACGCCTCGCCCTTCAGCGACTCCAGCCCGGCGACGCGGGTGTGCGCGCTCGGCGCGTCCAGGGCGCCGGTGAGGGTGTGGAAGCGGTAGCCCTTGTCCTGCAGCCCCGAGATGTACTGGTCGAGCGCAGCCACGGTCTGGGAGCGGTCACCGCCGGAGTCGTGCATCAGCACGATGGCGCCCTTGCCGTTCTTCGGCGTGGCGTTGCTGATGATCTTCTGGACCCCGGGCCGGCGCCAGTCCTCGCTGTCGGTGTTGTTGACGATGGTGATGTAGCCCTTGCTGCCGATGTACTCGGTGACCGGCCACGTGTTGTTGTCCATGTTGTGGGCGAACGACGAGTAGGGCGGGCGGAACAGCGAGGTGCGGATACCGGCCGCCCCGGCCAGCGCCATCTGGTTCTGGGACAGCTCCCAGTCGACGCGGCTCTTGGTCTGCAGCGACAGGTCCGGGTGGTTGAAGCTGTGCAGGCCGATCTCGTGGCCCTCGTCGACCATGCGCTGGACGAGGTCCGGGTAGCGGGAGGCCATGGTGCCGGTGATGAAGAAGACGGCCCGGGCGTCGCGCTTCTTCAGGATGTCGAGGACCTTGGGCGTCCACATCGGATCGGGGCCGTCGTCGAAGGTCAGGACCAGTTCGCCGTCCGGGAGATCCAGAGCGACTGGCTTCCCGTTGCGGGTGTCGATGACGGGCCCGCCCTTGAGGATGTCCTTCGGGACGCGGTCGTTCGCCGCGGGCGGGCCGACGCGGTGGTCGGCGAGGATCTCGCTGTGCACATAGCCGCGCAGCATGAGCATCGCGCCGAGCGCGACGAGCACGAACAGGGGCAACAACAGACGCATGGGCAGGCGCCGGCGCCTGAAGCCGCCACGGGCTCGAGACGCGGGCCCGGAACGGTGAGTACGGGATGCCATGGGTGGTGGTACTCCGGGTGGTGCGGGATGGGGTGCTACGGGGACGGAGGCGGGCGGACGGCGCGCTGGAGGCGCACTCCGCGATGTCGTGTGGTCCCGCTTCCGCCTCGGGAGCGGGGCAGGTGGCCGGAGCGGTGATCGGGAGGTGCCCCCGCTCCGCTCGGAAGCAGTGGCCGGAACGGGTGATCGGGAGGTGGCCCCACTCCGCTCGGAAAGCTCGGCGTTCCCGGCCGACTGGACCGGTGCCGCAGAGAGGCGCGCCGTCGGAAGGACGGTGGAGCGGCGCCCGGAGCGGTGGGCGCCGCTTTCGCGAACGGGTTAAGCGGCGGCGGGTGTCTCCGCGACGGGCTCCGGCTCGGCCGGGCCCTCGGCGACGGTGCCGCCGTCGCCGCCGGTGCCCGTCGTCTCGGTGGGCGTGGCCGTGGGCTCGGCCGACGGGGTCGGGTCGGTGACCGGCGTGCTCGGCGGGTCCGCCGGTTCAGTCGGGGCCGGGGTTGTGGCCTTGCCGCCCGGTGCCGGGACGGTCCGGGGCGCCCTCGGTGAGGGCTTGGCGGACGGGCCGGAACGGCCGGTGCCCGCGGTGGCATCGGGTGTGGCGGCGCTGGGGCCGGGTGCGGGTGCCGTGACCTGGCCGGTCGCCGGCGTGCTGTCCGGCGCGGTGGCACCGGTGCCGGTGGCGGGTGCCGACTCGGCGGGCAGCGACGGGGTGTCGACCTGCCCGGCCGGCGGGTTGTCCTCCTTGGTCGGCACGGGCAGCCACGGGGCGTTGGAGTTGCCCGACATCAGCGTGGCGACGATGACGACGGCGTAGGCCCCGCAGGCCAGGGCGACGGCCATGCCGATCCGGCGGTAGCGGCGGCTGCGGCGGCCGGACTCGTCGACGAAGACGGGCCGGTCGGCGGCGGCCTCGGCGCCCGGGCCTTCCGTGACCTGCCGCAGGAAGCCGTCTCCGAACTGCAGGGCGTCGAGCTGGACGGTGACCTCGTGCGGATCGTGGGCCTGCCCGTCGGCGTCGGGGGTGTCCCCCGACGGTTCGGCTCCGGCTTCCTCCTGTTCCTGCCAGGGGTCGCGGACCGAGGTGCGGGGGTCCCCCGCCTTCGCCGCGAGCGAGTCGCCCTCGCCCTCGCTCTGGCGGGGAATGCCGCGCAGTATCTCCGTCCCGGCGGGCAGCCGGTGGCCGTTCGTGCGGACATCACGGTCGGGGTAGACCTGAATGGCTCTCCCGTCCCGGGCTCCGCTGTCCGACGGGAGTTCCCCGGTAGCCGTAGCGGCTTCGGGCCACTCGGGTTGGGCGTCTTCTCGCCACTGTTTCACTCGCACGCACTTCCCCCCACGGGATGGTTCAGGTGCGCTTGACGACCTGAGCACCCGCCGTCGGATCGGGCCCCCACCCGTCCGAGCGCCCCCTCTTACCACACCGTGCTCAGGGGTCGAATGTAGCGCACGCGCAGGTTTTGTGTGCGCATCGTGTCGAATCGTGTCAACCGTGAGACGCCATGAGGACATCGTCTCCGGCCGGCAGCCAGGCACCCGCGGGCCTGCGCAACCAGCCCGTTTCCGCAGCCAGCCGGGCCGCCGCCCGGCGCAGCGCGTCGAACGCGGGGTGGGTCAGACCCTTGCGCCAGACCAGGGAGACGGGGGCCAGCGGAACCGGGTCGACCAGGGGCCGCACCACCATCGACGGGAGCGCCGGGAACTCCACGACGGCCAGGACCGGGTTGCGCGTTCTGGCCATGATTCGCTGGAATTCCTCATCTCCCACGGCCAGCGGTGCGGGTGGCGCGATTTCGATGCCCCGCCCCTCGAAGAGCAGCCGTGCGAGTCCGGTCCACTCCGGTGTGCGCGGGTTGCCCGCGCCCGCGTAGACGCTCTCGCCGGCCAGCTCGGCGAGCGGCACGGCGTCCCACGCGGCCAGCCGGTGATCGTCCGGCAGCACGACCGCCATCGGCTCCAGCCGCACGGGCTGGTGGTCGAGCCCGGCCCGCAGCACCGGGTCCAGCCCGGCGAACCGTCCGAACGACGCGTCCAGCCGGCCGGCGAGCAGTTCTCCGGCGGCTCCGGTCAGGCCGCTCTCGTAGCGGGCCATCAGCTCATGGCGGGGGGCGAGTTCACGCGCCTCGTGCAGCACCCGGCGGGGTGTGACCAGGCCCGGGGAGTTGAGGTCGACCAGCAGAGGCCGGGCCTGGCCGAAGGCGGCGAGCAGCTCGTCCTGCGCCTGGAGCACCCGGCGGGCGTAGGGCAGCAGCCGCTCCCCGTCGGGCGTGAGCGTCACCTGCCGGGTGGTCCGCACGAACAGTTCGGCCCCCAGCTCCCGCTCCAGCCTCCGCACGTCCCGGCTGAGCGCCTGCTGGGCCACGTGCAACCGCACCGCGGCACGCGTGAAGTGCAACTCCTCGGCGACAGCGACGAAGCCACGCAGCAGACGGTGATCGAGGTGCACGGACATGCGGCGAACCTACAGCGGCCGGTGGCAGGGGCGCGCAGCCCTATCAGGCTCAGGGGCCGCTGCCCCGCAGGGACGTCCCGGCCTCTCCCGTTCGGGCGTCCGGGCGCTTCGGGCTCTCCGCGGTCTTCTGGCCCTCCGCGCCCGTCGCCGGCGGAGCCTGCCCCACCCGGTGACGGGGTGCCGACCGCATCGGCGGCCTGGTCAGGGTGATCTGCCGGACGACCTGCTGGAAGCACGCCAGGGCGGCCAGGCCGGGCAGAGCGGCCGCCGCGATGCCGAGGATCGTCCGGGGCGCCTGGACGACGCACAGCAGTATGGCGATACAAGCGAAGACCAGGACCACGCACCAGGAGTGCACGGCACGGCGCTGGTGCAGCGCGGCCCGCAGGACGGACAGGGAGCCCACCAGCCAGGGCCCGTACACCAGCAGCGGCCACCATGTGTTCAGGCCCCTCGCCGCGGGGGACACGGCGACCAGCCGCAGGGGGTCGTAGACGACGATGCCGCTCAGAACGCTCACCGCGGAGGCGATGACGGCCGCCAGGGCGGCGACGAGGAAGCTGGTATAGCGGAGCACGCCCGGGGCTTTGCGGGTCTGGACCTTGCGATGCCGCCGGGGTACCTCACGTACGGGGGGCAGTTCCTCGGTGATGTCCTGGAGCCGCCGCATATGGGTGTCCGGGGCAGCGGCCGGTTCCGGATCCGCGGCGGGGACCGGGTCCTCGTCCCGGAGGGCCGGAATACTCGCGGCCTGCTCCCCCAGGGCCTCCTGAAGGATGAACGCCAGCTCCTCAGCGGGGTCCCAGGTCGGGTCCGGTGGCGTGAGGGGAGTGATGAAATCCCGGGCCGGAGCCCGGTGCCGGCCGGTGCCCTCTACTTTGTCGTACATGCCGTGACCCGACTATTCCGCGAGCACGAAAGCGGGCCAATCCGTCGCACTGATCCACCGTCGGGCGAGATCCTTTTCCAGTGCGCTCATGCGGTCGATGAAATCGCGCAGAACCGGCTCGGTCACCTGCAGCGCGACCGGGCAACCCTCCTTGGTCAGCGTACCGTTGACAGTCGCCGACGAGTGCGCTGGAGCGGGAATGTAGGTGTACGGGCCGAGCGTTACCGCCCAGCCGTCTTTCCTGGTCGCCTCGGTCATGTACCGACTAACCGTCGGCCCGCTTCTCCGGATGCGCGGCAAACGAGTGAAGGAATTTGCCGAATGAGCATCTTTTCCATGCGCCATGAGAAACATTAGGAATCTCTATATCTCTGTATGAAGAACGAGGAGCGAACGCTTTCCGCCATGCCCTTCCGGCCTGTCCGGTACAGATTCACAACCCAGGTGCGTGACTGCGCACGGAACAGGTGTTGGACCGCTTGATCGTCCCCGGGCGACGGTGGACGCATGCCGCAACTCTCCCCGTACCGCCGCCTGTTCCGCCTGCCGGGCGCCCGCGCGTTCACGGCCGGGAACCTCATCGCCCGGCTGCCGATGGGCATGTTCAGCATCAGCGCGGTCGTGATGATCGCCGGGAGCCGGGGCTCGTACGCCCTCGCCGGTGCCGTCACGGCGACGGGGCTCGCGGCGACCGCCCTGGTCGCTCCGTGGATCGCCCGGCTCGTCGACCGGCACGGCCAGGCCCGGGTGGCCCTCCCCGCCACGGTGATCGCCGTCCTCGGCTCCCTCTCCCTGCTGCTCTGTGTGCGCCAGGACGCCCCCGACTGGACCCTGTTCGCCTCCTACACCGCCACCTCCACCACCCCCAACACCGGCGGCATGTCCCGGGCCCGCTGGGCGCATCTGCTGGCCGGCGACCCGAAGGCGCTGCACACCGCCAACTCCTTCGAGCAGGCGGCGGACGAGCTGTGCTTCATGCTGGGCCCGGTGCTCGCGGCCTTCCTGTGCGGGACGTTCTTCCCCGAGGCGGGCACTCTGGTGGGCGCGGTGCTGCTGCTGACCGGCATGGTCCTGTTCACGACCCGGCGTGCGACGGAGCCCCCGGTCCGCGCGCACATACCCGGCAAGGCGCCGCTGCGCGCCGCCGGCATGCCCCCGCTGCTCGCGGTCTGCCTGGCGATGGGCGCCGTCTTCGGCGCGACGGAGGTCGTCACGCTGGCGTTCGCCGACGCGCAGGGGCGTCAGTCGGCGGCCGGTGTCGTGCTCGCGCTCCAGGCCGCGGGCTCCTGCGGGGCGGGCCTGCTGTACGGCACCCTGAAGCCGGCCGGTCCGGCCGCGGCGCGGCTGCCCTGGTGCGTGGCGGCGATGGCCACGCTGCTGGCCCTGCCGCTGCTGGCCGCGACCCTCACCGGTTCCCTCCTCGCCCTGGCGGTCGCGCTGCTGGTCGCCGGGATGGCGACGGCCCCGACGATGGTCACCACCATGACGCTGGTCCAGGAGCGCACCCCCGAAGGCCGGCTGAACGAGGGCATGACCCTCGCGGTGACCGGACTGCTCGGCGGCATCGCCTGCGGCAGCGCGATCGGCGGCTGGACGGTGGAGCACCTCTCGCCGGAGGCGGGTTACGTGGTCCCCGTGACGGCGGCGTCCGTGGCCCTGATGCTGTCCCTGCCACGCGCTTCGAATCGCTTCACCATTGTGACGACGCACCATTGACGCCCTCAGGTCCCCCGCATACGTTCGATCGTCGAAGCGCTTCGACGTCATGCGCCGGCAGAGTAGGGACCCCCACATGAAGTTCACCGACGGCTACTGGCTCCTGCGCGAGGGCGTCACCGCGGCCCACCCGGCCCAGGTCCTCGACGTCACCGAGACGGATGACGCCTTGGAGATCCACGCGCCGACCCGGCCCGTCCGCTCCCGCGGCGACCTGATGACCGGCCCGGTCCTCACGGTCAGGGCGCACACCCCCATGCCCGGCGTCATCGGCCTGACCCTGACACACTTCACCGGCGGCGAGCCCCGCGGCCCCGAGTTCGAGCTCACGGCGTCGGACACCACCGCACGGATCTCGTACGACGACGAGCAGGCGACCCTGACCTCCGGGGACCTGTCGGTCCGGCTGGCCCGCGGCGGCCCGTGGCACGTGGAGTTCCTCGCGCACGGCCGTACGCTCACCAGCAGCGGCCACAAGAACGCGGGCATCATGCGGGACGCCTCGGGCGCCCACCACCTGCGCGAGCAGCTGGTCCTGAACGTCGGCACGTCCGTCTACGGCCTCGGGGAGCGCTTCGGTCCGCTGGTGAAGAACGGCCAGGTCGTCGACATCTGGCAGGCCGACGGCGGCACGTGCAGCGAACAGGCCTACAAGAACGTGCCGTTCTACCTCACGGACGCGGGCTACGGCGTCTTCGTCGACCACCCGGGCAAGGTGTCCTTCGAGGTCGCCTCGGAGGTGGTCTCCCGGGTGCAGTTCAGCGCGGAGACGCAGGAGCTGACGTACTACGTCGTCTACGGCCCCACCCCGAAGGAGATCCTGCGCAGGTACACGGCCCTGACCGGCCGCCCCGCCCTGCCGCCCGCCTGGTCGTTCGGCCTGTGGCTGTCGACGTCCTTCACCACCTCGTACGACGAGGAGACGGTGACGTCCTTCGTCGAGGGCATGCGGGAGCGCGAACTACCCGTGTCCGTCTTCCACTTCGACTGCTTCTGGATGCGGGAGTTCCACTGGTGCGACTTCCGGTGGGACCCGCGGGTGTTTCCCGATCCGGAGGGCATGCTGGCCCGGCTGAAGGCGCGTGACCTGCGTGTCTCCGTATGGATCAATCCGTACATCGCCCAGCGCTCCCCGCTGTTCGCCGAGGGGAGGGCGCTCGGGCATCTGCTGAGGCGGCCGGACGGCAGCGTCTGGCAGTGGGACATGTGGCAGCCCGGCATGGCCCTGGTCGACTTCACCTCCCCGGCCGCCCGCGACTGGTACGCCGCCAAGCTGGAGGCGCTGCTCGCGCAGGGCGTCGACTGCTTCAAGACCGACTTCGGCGAACGGGTGCCGCTCGACGTGGTCTGGTCCGACGGCTCGGACCCGGAGCGGATGCACAACTACTACGCGTACCTGTACAACCGCACGGTCTTCGAGGTGCTGCGCAAGCACCGCGGCGAGCAGGAGGCCGTCCTCTTCGCACGGTCGGCGACGACGGGGAGCCAGCAGTTCCCCGTGCACTGGGGCGGTGACTGCGAGGCGACGTACGAGTCGATGGCGGAGTCGCTGCGCGGCGGCCTGTCGCTCGGTCTGTCGGGCTTCGGCTTCTGGAGCCACGACATCGGCGGCTTCGAGGGCACCCCCACCCCGGCCCTGTTCAAACGCTGGCTGGCCTTCGGGCTGCTCTCCTCGCACAGCCGTCTGCACGGCAGCGACTCCTACCGGGTCCCCTGGCAGTTCGACGAGGAGTCGGTGGACGTGGCCCGCCACTTCACCCGGTTGAAACTCCGCCTCATGCCCTATCTGTACGAGGCGGCCCGCGCCGCCCACACCGAGGGCGTGCCCATGATGCGGGCCATGGTGCTGGAGTTCCCGGACGACCCTGGGTGCGCGCACCTGGAACGGCAGTACATGCTCGGCCCGGACCTGCTGGTGGCCCCGGTGTTCAGCGACGAGGGTGACGTCACCTACTACGTGCCCGAGGGCACCTGGACCCACTTCCTGACCGGCCAGACGGTGACCGGACCCCGCTGGGTGCGCGAGCGCCACGGCTTCCTGAGCGCGCCGCTGCTGGTGCGGCCGGGCGCGGTGATCCCGGTCGGCGCGCGGGAGGACCGCCCGGACTACGACCACGCCGACGGGGTGACGCTGCGGGCGTACGGTCTGCGGCCCGGCGACGGGGCGACCGTGCCGGTCGGGGACGTGACCTTCACGGTCGTCCGCGAGGGGGACACCCTGCGGGCGACGTGCGGCGCCCCGGCAGCCGCCTGGAGCCTGGCGGCCGGCGACCGCGAGGTCCAGGCCCAGCCCGGCACCGGGCGTGTCGCGCTGGAGCTCGGCTGATGGTCAAGATCACGGACGTGGCACGACGGGCCGGGGTCTCTCCCAGCACCGTCTCCTACGCGCTGAGCGGCAAGCGCCCGATCTCCGACGCGACCCGGCGGCGCGTCGAGGCGGCCGTCCGCGACCTGGGCTACCGCCCCCACGGGGGCGCCCGCACCGCGGCCGGCGGCAGGCCGAACGTCCTGGCCCTGGCGGCGCCGCTGCGCCCTGGCGTGCACGTCCCGGTGGTGATGCGGCTGGCGGAGTCGGTGGTGACGACGGCCCGCGCGCACGACCACGACGTCCTGCTCCTCACCCGGGCGGAGGCCGAGGAGGGCCTGAGCCGTGCCCTGGCCACGGCGTCGGTGGACGGGCTGCTGCTGACGGACGTCGGACTTCACGACCCACGCCTCCCCCGGCTCCGCTTCCCGGGCAGCCCGTCGGTCCTGATCGGCGTCCCGGCGAACCCGCAGGGTCTGACCTGCGTGGACCTCGACTTCAGGGCGGCCGGCGAGGCGTGTGTGAACCACCTGGCGGGGCTGGGTCACCACACGGTCGCCCTGGTCGGCTCACCCCCGGAGGTCTACCTCCGCGAAACGGCCTACGCCCACCACCTGATGCAGGGCTTCGCCACGGCAGCCGCCCGGCACGGCCTCACCACGTCCGTCCACCCGGGCGACCCCGACCCCGCCACGGCCCCCCGGCTCGCCGAGCGGCTGCTCCGCGAGCATCCCGCCCTCACCGCCGCGGTGATCCACAACGAACCTCTTCTGGGCCCCCTGATCACCGCCTTCGAGCACCTCGGCCTGCGGGTCCCCGCCGACCTCTCCGTCACGGCCCTCTGCCCCGACGACCTGGCGGTGACGCCCCGTGTCCCGGTCACATCGGTGTCCCTGCCCGCCGACGAACTGGGAACCCGCGCGGTGGAACTCCTGATGCGGAAACTGCACGGCGTCCCCGTACCGGAGACGACCCTCCTGCCACCCCGGCTGACGGAACGGTCGAGTACGCGACGCGCATGACAAAGGCCCCGCCGCAGATGAGCGACGGGGCCTTTGCCCACATGGGATGAGTGGAGATGGCGGGAATCGAACCCGCGTCCAACGGTGCAGAATCAGGGCTTCTCCGTGTGCAGTTCGCTGCGCTTTTCTCGGCCCCGGCGATCACGCGAACAAGTCGCCGACAGGCCCAGTCACTGTTTGATTTCCCATCGAACCCCGTGACCGGGCTCGATGGTTTAGTTCCCTAGCTTATGCCAGGATCCGGGTCGGGAACACTCCCGGGCTGACACCCATTAAGGGTCCTTCACTCACTGCTTATCAGGCAGCGAGGGCGAAGGACTGGGAATCGCGCTTGGTATTGGCGATTATTTTTTGCGACATATGGTTTACGAGATCATTGCCGCTTCCTCGACACGCTTCCCCTGCTTCGACAGCCGCTGTCGAAACCGATCATCCCCATGTTGTGTTGACAATCCCCTCCGCAGAGGGGCGCGCACCCGCTGTGGGGTGCAGTCACCATCGTACGTGACCAACGCGGGTCGGTGCCAGCGTATTCCCTACGCCCCGCGCTGCCTCCGCTTCACCGCCGCGATCGCGCGGTCGGTCTCCCTGCGGTCCTGCTTCTCCCGCAGCGCCTGACGCTTGTCGTACTCCTTCTTGCCCCTCGCCAGCGCGATCTCGACCTTGGCCCGGCCGTCCTTGAAGTACAGCGCGAGCGGCACGATGGTGTGTCCCGTCTCCCCCGACTTCGACTCCAGCTTGTCGATCTCGGCGCGGTGCAGCAGCAGCTTCCGCTTGCGCCGGGCGCTGTGGTTGGTCCACGTGCCCTGGCTGTACTCCGGCACGTGCACGTTGTGCAGCCACGCCTCGTTCCCGTCCATCTGGACGAAGCCGTCGACCAGCGACGCCCGTCCCTGGCGCAGGGACTTCACCTCGGTCCCGGTGAGGACCAGGCCGGCCTCGTAGGTGTCGATGATGAGGTAGTCGTGCCGCGCCTTCTTGTTCTGCGCGATCAGCTTGCGCCCTTTTTCCTTAGCCATAGTGCCGACCATTTTCGCACTACTGAGGGGCCCCGCGGAAAGTCGATTACGAGGGGCTCGCGAGGCCGCGCAGCACGGTCCCGGCCCGCCGGAGGGCGTCCTCGTCGGTCTCCAGGTCGGGCGTGATGCCGCGGCCGTCGACCGTGCGGCCGGAAGGGGTGCGGTAGTGCCCGACGGTCAGCTCCGCGACGGAGCCGTCGGGCAGCCGGCTCGGCATCTGGACCGAGCCCTTGCCGAAGGTGCGGGAGCCGACCACGAGCGCCCGTCCGCGGTCCTGTACGGCGCCGGTGAGGAGCTCGGCCGCGCTCATCGTCCCGCCGTCGACGAGGGCGACCAGGGGTCTCGTGGTGTCCCCGCCGGGCTCGGCGTGCAGGGCGCGCTGCTCGCCGTCGACGTCGTAGGTGGCGACCAGGCCGCCGTCGAGGAAGGCGGAGGCGGCGGTCACGGCCTCGCTGACCAGGCCCCCGGAGTTGCCGCGCAGGTCGAGGACGATTCCGGCGCCGGGCGGGGACCGCCGGACGGCTTCGCGGACCTGGTGGCCGGAGTCCTTGGTGAAGGTGGCGACCTTGATCACGGTCACCCGGCCGTCGAGTTCCCGGACGGTCACCGGGTCTGTGGACAGCTGGGCCCGGCGCAGGGTCTCGGTCCACGCGCGGGTGCCGCGCTCCAGGCCGAGGCGGACGGCGGTGCCGGCGGAGGCGTCGGTGGCGTCCCCGCGCAGTAAGGAGACGACCTCCGTGACGGCCCGGCCGTCGGTCTTCTCGCCGTCGACGCTGCGCAGCAGGTCACCGGGGCGGATCCCGGCGGTGGCGGCGGGCGAGCCGGCGCGCACCTTCGTCACCTCGATGCGGCCGTCCCGTTCGCTGCGGGCCCACAGGCCGACGCCGGTGTACTGGCCGTCGAGGGACTCCTCGAACTCCTCGTACTCTCCCTGGGAGTAGACGGCGCCCCAGCGGTCCCCGCTTCGGCTGACGGCGCGCTTCGCGGCCTGGATCGGGGACTTGCCGTCGGCCATGGCCTCCTCGGCGGCCCGGGCGACCTCCGCGTGGTGCCCGGCCGTTCCGGCTGAACGGGCCTCGTCCGGGGCCGATTTCCCCTGGCTCTGCGGCAACGCCCCCGTGGCCGCTCCGGCGACGAGCACGCTCGCGAACACCAAGGTCAGGGCGGCCCCGCGACGGATGCGGCGGGGCTGACAGAACGGGTCACGACCTGACATGCCGGTGAGTCTAGGACAAGCGGAAGGGCCGTACGGCCGGTTGACCGCACGGCCCCTGTTGGCATGTGTCACACCTTCAAGTACTTGCGCAACGCGAAGAACGCGGCCAACGCGGGCATCAGAAGGCTCGTCGCGAGGATGAGCGGGAGCTTGGTGAGGACGGCGTCCCAGCCGATGAAGTTGATCAATGTCAGCTGGTCGGCCAGGGCGAGTCCGTGGTCGATGAGGAAGTACCGGGCGAGCAGCAGGAAGCCGCACGCGAGGGTGCCGCCGATGAGTCCGGCGACCGCGGCCTCCATGATGAACGGCGCCTGGATGTAGAAGCCGGAGGCGCCGACCAGCCGCATGATGCCCGTCTCACGCCGGCGGCTGAACGCCGAGACGCGCACGGTGTTGACGATCAGCATCAGCGCGACGACCAGCATCAGCGCCATCACGGCGCGGGCGGCCCAGTTCATGCCGTTCAGCAGCTTGAAGAGGTTGTCCAGGATGCCCTTCTGGTCCTGAACGGACTGCACGCCGTCCCGGCCGTTGAAGGCGGTGGCGATGACCTGGTACTTCTCCGGGTCCTTCAGCTTGATGCGGTACGACTCCTGCATCTGGTCCGGCGTGAGGGAGCTGGCGAGCGGGGAGTCGCCGAACTGCTCCTTGTAGTGCTTGTAGGCCTGGTCCTGCGTCTCGTACGTGACCGCCTGGACGACGTCCATCTTGCCGAGGTCGGCCTTGATCTGCTTCTTCTGGTCGTCGGTCACCGCGCCCTTGGCGCAGTTGGGGTCGGACTCGGCGTCGCTCTTGTTGCAGAGGAAGATCGAGACGTTGACCTTGTCGTACCAGTAGCCCTTCATGGTGCTGACCTGGTCGCTCATCAGGAGCGACCCGCCGAACAGGGCGAGCGAGAGGGCGACGGAGACGACGACGGCGAAGGTCATCGTCAGGTTGCGGCGGAGACCGACACCGATCTCCGACAGGACGAACTGGGCGCGCATGGCGACTGGTTATGCCTTTCCGTGGATCTCGGGTGCGGTATCAGTGCTGGTAGCCGTAGACACCGCGGGCCTGGTCGCGGACGAGGCGGCCCTTCTCCAGTTCGATGACGCGCTTGCGCATCTGGTCCACGATGTTCTGGTCGTGCGTGGCCATCACCACGGTCGTGCCCGTCCGGTTGATGCGGTCGAGCAGCTTCATGATGCCGACGGAGGTCTGCGGGTCGAGGTTGCCGGTGGGCTCGTCGGCGATGAGCAGCTTGGGCCGGTTGACGAAGGCCCGCGCGATGGCGACGCGCTGTTGCTCACCACCGGACAGCTCGCCGGGCATCCGGTCCTCCTTGCCGCCGAGCCCGACGAGGTCGAGCACCTGGGGCACGGACTTGCGGATCTCGCCCCGCGACTTGCCGATGACCTCCTGCGCGAAGGCGACGTTCTCGCCGACCGTCTTGTTCGGCAGCAGGCGGAAGTCCTGGAACACCGTCCCCAGCTGGCGCCGCATCTGCGGCACCTTCCAGTTGGAGAGGCGGGCGAGGTCCTTGCCCAGAATGTGCACCTGTCCGTGGCTGCACCGCTCCTCGCGGAGGATCAGCCGCAGGAAGGTGGACTTTCCGGAGCCGGAGGACCCCACGAGGAAGACGAACTCGCCCTTCTCGACCTCCAGGGACACATCCCTGAGGGCGGGGCGGGTCTGCTTGGGGTAGACCTTGGAGACATTGTCGAATCGGATCACGGATGCACCACGGGTCGCCGGGGGTAGATGAGCGTGACCATACGCGAACCGGGTGGGGCACCGCAGTCACCGACCGTGGTTGCGCCATGGATGTGCCGTTTTATACCGAGCTCTGGGGGGCGCGGGAGAGTGTGCGGGCAACCACATAAAATGCGCAGCCGCGCGACGGCCGACGGAACCTGGCAAAGTGGAGGGGGAACATTCCCACCCCCACGGACGTTGGACACGTGGAACCGGCGCAAGGAGGGCAAGCGCATGACGTACGACCGGCTGGTGTGCGCGAACTGCGCGTCCCCCGTGAACGAGGGCCGCTGCGCCGTGTGCCGCGCGAACCGTGAGCGGCTGCAGCAGGAGAACTTCCTCGCGGGCATGAATCCGATGGCTCTGATCGCACTGCTGACGGTGCTGATCGCCGCGGTGGCCCTGCTGGCGCACCAGACCGCGTAAGGCGGCAGGCAGCCTCCAGACATGGCCGAGGGCCCGGAGCGTTTCGCTCCGGGCCCTCGGTGGTGCGCTGTGCGTACGTCCGTACGGCCCTACCGTCAGGCGGCAGCCCCGCCGCGGCCGCCCACGAGGCGCGGCAGCAGCCGGAAGCCGACACCGCCGGCGATCATCGTGGCGGCGCCGATCACCAGGAAGGTGGTCTGCGCGGCACCCGTCTCGGCGAGTTCCTGGCCGTTGCCCTGGGCCTGGGCCTGCGGGGCCGCCGGGGTGGCGTCCGAGCCGATCTCGGTGAGGGAGGAGGAGCCCTCCTCCTGCGGGGAGGTGCCACCGTCGGGGTCGGCGTTGTTGCCGCCGCCGTTGTTGCCACCCCCGCTGTTGTTGCCACCGTCCGTCGGGTCCTCGGTGGGCTCCGTCGGCTCGTCGGTGGGCTGGGTCGGCGTGCCCGGCTCCGTCGGGGTCCCCGGCTCGGTGGGCGTGCCCGGTTCAGTGGGCGTGCCCGGCTGGGTCGGGTTCGGCGCCGTCGGGATACCGGGTTCCGACGGCTCACCCGACTCACCCGGCGGCGGGGTAGGAGTGGGCGACTCCTCGGCGCACAGGATGCCGAGCAGGCAGTCCTCGGCCTCCGCGGCGGATGCCGCACCGGCGGCGGTCAGCGAGGCGCCGGCGGCGATCACGGCACCGGCCGCTATCCGCGCGACACGGATCCGCGTCTTCTTCGTCATGTGGTTGCTACCCCCAGTAGCTCATCGTCATTAGGCAGCGTCGGGGCTGTGCTCGACGGGGAAAGCCGCGGTGAGAGAGGCCCCCCGGTTCACATGCGCCCCAGAGACACGCATGCCGCGCTTTACCCTTCCCATTTTTCAAGAACACGTCAAGGCCGTTTGCGGCCGCCATGTCCAACTGCGGGGGTTATGCCGGGAGTCTGAGGCTGTGAGTGTGATGTAAAACCCAGACATGAGGGTACAGAAAAGGCAACTGCCGCTCCGACCGCGGCAGTTGCCTTATCGACAAACTTACTTCTCCTGCTGCTTGCGCCAGCGAATTCCGGCCTCGATGAAGCCGTCGATCTCGCCGTTGAACACCGCCTCGGGGTTGCCGACCTCGAAGTCGGTGCGCAGGTCCTTCACCATCTGGTACGGGTGCAGGACGTAGGAACGCATCTGGTTGCCCCAGGAGCTGCCGCCGTCCTTGAGGGCGTCCATCTTGGCCCGCTCCTCCTGGCGCTGGCGCTCCAGCAGCTTGGCCTGGAGCACGTTCATGGCCGTCGCCTTGTTCTGGATCTGCGAGCGCTCGTTCTGGCAGGAGACGACGATGCCGGTGGGGAGGTGGGTGAGGCGCACCGCGGAGTCGGTGGTGTTGACGCCCTGGCCGCCGGGGCCGGACGAGCGGTACACGTCCACGCGCAGTTCGGACTCGTCGATCTCGATGTGATCGGTCTGCTCGACCACGGGCAGGATCTCGACGCCCGCGAAGGACGTCTGCCGCCTGCCCTGGTTGTCGAAGGGCGAGATGCGCACGAGCCGGTGCGTGCCCTGCTCGACGGAGAGCGTGCCGTACGCGTAGGGCGCCTGGACGGCGAAGGTGGTCGACTTGATGCCGGCCTCCTCCGCGTACGAGGTCTCGTAGATCTCGGTCTTGAAGCCGCGCTGCTCGGCCCACCGCAGGTACATGCGCTGGAGCTTCTCGGCGAAGTCGGCGGCGTCGACGCCACCGGCCTCGGCGCGGATGTTCACCAGCGCCTCACGGGAGTCGTACTCACCGGAGAGGAGGGTGCGGACCTCCATCTCGTCCAGCGCCTTCTTCACGGCGGTGAGCTCGGACTCGGCCTCGGCGCGGGTGTCCGGGTCGTCCTCCTCCTCCGCCATCTCGAAGAGGACGCCCAGGTCGTCGATGCGACCGCGCAGGGCCTCGGCCTTGCGCACCTCGGCCTGGAGGTGGGACAGCTTGCTGGTGATCTTCTGCGCCTCATCGGGGTTGTCCCAGAGGGACGGCGCGGCCGCCTGCTCCTCGAGCACGGCGATGTCTGCCCTCAGCTTCTCGAGGTCCAGAACGGCCTCGATCGACTCCATGGTCGAGGAGAGGGACTTGAGCTCTTCGGATACGTCGACGACTGCCACGCCCTCCAGCGTAACGGCTCCGCCCGGCGGCCATCGCCGGGCGGCCGGAGCCGGCGGCTCAGGGGGACTGCGGGGCCGAGTTCCTCGTGTCCTGGGGCGGTGCGCTGCTGTCGTCGCCCGAGGTGGACAGCCAGGTGCCGACGCCGATCGCCGCCGCGAGTACGACCGCGCCCGCTCCCACGGCCAGGCGGCGGCGCCGGGTGGCGGCACGGTTGCGGGCCGAGCCGGGCCGGGGAGCGCCGGCGGGGCGCGGGGCCCGGGCCG
>NZ_POUC01000126.1 GCF_002891435.1 Streptomyces cahuitamycinicus
GCAACGCGGTCCTGGGTGTGCCGCTCGGTCTCTACGACCGGCTGCGCGACGCCTTCGGACTGAGCACGTCCATGGCCACTGCCAAGAAGGTGTTCATCGGGCTCGCCGGGGTCCTGGTGCTGGCCGCGGCCGTCGCGATGCGCCGCAGACGACGTTGAACCAACCGGGTGCGGCGCTGAGTGCCGAGGGCAGCACGGGCACGCCGTCGACGCCGGCACGCATCTCCTGATCGGGAGGCATCATGTCCGTGTGGTCATGGGTCCGCGAACACCTGGGGGGTCGCACGAACGAGCCCTCCGCAGAGGTCCGTTCGGGTCGGTCGGAGGACACCGGCGGTAAGCCGGACGCCGAGGCGGCGGACCGGCACAGCACGACGGGGACGACGCGCAACGACGTCTTCGTGGGCCGGGTCTCGGGCGACGACCCCGGCTACCTGGAGACGGGCGCCGAAAAGCGCGCAGAACCGGACACCGGAGAGGGCGACGAGACCACGACATCGACGTAGGGAAGACACCGCCCGGCCTCGTTGATCGCCCAGCAGGCGTCCCGGCCGGACGACTGGCCGTCCGCGTGCCGAATCCACCCATGTCCTCGCTGTGCCGCCGGCCGAGTGACCGCCGCGAGGCCGGTTGGCGCGGGAAACCGGCTTCCAACTCCTGCGACGTCGAGCATGGGCGGCGTTCGCCCTCCCTGTCCTGAAGCGTGTCTCCTCTCCCCTGAGGGCCGTGCACTTGTGCTTGGCCCTGTCCTGGCGGGTACTCGGCGCCGGGCATCCCCAGCCGACGTCGTCGTACAGCGGGAAGGAAGAGCCATGAGCGACTCCGTCCGGTCCGACACCGCACCGGGCGCCGGCTCCGCGTCCCGCAGGTCCATGGCCGTCTGCGCAGTGATCGGGGCGGCGGTCATGGCCTCGGTCGACGAGATCGTCTTCCATCAGATCCTGGGGTGGCACCACTTCTACGATCGTTCCACCTCCGGCGTGGGGCTGCTGTCCGACGGACTGCTGCACACCGCCGAACTGCTGGCTCTGGTCGCGGGGTTCTTCCTCTACGCCGATCTGCGCCGCCGCAGGGCCCTGGCGTCGGCCCACGCGTGGTCGGGCTTCTTCCTCGGGCTGGGCGCCTTCCAGCTGTTCGACGGGATCGTGGACCACAAACTGCTGCGCCTGCACCAGATCCGCTACGGGGTGGACGTCACCCCGTACGACTGGGCGTGGAACATCGCCGGTCTGGTCCTGCTGCTCATCGGCGTGATCCTGGCCCTGCGTGCGGCCCGCCGCGGCGGGGCCGGGCCGGCGTCGTGACACTCGCGCACGTCCACCCCGGCCCGGCCACCGGACCCGGGACGGGCCAGCTGCTCACCATCGTGGCCGCGCTCCTGGTGGCGGTGGCGTATCTGCTGGCCGCGGGGCGTCTGCGGCGCCGCGGGGATGCCTGGCCCCGATGGCGGGATGTGTCGTTCACCGCCGGGGGCGTCGGTACGGCCTGGGCGTCGGGGGGAATTGTGCCGGGAGGACCGTTCACCGGGCACATGATCCAGCACCTCGTCGTCGGCATGGCCGCCCCGCTGCCTTTCGTCGTGGCCCGCCCCCTCACCCTCGCCCTGCGAGCCCTCAGGCCCGGCCGGGCACGACGACGCCTGCTGGTCCTCGCGCGATCCCGTCCCGTCGGCTGGCTCGTCCTCCCACCGCTTGCGGCGCTGCTGGACGTGGGCGGCCTCTGGCTGCTGTATCGGACGGACCTGTTCGCGACCATGCGGCACCAGCCGCTGCTGCACGGCGTGGTGCACGCCCACATGCTGGCGGCAGGGCTCGCGTTCACCTTCGCCATGTGCCAACTCGACCCGGTGCGCCGTCGCTGGAGTGTCGCCGTACGCGGTGCCACCTTGCTGGCCGCCGGCGCCGCGCACGCGGTGCTCGCCAAGACCCTGTACGCATCGCCGCCGCCCGGCACCGACTTCACTCCTGCCGACCTACACAGCGGCGCCCAATGGATGTACTACGGCGGCGATGTGGTGGATGCGGCCTTGGCGGTGGTGCTGGGGGTGGGCTGGTACACGGCCGGCGGACGCGCCCGTGCCCCTCGCACCCGACGTGGAGCTGCCCCGACCGGCTCCAAACAGAGGTTGACCAGTGCAGCCGGGGCACTCGGTGACCGTCGGCAGGGCGCCAGTACGGTGACATCCGCAATCTGTTCGACGAGGTGGAGAAGACCACCGGGGGCGAGCGGCGGGCCGCCTTTCGCCGCCTCGTCCGCCTGCTCGCCGTGCACGAGACGGCCGAGGAGGAGGTGATCCATCCCTTCACCCGCCGGGCAGGGCCGGGCGGCGAGAAGGTGGTTGACGAACGGCTGCGTGAGGAACGCGAGGCCAGGGAGCTGTTGTCCTGCCTGGACGGGATGGATACCGACGGCCCCAAGTTCCCGCCCGAGCCGCAGGTGCGCCTCGGGGCTTCATTCCGGCGGGCATCGACATCACTGACCCGGCCAGAAACGCTGAGCCACGCAAACTGTAAGGACCCCGGGCATGAGCAATGCCATGGCCGTGCCGGGCGGTTGCTGAAGCAGGCAGAGCGAGGTGTGCTCACTCCATCTCGCTCTGCACGTCGCTGAGGCGGGGGGTCTCGGCCGGCTTCGCCGCTCGGGGAACTCTGCGGCGACGGCCCCGCGCAGGCCGTCAAACGAGCCAGCGCCTCATCAGCCAGGCATCGGCGCCACACGGCGTCGATCAGCCGTGGTGTCGAGCGAAATGTCCGGCTTCAACAAGACGGCGGTTCCACCATCCGGGGCGGGCTGCCGCGATCGCCTTCAGCCGGCGGTGTTCCGCACGCTGGGCGGCGACGAGGAGGGGAACCAGCGCAGGAGCCAGCAGCGGCAGGCGTCGCGGAGCGGATTCGTTCTCCAGGAGCAAGGCTGCCACGGCCGCGGTACCGGAGACGTAGAGGATCGGGTTGTAGTACGGCATGAGCCGCGGGCCAAGCCCTTCGCAGTCCGTGAGCCACGGAAGACCCAGCCGCGTCCGCCTGCGCGGCCAGCCCGTCAGGTGGGCGATCACCGCAGCCAGGCTCACGCCGTTGAGCACGGCGAAGGCCGGATCGTCCCGCGAGGGCCAGGTGCCCCCCGCCCGCCAGGCCGTTGCCGTACCGACAGCCCACGCGCTCGCAGCGGTGAATGGTCCCAGAAGCGACGCCAAGGGCATCCCGACGCCTGCGGCCAGTTCGAAGAAGGCGTGTGTGGCCGTCGCGGCTGCGGTGACCCTGGTCAGAGGCCGACGTCGGCGCGCCGTCCGGTTCATCGCCGTCACCTCCTCCGCCTCCGGGCGTTCCGCCTGCTGTCCTGCTCATGGCCGCCCTGGTGCGGGCGGCATCGGCTCCGACGGTGTGGGTCGCACCGGCTCGCTGCCCTGGTGTCGTTGCCGTCGCGGGTACCCAGAGTCGCGCGTCGCCACCCACTGGCCCTCGCGTGTATACCCGGCGGCTGATGATCGCGGATCTACCGCATGCGTTGGCGCGCGGCGCCGGGTCAGCACCGGGCGTACGGTGGACCGGCGGAGCGTCGAAGCGTTCTGCGGGGAGGGGGGTTCACCGCGCGCCTGCCTCGGCCGTCGACCGGTTCGGCAGGCAGCCACCACAGCGAGCGCTGGAGGGCCGGTTCCGATGGCCACGCCGGTTATGGACAAGGCGGAGCAGATTTCCGCTGCATTCCCGTACATCACGGTCACCTTCCGGATCCGCCGGTTCAACCCGGAGGTCTCCGCGGAGGCGACCTGGCAGGACTTCCTGGTCGAGATCGATCCGAAGGAGCGCGTCCTCGACGGTCTGCACAAGATCAAGTGGGAGCAGGACGGCTCGCTGACCTTCCGCCGTTCCTGCGCGCACGGCATCTGCGGGTCGGATGCCATGCGGATCAACGGCCGCAACCGGCTGGCATGCAAGACACTGATCAAGGACATCAACCCGGGCAAGCCCATCACAGTCGAGCCCATCAAGGGCCTGACCGTGCTGAAGGACCTGATCGTGGACATGGAGCCGTTCTTCCAGGGCTACCGGGACGTGATGCCGTTCCTCATCACGACTGGCAACGAGCCCACCCGGGAGCGCATCCAGTCCGCGAAGGACAGGGAGCGCTTCGACGACACGACCAAGTGCATCCTGTGCGCCGCGTGCACATCGTCGTGCCCGATCTTCTGGACCGACGGGCAGTACCTCGGTCCGGCGGCGATCGTCAACGCGCACCGCTTCATCTTCGACAGCCGGGACGACGGCGGTGAGCAGCGGCTGGAGATCCTCAACGGAAATGACGGAGTGTGGCGCTGCCGCACAATCTTCAACTGCACCGACGTGTGTCCGCGTGGCATCGCCGTCACCAAGGCGATCCAGGAAGTGAAGCGGGCACTGATCACACGCCGCATCTGACCGGCAGCGCGCCGACGCCCCTGCTAGGGCTGGGCGAGGACCCGTTCGGCTGCGCTGGTACCTGCGCTGGGGGCTTTCCAGCCGACTCGGTGTCGGTACGTGCGGCCGGTGACGGGCGCTTTCACGTGCTGCCGTTGATGCAGCCGGCGATGAGCGCCGTCACGTGCCACTGTCTCCGTGGGTCGGTCCGTCAGCCTGTTCGGCCGGCTGGGGATGGTCGCGTTGGAAGGTGGCGTACAGCCACCACAGGGACGGCAACAGGAGGACTGCTCCGACGGCCAGGCAGATCAGGCTGGCCGACAGGACGGTGTCGGTGGCGGCGGCGTCCTGGAGTGTGACGCCGGGCAGCAGCCGGGGGTACTGGGCGATTCCCCAGCCCCACAGCAGGCCGGCGACGGCCAGGGCGGCTGTCAGCCGCACGGCCAAAAGGTGCCGGCCCCACATCAGCAACGCCAGGGAGACCAGCCCCGATGCCACGGAGAGGATCAACAGGGGCAAGGCACTGCCGGAGGTGAGTTTGGAGTAGAGCGCGGGTGCGTCGGCGTGCAGGACGACCAGCCCTGCCGCGGACAGGACACCGACGACGAAGCCGGTGACCAGTGCGCGGCGGCGGAACGCTTCGGTCAGCGGCGCATCACCGGCTCGCTGGGCGTCTCGGGTGAGATAGACCGCGGCGAGGTAGGCGGCGGTTCCCACCGCGAGAGCCCCGCTGATCAGCGAGGTGGGGTTGAGCCAGCTGGATACGGTGTCGCCTTGGGTGATGCCTGCGGGTACCCGGCCGGAGGCCACCGCGCCCGCCACGGTGCCCAGGAAGAAGGGCGTGGCCAGGGAGGAGAAGGCGAAGGTGGCGCCGAAGAGGCGTTGCTGCCAGATCTCGACGCTGACCTTGCGGAAGGCGAAGGCCGCACCGCGGGCGATGATCCCCAGGGCGGCCAGGGTCAGCGGAATGTAGAGAGTGGAGGCGATGGCGGCGAAGACGGGCGGGATGCCGGTCCACAGCAGCACGATGACGAAGATCAGCCAGACGTGGTTGGCCTCCCAGACGGGACCGATGGAGTGCTCCACCAGGTCGCGCTGGGGCCTGCCGCGTCGGGTGGTTCCGGCGAGCAGGTCCCATACCCCGCCGCCGAAGTCGGCGCCGCCGAACAACACGTAGGCGGTCAGACCGATCCACAGCACCGCCAGCATGGCCTCGGGCAGCGACATGACCGGTGTCCTTCCTTCCGCTCGGCGTCTCAGACGACCTTGAACTCGGCGACATCGCGCTCCTGCGGGGCGATCGGCACGGGCTGGTCACGGGCCAGGCGGCGCAGCACATAAACCGTGGCCACGGTCAGCACCAGATACACGACGCTGACCACCACGAATCCCCACACCACTCCGGATGCGGGGTTGACCGCCTCGGACGTGCGCATGACGCGGTAGACGATCCAGGGCTGGCGCCCCACCTCCGTGACGACCCACCCGGACTCCAGCGCCAGGACCGCGGCCGGCCCGGAGAGCGCGGCGGCGCGCAGGAACCACCGGGTGCCCGGAAGCCGTTTGCGGCGCCGCCACACCAGGCCGAGCCAGGCGGACAGGGCCAGCAGCGCGAACCCGCAGCCCACCATGATCTGGAACGCCCAGTGGGTGATGTTGACGGGTGGGCGGTCGCGCGCCGGCACCTCGTTCAGCCCCGCGACCTGCGCGTCTGGGTCGAAGTGTGCCAGCAGGGACAGCCCGCGGGGGATTTCCAGGCCGTAGCGCATCTCGCCGTCGACGGCGATACCGCCCACATGCAGGGGAACACCGCGCGCGGTGTCGAAGACGCCTTCCATGGCGGCGAGTTTGACGGGCTGGTTGTCCGCCACGAAGTGCGCCGCCCAGTCGCCCACCCCGATCTGCACCGGGGTCACCAGGGCGGCGATCGTGAACGGCACCAGGAAGCCGAGCCGGTGGTACCGGTCGCGGCGGCCGCGCAGCATCGCGACCGCGTACACACTGGCCATGAGGAAACCGGCGACCATGAACGCGGCGAGGATCATGTGAACGGTCTGCGGCGGGGTCGCCGGATTGAACATCGCCTCCCAGGGATCGACGGCGACGACCCGACCGCCCCGCATCTGGAAGCCCACGGGTTGCTGCATCCAGGCGTTGGCGGCGACCACGAAGAAAGCGCTGGCCACTCCCGCGACGAGGATCGGCAGTGCGGTGAGCATGTGCTGGCGGGGCGGCAGCCGGTCCCAGGCGTACAGGTAGATGCCAAGGAAGATCGCCTCAATGAAGAAGGCGATGCCCTCCAGTGAGAACGGCAGGCCGATGACCTGCCCGTAGGTGCCCATCATCCCGGGCCACAGCAGGCCCATCTCGAACGACAGGATGGTTCCGGACACCGCTCCGACCGCGAACAGCACCCCCATCGCCTTCGCCCACCGCCGCGCCAGCAGCCGGTAGTGCACATCCCCCGTGCGGTGACCGCGCCACTCGGCGAACACGGTGATCGCGGGCATCCCCACCCCCAGGCAGGCGACGATGATGTGCCAGCCCAGCGACAACGCCATCTGCGACCGCGCCGCCCCCAAGCCGCCGGCCTCGGCAGCGGACAGCACGTCCCCCATAAGCGCGGTGCTGCTCACCCGCATTCCTCCTCACGGCAGGCATCGGGCGCAGACCCGGCACACGGGACATGAGACCGCCATGGCCCGCAACCCGGCAGCCACCAGGCCGCCCTCCGCGCCAACGTGCAGGAACACGCCCGGAGGAGAACCTCACGTCCACGACACCCGGGTAGAACCGGCTGGCCGCCGCCAGGCAACGCCGCCAAGGTATGGCACCCGACAGGCATGTCACAGCAGCGACGCGACGTCAGCCGCAATCGGCACAGGCTCCGAGCAGCGAGGCCCGCAGAGCCGTCACGTCCCGGCCGGCGAAGCCAAGGCCGCGGCACTGACCGCGGGCGGGGCTGGCCGTCTGCCAGCGGAGTGGTGGAGTACAGGTGGATCACTTGGCCTCGCAGCCCATGGCGTCACCGTCCCCGTCAAGGCGGTCCGGGTCGTCGGGAGCCGCCCCAGTAGCGACCTGAGCAGTCCGCCGCATCTGCTGCGGCTGCGGCAGCGGTGGGAGCGGCGGCCCCGCCGCTTGCCCTCCCCCGAGTCGACCGGGTCTCATGTGCCGTTCGTGGCTTGCACGCGGCGACACAGGGCACCCGACATGCGCGGATCGGCGTCCGCCGCGGGCACAGGGGCGGTGAGTCGGCGGTGGCCGTCCGCTCGGATGACACAGGGAGACACGTGACGGTGGGCATCGGGGCACATGCGTCAGGGCTGCGGAGGGCCGGATGATGGCCGAGGCGACGAAGGCGGTGCGGCTGGTCGCGGAAGCCGCGGCGGGCACCCCCGCGAGGAGGTTCCCCGGCGGGTGTGCGCGGCGGTGTGCGAGGGACTCGGCGTGGACGGTGCCACCTTGTCGTTGCTCACCGACACACCCTCCCGCCAGCTGCTCGCCGCGTCGGACGATGCCGCCCTGCTGCTGGAGGAAATCCAGTTCACGGTGCTGGAGGGGCCCTGCATCAGTGCCGCGCAGACCGGCGAGCCCGTGGCCGTGGACGACCTGCGGCAGGAACTGACGCCCTGGCCGCTGTTCGGGGCGATGGCGCACGAGAAACTCCCGGAAGTGGGCTCGGTGTACGCGCTCCCCCTGTTCTTCGGCGACTACGTCCTCGGGTCGGTAGACCTGCTGTCGACACGGCCCCGCGCTCTCGATGAGGACGCCCTGGAGCAGGCGTCCCACGTGGCCGACGCGGTGACGGCGGCGCTCATGCCCACCCGCGAGATGCTGCTCACGGGGAACGACGCCCCGGCGTGGGAGCCGGAGCAGGTGGTCCGTGCCCACTGGTTCGACACCTGGCGTGCCGTCGGAGCCCTGGCGGGCCGACGGCGGATCAGCCCTGAGGACGCCCTCGCCCTCATGCGCGCCGAGGCCCTCCGCACCGGCAGGTCATTGCCGGACATCACCACGGACGTCCTGCGCGGCCCGCCCGGTACGTCGTAGGCGCGCGGGTCCAGAGCAACTGCTCAGGCGCCCGTCAGCAGGTCGTGCTCCCGGACAGCTGCCAGGGACAGCGTCCCTGGAGCCGACCTGCTCAAGGCGGCGGCGCCGGACACGACGACCGAGGTCGGCGTTGGACTCCAGCAGGGCCTTGACCTGTCAAGGCGTGATCATGCCGGTCCGTCCTGGCCATCGATTCGCCGCGCTAGGACCCGCGCTTCCCGCTGATCGCGTCGATGAGCTCTTCCTTGCGCATGTCGTGAACACCGCTGAGGCCCTTGTCGCGGGCCATGTCGCGCAGTTCGTCCATGTTCATCTCGCGGAGTTGCTCCTCGGAGACCTCCTGGGACGCCTCGGACGTTCCAGACGTCTCTGCCCCGCCGCCCATGGAGGCTCCGGCAGGCGTCGTCGCGCTGGGCGGGGACGTGGGGTACCCCTCGCCGGCGTCGCTCGAGCCCATCTGCTCGGCCAGCCGACCCAGCAGCTGTTCCGTCTCGCGGCACTCCTTCGCGGACAGCTCGAAGTACGGAGTGCCCTTGAACTCCTCGGCAGCGTCCGCGCTCGCGCGCAGGACGGTGCGGGTCGCCTCGATGATCGCCATCGTCGTCGGCGCGTCGTATCCCGTCTGGCGGGCCAGGATGCGGGCCGCGACCGTACACAGGTCGGCGCAGTCGTTGTCCAGGCGCACGCACTTGATGGACATCACGATCTTTTCCGGGTCCTGCTCGGCGGCGGCAGCGTCGGCGCAGGTCAGGCAGACGCCTGCGCACTCGTACAGCTTGTCGACCGCCTCGCCCAGCATTTTGGGCGGCATCCCGGTCTCGGCGGGGTAGGCGTCGAGCAGCTTCTCGACCAAGGACATGGCATCCTCCGTACATCAGGGGCGGGGTCGGAAATGTCTGTTTCGCGTGATTCGCGCCACGGGTACCCGCACCTGCGCTCGCCACCCACTCCGGCGGTGTGTAGCGGGCCGCGGATCTCGCCGGTACTTTGCGCGGTCCGTGTGCCGGGCCCGGGCGGCGTGAGAGAGATAGGGCGACACGGCCGGGGTACTCCCCACCCACCGTCGCCCACCGGGACGCCCGCCGCGCGACCGGTGGGTGAAGGTGGTCGTACCGGGTACTCGCCAGGGCATGATCAAGCGCGCACTGTGGCAGGGACTGCTCGCCGGTACCGCCGGAGGCGTCGTGATGACTATCGGCGAGAAGATCGAGCAGGCCGTCACCGGCCGGCCCGATTCTCATGTGCCCGCGCGGGTCCTGCAGCGGCTGATCGGCCTGCCCGAACGACCCGGCCCCCAACCGCTGCCAGTCAACTGGGCCATGCACTATGGCCAGGCCGCCCTCCTCGGGGTGCTCCGGTCGGTCATGGCCCAGGCCGGACTGCGCGGACCGGTCGCCTCCGCCAAATTCGCCGTCGTCCGCCTCACCAACGACCAGATCCTGGAGAACGCGACCGGCGTCGGCGCCCCACCGCAGACCTGGCCCCGCAAGGAACTCGTCGTGGACCTGCTGCACAAGGCCGTTTACGCCTTCGCCACGGGTGCCGTCGCCGACGCCTTGGCCGCCCGCGGCGGCCCGGGCCCCGGACAGCGCCACGCCGACGCCCGCCCCGGGCGCCACGCCCACGTCGGACCGCTGCCCCGCAGGCATGCCTACGGGGCATGAATCCGGCAGTCGTCACCGAACGGCGCGTCGGGGAGTAGCCGTCCGGGCGGTCCGGGCGGTGATAGCGGGAGCCGCTCGTTCACCGTCGGCCGCTCCTGATGTCCCCTGTACTCCGCGCTGGGGACGAACGCAGCCAGGCGGCGATCCATCCGGTCTGCATCGCGGCATCAAGGAGGTACGTCGGCCGGATCCGCCCCTTGGGTACGTAGACCAAGTCGACGGCCAGCAGCGTCACGGCGGTGCCCAGACCGACACGGCGGGCGTGGGCCGGGCCCTGCGCGTCCCCGGCCGCCGCGAGCTGGGCGACGCCGGCGGAGGCGAGCAGTCCGCCCGTCGTCATCTGCAGCCACACGTCGGTCTTCGGGCCGAAGACCCACTCGAAGCTGCGCAGGTGCAGCAGGGGCCACAGTCCGCCCACGATGTTGAAGGCACCGTGCGCGACCGCGAGCGTGTGGGCGGGCTCCCGCACTCCGGTTCTGCTCAAGGGTCATCCCTCCGTAGGTCCCGGCCGGGTACCCTGCCCAGGCGCCGTCACTCCGGGCCGAGTTCGACTGTCGTCGTGACCCGGGTGGCGGAGGGGTTCCTCGGCGCCGAACCGAACCCGAAGCGCACGGGCGGCTCGACGGGTGCCATCGCCCCGAGGTCCGCGCCTCCGTAGGCGGCCGAGACGGCACGGATCGGCAGCAGGTCCCGGGCGCCGTACCACTCCCGGCGGCCCTGTCCGGCGCTGCCGCGGGTGCGCACGCCGGGCAGCAGCAGGCGGGCGGGCCGGTCCGTCAGCGCGCTCCATGCCGGACGGCGGGCGAGCGCGCCGGGCACGGTCCGCAGCGAGAAGCCCAGAAGCCCTCGCCGGCCGGTGGTGAAACGCAGGTCGAGTGGCCCGGCGGTGACGGTCCAGGCGTCGTGCGTGACGCTCACTTCGACCGGGACGACACGGGCCGTGTCGAAGATGTAGGTGCCGCTGATGAAGTCCGCTGTCTCGCGCGTGGGGGCCAGCAGCAGCCTGTCCCCGTCGGCCCGCTCCAGCATCACGTCGCTGAACGCTCCGAAGGGCGACCGTTGCCAGTGTCCGAGCACGATCCGTGTGCCGGAGGAGGTGCCCATGCCCGCGATCCAGCCGTCGAAGCGCACGCGCGGGTGTCGCGTGACGGCGCCAGAATTCGGGCGAGGGGAGTCAGGAGGGCTGGGAGACGCGCTCCGGGCCGCATGGCCTGGAGGGCCCGAGCCGTACATGCCTGACTCCTTCCGAGAAGTGCACCAGGGGCTCACCGAGGGGGGCTTCCCGCAGGCCCGCCGCGGCGGTCAGCGTCTCCTCCAGTACATCGACGTCGGCGGTGGCCAGCGGCCACGGCTCGTGCTCGACGGGCGTCTCCCACAGCATGCCGAGCCTGCGGGTGTAAGCCCGCCAGCGCGAGGTCAGCCACACGTCCCGCTCCGTCGGCTCGATCGGGTCGCCAGGCCGGACGACCAGACGGTAGGAGGCGTCACCGATCCATCGGGAACCGGAGTACGAGACGGTGTCCCCGTCCGTGGACACGCGGAGGGTGCCCGGGTTGTACGGTGCGCCGATGGCGCGGGCCGCCACCATCGGGGGGAAGGCGACCTCGATGGACAGGAACCAGAGCCCGTCCCGGCCGTCGCGGTGCCGTACGTACGTGCGCAGGTTGGTCTCCGCGAACGTCGGCAGGCCGGGCAGCGAGGCGGGTACACCGGGTGGTCGCACGTCCGCCATGACGAAGGGGGTGAGCCCCACCCAGGCGGCCCCCTCGTAGTCGTCGACGACCAGTCCCCCGGGCAGGAGCGCCTGGATCGCGTCGGGCCGGAACGGCCAGTGGACGAACGTCTGCGTCAGCCAGCCCGCCCGCAGCGCCAGCAGGCGCACCCGCTGCTCTGCTCCGTATGCCACCACGGGCGTCGGGTCCCCCGCGCACGATCGAAGGAAACCCGCGGGGCCCGGCACCGCGGGCGGAACGGCACCGGCCAGATCATGAAGGGGGCCAGGACGCCGGGCGTCCGGGCGAAACCCTTCGCCCGGCTCAGGGAAGGTAGTAGGTCTGCCGCAGGAACGCGGCCGTGTCCCGCAGGGCCTGGGTGAAGCCCGCCTTGTAGCGCGCGTCGGTGTCGGTGCGCCGGCTTTCGGCCTCCGCCCGCTGGTCGAGGTGCAGGGCGATGTCGAGGTGGTTGCGGTAGAGCGTGCCGTGTTCGCCGTCGAGGGCCGCTCGTGCGCGCTCCTCGTCCCAGTCCTCCAGCTCGCCGGTATCGAAATCCAGCAGCTCCTCATCAGGCCGCTGCACGGTTTCCTCCCTCGCTTCCCCTCAGACCGAGGACGAGCAGCCCGGTCGTCCCTCCCGGGTACCCGTCATCGGATCCCAGTTGCGTCTGATGACCGGCTTCCAGACGACGGCCTTCTGGTCGACAGACAGGAAGTAACGTCGCTTCTCCTCACGGTCGTCCACCGCACCTGGCTGAGGCCGAGTGCGCACGCTTCAGCCGGCACGGCCTCCATCAGCACCGGACCCACTCCGCGACCGGGTGGCCGTCCCCCAGGAACAGGCAGTCCATGCCGCCCTGCCGCGGCGGGTCCTCGCGCGCTGGCTCGTGACATGGGGCCGTTGCCGGGGTTCATCCGGCCTGGTCGGCCGTTTGCGGTATGCGCAGGTGGGGACCCGGCTGCGCATGACCACGACGCCACGCCGTCGGATGCGGCAGAACCGGGTCCTGGCGCTGCTGGACCGCATAGAACGAGACCCCCGGGCCGATGCGGTGATCGACGCCATCGGCCGGGGTGTGCGTGCCCTGCCAATCGGTCGCGGCCGGGACGCGCTGCACGGAAGGTGGCTGGGCCACCCCGTCCATCCGCTGATGGTGCAGGTGCCGATCGGCAGCTGGCTGTCCGCGGCCCTGCTCGATCTACGGCCCGGCCGCTCCCGTGAAGCGGAAGTGCTCATCGGCGTCGGCCTGACCGCCGCCGCCCCCGCGGCCCTGGCAGGCTGGACCGACTGGGCGGAATTGCACCGCCAGCAACAACGCGTCGGCCTGGTGCACGCCCTGAGCAACGTGACAGCCGTCGCGCTGTACGCCACCTCACTCACCTGCCGCCTCAACGGACGCCACGCGGCCGGCCGAGCCTACGGCCTGCTCGGGCTGACGGCGGTCGGAGTCGGCGGCATGCTGGGCGGCCACCTCGCCTACCGTCAGGCATCCGGCGCCAACCACGCCGAAGAGGTGCCGCACGTGGTCACGGAGGGCTGGCACCGGATCGGCACCGTGGACGAGTTCCCGGCCGGCCGGCCCGTGCGGCGCAGTGTGGACGACGTACCGGTCCTGGTCGTGCGCGAAACCGGCGGCACCATCCACGCTCTGGCCGACCGGTGCAGCCACCTCGCCGGACCACTGTCCGAGGGCACGATCGCCGACGGATGCATCCAGTGCCCCTGGCACGGAAGCGTCTTCCGCCTCTCCGACGGCTGGAACGTACGCGGCCCCGCCACCGCTCCCCAGCCCGCCTTCGAAACCCGGATCACCGACGGCCACATCGAGATACGCCTGCGCCAGGACGACCGGGCGGAGCACACGGACAACAGCCGGGAGACAGAGCGGCAACCGGGCGCCGCGGAGGAGGGTGTGACCCATGGATCCCCTGGCCACCACGCCTGACAACAGGGCTGAAACCACAGGTGACGCCGCAGCTGACAAGACGGCTGACAACCGCCTCGCACGACGCCTGCGCGAGTTCGCCCGGCGCACCGGACGACGGTACTCCGCAGGGCACGACCGGCCGCTGGGCGGCTATCTCGCGTCCATGACGGGATTCGGGGCGTACACCGCGGCCTGGGCCACGGCGGTACGGCTGCGCGGGAGCCCCCTGCCCGACCGGCCCCAGCCCTGGGACGTGGTCCTGACCTCGGTCGCCACCTTCCGGCTCAGCAGACTCCTGAGCAAGGCGTCCGTCACCAGTCCGCTGCGCGCGCCCTTCACGCGGTACGTCGGCCCCCAGGGCCCCGCCGAACTGCACGAGGAGGCGCAGCCGGAAGGCGGCAGGGACACCGTCGGCGAGCTGGTGACGTGCCCGTTCTGCACGAGCGTCTGGGTGGTGTCCACCCTGACCGCCGGGCAGTTGCTGTGGCCGCGGGCAACCCGGACCGCCATGGGCGCGCTCGCGGCACTGGCCGGCGCGGACGCGCTGCAACTGGCGTACGGCGCACTGGTGAGCCGGACCACCGGGGATGACTGACCTGGCCCGCGGAGAGCCGGAGTACAACGGTGCCCACGCCGGCCGCTGCACTCCGTCACAACCTCTGTGCACAGAAGCCCCGCCGAGCCCCGACGGGGCTTCGTCGTGGCACGGAGCCCGTATGGAGGGGGCCTACAGGGAAGTGGACCGCAATGCGGCAAAGGCGTTGGGCTTTGCAGGGGTGAAGGCTACGACTTGGTTGGTCGCGAAGAGTTCCCGGGTCGGATGCTGTGCGTCGGCCGTAAGACGCGTGTCGTCACCGCATCCTTGCTTCGGGTGCTCGGGAGAGGAGAACCCGAGTGCGACAGTGCTCACGGCGGACAGGAAACCCCACGTACTCAGAAGCCCCGCCGGGCCGCACCTGCGGGGCTCCTCGTCGCAGACGCCCCTATAACGCGGGGGTGCTGGACACTGGCCTGACCAGGTTGAAGACCTCTCGGGCGGCATACCGCTTGAGGCATCGGATGATCTCACGTCGGGTCTTGCCCTCCTGGGTGCGGCGTTCGTAGTACGCCTGGGTACGCGGGTCGTGGCGCAGCCGGGTGAACACGATGCGGTGCAGGGCCGCGTTGGCCTGGCGGTCGCCGCCGTAGTTGAGCCGGCGCGTGCGCCGCCGGCCAGAGGAGTACTCGATGGGGCTGACTCCGCAAAGGGCAGCAAAGGACGCCTCGGTGTTCAGCCGCTCAGGGTTGTCCCCCATGGTGATCAGGAGAGTGACGGCACTGTCCGGACCGATGCCCACCGGTTCGAGCAGCTGTGGGGCGTGGTGTTCGACGAGCCGGGTCAGGCGTTGGTTGAGCTCATTGATCTGCGCGGTGAGCTGTTCGATGCGCTCGGCGAGCATGCGTAACGTCATGTGGGTGGCCTGGGTCACCGCGTCCTCGTCTCCCCCACCGTCGGGTGGGCCGAGGCGCGCGCAGGTGCGGAACAGCTCGGCGTTGCCGAGGCTCGACAACCGTTCCCGCAGGGCGGGATCGGCTATGACCAGGACGGCCTTGAGCTGGTTGATCGCCTGGGTGCGGGCCTTGACCGCGGAGTCTTTGGCCAGCTTGTAGATCCGGGCGCTGTGCACGGGGCCGTCGCCGGACTTGGCCCGGGCCCGGGCGCGACCGCTGAGCACCGCTCGCGCGGCGGCCTGAGCGTCCAGCGGGTCCGACTTCCCCAGCAGCCGCCGGGCCGAGCGGTCGGGCCGGTTCACCTCGAACACCTGAATCTGCTGGGCCAGCAGGTAGCGGGACAGGCCCGCGCCGAAGGTCCCGGTGCCCTCCACACCGGCACGGCGCACCGTACCCCGCTTGCGGGCCCACACGAGCAACTGTCGGTAGCCGACCGCCGTGGCCGGAAAGGACTCGGTGCCCAGGATTTTCCCAAGCGAGGAGATCACGGCGGCGACATGAACCTCGCCGTGCGTGTCCACGCCCAGCACGACCTCGCGCCGGACGGGAGGATCTGTGCTGGAGGAGGTGCTGCTCTGTCGGGTCGTCATGCTGGTTCGCCTCCCACGTGGTGACGTGCCGGCTGGGTGGATGCGCACCGGCCTGCTCGGGCGGTCTGAACTGTGATGGCGCCTGATCGTCGGCAAGGCCCCTATGGGGACACGCCCTGTGGCTCGGTGGCAGGCAGCATCCCGCGACGACAGTCGACAGGTCCGTGACTGGACACTTCGGTCAAAGATCTCAGGAGTCAGACCCCGTCCGGGATGGCACTGCACAACCGTCCCATCGATCCCGGTACAGCGGCATGACTCGATCGTTGCCGGACGGCTTCGGCCGAATCGATGCTCAACACGGGAAGTCGCTTCGAGCACCTCGCTGGAGGGGGTGATCGCCAGGCAGTCGCGAACACAGTGACTGCCGATGACCTGATCGCAGTGCAGACCTTGTCGGTCAGGATCACTTCCGCCCATGTCCCTGCCCCGCAGGTGGGCCCCAAGGTGTAGCGGAAACGGCACAGCGGCTTGCCCGCACGCCGGAGGGGGCCCCGAGACGCTGATCACCATGACATCGGATACGCGCCCGCGATCAAGGACACGGGTTCCACCCGCCGTCGAGGGGGTTCCACCCCGTCGACGGCGCCCGCTTCCCGCGGGGCCACGAGCACACCGACGACCTGGTGGTGCCTCTCGTGGGTACAGGCGCACGTACCGACGAGAAGGACGATCAGCCGCAGGCCGTCCGGGTCAGCGCAGCGAGAACGTCGACAATCTCTGGCCCTCGCTCAGCACGAGGTACACGTCCTGGCGCCCCTTCGCGGCGGCGGACAGAGAGGCGTTCACCGTCTCGTACGTGTACACCGACCCCGTTCCGGACGCCTTCGCCGTGCCGATGAGCGTACCGGTCGGCGAGCCGAGCCGTATCTCGACCTTCCCGGCTGCTCCGGCCACCCGCGCGCTGAACTTCGCCGCGCCGGAGCCCAGTTGGGCATCGGCGAACTTGAGCCAGGCCCCGTCGGCCGAAGCGCCCACCGCGGTTCCGCGGACCTTGGACTCGTCGACCAGCCGCACACCCTCGTAGTCGTCGAAGTTCTCGGCCCGGGTCGGCCGTGAGAGACCCCGGGCCGGTATCGTCTCGCCGCGCACCTTCAGGGACGTACGGGAGCGGATGTCCTCGGAGGACGCGCCCACGAGGACGTCGTACGTGCCGCTCTCGACCACCCACTTGGAACGGGTGACGTCCCAGTGTGCGAGGTCCTTCGTCGTGAGCCTCAGCTTGACGGTTTTCGTCTGGCCCGGTTTGAGCGAGACCCGCTGGAACGCCTCCAGCTGTTTCAGCGGCTGTTTGTCGCGTGAGACGCGCTGGTGGGTGTAGAGCTGCACGACCTCGTCCCCGGCACGCTTGCCGGTATTCGTGACGGCGACCTCGTACCCGTCGTCGAAGCGCTTCAACTTCCCGTAGCGGAAGGAGGAGTACGAGAGTCCGTAGCCGAACTCGTAGAGCGGGTCACCCTTGAAGTACTGGTACGTGCGGTCGTGCTTGATGTTGTCGTACTCCAGGATGGAGGGGAGGTCGGCCTCCGACTCGTACCAGGTCTGGGTGAGCCGTCCGGCCGGGTTCACGTCGCCGAAGAGGACGTCGGCGAGGGCGTTGCCGGTCTCCTGGCCAGCGTGGGTGGTCCACAGGAGGGCGGGGACCTCCTTCTGGAGGGCGCCGAGGGTGGTCGGGTAGCTGTTCTCGACGACCACGACCGTCTTCGGGTTGGCCGCTCGCACCGCCTTGACCAGGGCATCCTGGGGCGGGGCCAGGCCCATGTCCTCACGGTCGTCGTTCTCGCGGCCGTTGATCGCGGGCATGGAGCCGACCACCACGACCGCCGCGTCCTTGTTCTTCACCGCCGCCACGGCCTCCTCGACGCCGCTGCGGACGATGTCCTTGGTGTAGCGCGCGGCCTCGGCCTTGGTGACCAGGCCGAGGGTGCCGTCGTCGCCGGCCGGGCCGAGGTAGACCGGGTTGGACCACCAGGGCTCCCGGGTCTCGTAGCCCGCGTACCGCAGCAGGTGCGTGCCGTCGGCCTGCGCCTCCAGCGCGAACTGCTGCTGCACGAACCAACCGTTCGGCTGGGCCTGGTCGTTGACGAAGTTCGACCAGTTGTAGCCGACGTACTTGCCGTTCGCGGCCGACCGCAGGGTCACGATGCCGGAGCCCCAGTCGAACACGTCGAACTGGGCCTCGGCCCCACTGGACGCGCTCTCCTTCAGCACTTCGCCGTCGGCGTCCGTCCCCGCCGTCACGTACGTCCCGCTCTCCGCGTTCTTCAGCGTGATCCGGTCCACGCCTTCGCTACTCGCGACCGACGTGCCGAGTTTCGCGGCGATGCCCTCCTTGGGCGTCACGGCGTACGGCAGGGTGCCCGAGTACCAGTCGGTGTAGAGGGTGTCGGCGAGCGGGCCCACGACCGCCATGTCCTGGGACGCGGAGGACTTCAGGGGCAGGGTGGCGCCCGAGTTCTTCAGCAGTACCGCCGCATCGGCCGCCGCCTTCCGCGCGAGCTTCTGATGGGCCGGACTGTTGATGACGGACTTGTCGATGGAGCCGTATTTTCCGCCGCCCGGGTCGAATTCACCGAGCCGGACGCGGATGCTCAGGATGTGCCCGGCCGCCGTGTCGACGTCCGACTCCTTCAGCAGGCCTGTGGACACTGCCGACTTGATTGCCGTCGTGGTCCGCACGGAGTTCGTGTCGTCCGTTGTGAAGCTGTCGATACCCGCCTTCAGCGTGGCCGCGTTGCCCTCGGTCAGGGTGCCGTAGTACTTCTGACTGCCGGTGCCGGTCAGGTTGTTGGGCGCGTGGGCGTCGGTGACGTTCAGAAGGTCGTGGGAGGTCCAGGTGCGTACGTCGTCGAGCGCCGGATCGACTGTCGCCGGGCGGCCGTTGACGAGGTTGTACGACGACATCACGCCGGTCACCGCGTCCGCCTCGATCGCCGGTCTGAAGGCCGGCTCCTCGTACTCCTTCAGCACGCGTGGGCGCAGGTCGGACGAGGTGGTGGTGCGGTCCACCTCGTTGTTGTTGCCGAGGAAGTGCTTCAGCGTGGGCGCCGTCTTGAGGTGGTCGGGGTCGCCGCCGGTGAGGCCGGTGCCGTACGCGATCGCCATCGAACTCGTCAGGTACGGGTCCTCGGAGTAACCCTCCTCGTTGCGGCCCCAGCGCGGGTCACGCAGCGGGTTGACCACCGGGGCCCACAGGTTGAGGCCCCAGCCGGCCGGGCGCTCCTGCTGGAAGCCGCGCGCTTCGTCGCCCACCGCCGCACCGACCTTTTTCATCAACGCCGGGTCCCAGGTCGACGCGAGGCCCACGGCCTGCGGGAACACGGTGGTCTCGCCGAGCCAGGCGACGCCGTGCAGGGCCTCTGTGCCGGTCTGGAACGACTGGATGCCGAGGCGGGGGATCGCGGGCTGGTACTGGTGGAGCAGGGAGATCTTCTCGTCGAGGGTGAGGCGGGCGAGGAGGTCGTCGACACGGCGGTCGACGGACAGCTTCGGGTTGCGGAAGGCGTACGAGGGGTCGTCCGCCGCGGCCGTCCCCGTGGCCGTGACGCAGAGTCCGGCGATCAGGGTCAGGCCCAGGGCCAGGGCGGGGACGCCCCGTCCCACGGTGGTTCTGCGTCTTCTCTTGCCTTTCATGGCACGGCTCCTTCAACTAGGGCCTTGCTTCGGGGCTTGGACAAGATTGCTTCCGTGGGGGGAGTGGGGC
>NZ_POUC01000127.1 GCF_002891435.1 Streptomyces cahuitamycinicus
GGCGGGGCGGTACTTCGCCCTGCTGCGGCGGCGGTTGCGCGTCGGCGACCTGGTGGCGGGAGCCGTCGCCCTGGCGGGTCTGCTGCTGCTCGCCGCCGACCTGGCGCTGGCCGGGGCCGGGCTGCCGGGGGCACCGCTGTTCGCGGTGGCTTCCGCGGTGATCGGCGCCTGCGCGGCGGTGGTCGGCCTGCGGGCGTGCGGGCGCCCCGAGTCGCTCACCGACTGGCGTGCGGCGGTGCGCGGGGCGGGCCGGGACGCCGTCACGGACATGGGCGGCAGCGGCCTGGTCCTGCTCGCCGTGGCGACGGCCGGGCTGTGCGCCTGGATGCTGCTGCCGCTGGCCTTCCTCGCCCCCGGGCCGCTGGCCCTGGCGCTCACGGCCGTCGACGTACGCCGGTCCGCCGCCGTTTGCCTTCACTAGCCTGCGCAGCGTACAGCGGTGGGCCCGAAGACCTCCCGCGCCGGCACGGCCCGGACGTACCACCGGGCAGTGCCGCACCAGCACGGCCCGGACGTGCTCCCAGGCGGTGAAGGGCTTCGGCTGACGGTCGGCCACCGCGGGGGCGCCGCGCGCCGGGGGCGCCCCCGTGCTCGGCGCCCCCGCGGCTCACCGGCGCCGGGCGCCGTCGATGCTGATCCGCGGCCAGGAACGGGCCGCCGTGAGGAGGGCCTGGGTCCTCGCCGAGGGGGTGGCCGCTGCCGCCGCGAGGGCCGCCGCCGCGCTGGCGATGCCGAGGACCGCACCGGCTGCCACGTCGCCCGGGTAGTGCACGCCCGTGTGGACGCGGGAGTAGCCGACGGCGCTCGCCAGCGCCCCGAGCGGAACCGCCGCGGGCGGCAGGACCACGCCGACGGCGGTGGCGAAAGCGACCGCGGACGCCGTGTGCCCCGACGGGAACGAGGCCGAGGTCGGCATCTTGACGTGCCGGTCCACCGTCACCCGCGCCGCTTCCCGGTCGGGCCGCGCCCGGCGCACCAGGCGCTTGCCGAGCAGATTGGCCGAGGCCGAGGCCACGGCGATCGCGCCGACGCCGACCAGCGCGGCCTTGCGCGGCCGTTTCCCGCCGAGTGCCAGGGCGGCGGCGATGCCGAACGAGATCTTGGAGTGGTCGGCCGCGTGGGACAGGTGGCGCAGCGTCCGGTCCAGGGTCGGCGTGGGAGTGGCGGCCACCGCCGCGTACAGGGCGCCGTCCACGGCCCTGAGATCGCCGAACACGGCGCTCAGGAGCCGGCCGGCTCCGCCCGCGGAGTCCCGGGCGTACCGGAGCGGACGGGGGGCGTCCGCGTCTGTGGTCGTCGGATCGGTCATGTGCTTCTCCCCGCAGTGGCCTTCCCCAGCAAGGTACCGGCTCACGCCCGGCGCACGCTCGGCGCCCCTGCGAGCCGGTACCGCCCGAGTGCCCGGACGGCCGACGGCCACCCCCGCGAGCCGGGACACTGAGCACATGTCACCTCTGCCCCACAGGGCCCTGCGAGCGCTGGAGCGTTTTCACGCCGCCCGCCCCTGGGACCACAACGCCCACTTCCACCGCTGGATCCTGCGGCAGCTCCCCGGGCGGGTGGGCAGCGCCCTGGACGTGGGATGCGGCAGCGGCGACCTGGCCCGGCTGCTGGCCCTGCGGGCGCGGCGCGTGCACGGCATCGACGCCGACCCGGAGATCACGGCCAGGGCGCGGGAGCTGACCCCGGCGGCGACCCCGGTGACGTACACGGCGGCCGACGCGCTGACCGGGCTCGGTGAGCAGTCGTACGACGTCATCACCTGCGTCGCCGCCGTCCACCATCTGCCCTTCGAACCGGCGCTCAAGGCCTTCCGTGACCATCTCGCCCCCGGCGGCACCCTGGTGATCGTCGGCGTCGCCCGGGAGCGGACGCCCGTCGACCATCTGTTCGGCATCGTGTCGGTCCCGCTCAACCTCGTCATGGCGTTGCTGAAGAGCCGGGGCCGCCCGGTGCCCCGCCCGGTCTCGATGACAGCCCGCACCCGTCCGGCGGACCTGTCCTTCACCGAGATCGCGCGCGGGGCCCGGGTCGTCCTTCCCGGCGCCCGTCTGCGCCGCCGTCTGCTCTGGCGCTACACGCTGGTGTGGCGCCGCCGGTGACCCGCCGGTGCCTCAGCCGGCGGTCCGGAAGGTGCGCAGCCGCAGCGAGTTGCCGACCACGAAGACCGACGAGAAGGCCATCGCCGCCCCGGCGATCATCGGGGTGAGCAGGCCGGCAGCGGCCAGCGGCAGGGCCGCCACGTTGTAGGCGAAGGCCCAGAACAGGTTCGAGCGGATGGTGCCGAGGGTGCGGCGGGCCAGCCGGATGGCGTCCGCCGCGGCCCGCAGGTCGCCGCGGACGAGGGTCAGGTCACCGGCCTCGATCGCGGCGTCCGTGCCGGTGCCCATGGCCAGTCCGAGATCGGCCTGGGCGAGGGCCGCGGCGTCGTTGACGCCGTCGCCGACCATCGCCACCGACCGGCCCTCGGCCTGCAGCCGCTTCACGACGTCGACCTTGTCCTGCGGGAGCACCCCGGCGATGACCTCCTCGATGCCCACCTCCCGGGCGACCGACCGGGCCACCGCCTCGTTGTCCCCGGTCAGCAGGATCGGCGTGAGCCCGAGCGCCCGCAGCCGCCCGACCGCCTCCGCGCTCGTGTCCTTCACCGCGTCGGCCACCTCCAGGACCGCACGAGCCTCACCGTCCCAGGCGACCGCGATGGCCGTGCGCCCGGCCGCCTCGGCCGCCGCCCCGGCCCGGGCCGGCCCCTCGGGAAGCCTCATCGCCCAGTCGGCCAGCAGCCGCTCCCGGCCGACGAGCACCGCGTGGCCCTCGACGACGCCCTGCACACCGAGCCCGGGCACATTGGCGAAGTCCTCGGGCGTCGGCAGCGCACCCAGCTTCTCCAGCGCCCCGTCGGCGACGGCCCGGGCGATCGGGTGCTCGGAGGAGTGCTCCAGCGCCCCGGCCAGCCGCAGCACTTCGGCCTCGTCCGTGCCCTCGGCGGTGTGCACGGCCAGCAGTGTCATACGGCCGGTCGTGACCGTGCCGGTCTTGTCCAGGACGACGGTGTCGACCCGGCGCGTCGACTCCAGGACCTCCGGCCCCTTGATGAGGATGCCGAGCTGGGCACCCCGCCCGGTGCCCACCATCAGCGCGGTCGGCGTGGCCAGCCCGAGGGCGCAGGGGCAGGCGATGACGAGGACGGCGACCGCCGCGGTGAAGGCGGCCGTCAGCCCCACGCCGTTGCCCAGCCAGAACCCCAGCGTGCCCAGTGCGAGGGCGATCACCACCGGCACGAACACGGCGGAGATCCGGTCCGCGAGCCGCTGCGCCGCGGCCTTGCCGTTCTGCGCGTCCTCCACGAGCCGGGCCATCCGGGCCAGCTGCGTGTCGGCGCCCACGCGCGTGGCCCGCACGACGAGCCGCCCGCCGACGTTGATCGTGGCGCCCGTGACCGGGTCGCCCGAGCCCACCTCCACGGGCACGGACTCGCCGGTGAGCATCGAGGCGTCCACGGCGGAGGATCCCTCGACGACCGTCCCGTCCGTGGCGATCTTCTCGCCGGGCCGGACCAGGAAGCGGTCGCCCGCTCTCAACTCCGCGACCGGAACGGTCTCTTCACGGCCGCCGTCCCGCAGCACCGTGACGTCCTTCGCCCCCAGCTCCAGCAGCGCCCGCAGTGCCGCGCCCGCCTTGCGCTTGGCCCGGGCCTCGAAGTACCGCCCGGCCAGGATGAAGGCGGTCACGCCCGCGGCGGCCTCCAGGTAGATGTTCCCGGCGCCGTCCGTGCGCTGGATGGTCAGCTCGAAGGGGTGCGTCATGCCCGGCGTGCCCGCGGTGCCGAAGAACAGCGCCCACAGCGACCACAGGAACGCGGCCGAGACGCCCACCGAGATCAGGGTGTCCATGGTCGCCGCGCCGTGCCGCGCGTTGGTGAACGCCGCCTTGTGGAAGGGCCACGCCGCGTACGTCACGACCGGCGCGGCCAGGGTGAGCGACAGCCACTGCCAGTACTCGAACTGCAGCGCCGGGATCATGGCCATGGCCACGACGGGAACCGCCAGCACCACGGCCGTGACCAGCCGCTCGCGCAGCGGCCGCAGTTCGTCGGTCCCGGGGGCCACGTCGGTCTGCTCCGCGGGAGGTGCGGGCTCCCACGCGGTGTACCCGGTCGCCTCGACAGTGGCGACGAGGTCACTGACGGAGACGCCGCCGGAGTAGCTGACCTTCGCCTTCTCGGTCGCGTAGTTGACCGTGGCGGTGACCCCGTCCATGCGGTTGAGCTTCTTCTCGACACGTGCCGCGCAGGACGCGCAGGTCATACCGCCGATGGCAAGCTCCACCTCGGCGTCCGTGCCGGTCGTCGTACCGGTGCTCATGGCTCAGACCCTCCCCGTCAGTTCGTAGCCGGCCTCGTCGACGACCTCCGCGATGACGGCGTCGTCGGGCTCGGCGGAACCGGTGACGGTGACATGACCGGTGTCGAGGTCGACCTCGACGCCGCTGACGCCGTCCAGCTCGCCGATGACCTTGGTCAGCGTGGCCTTGCAGTGGCCGCAGGACATTCCGGAAACGGCGTAGGTGGTGGCGGGCATCGGATGCCTCCTCTGGACGAATCCAACAAGTGTGGAGATACGGGGCGGGGGTATCCCTCCGCCGACTTCAGGTATACCCCTGAGGGGTATACGATGCAAGCGCGAGAACAGCTTGACTTGGTACCCCCCAGGGGTATGGTGAGCAGCATGGAGGCCCCGCATCCGAGCGGGAGGCCCGGTATCTGAAGGAGCCGACGGCCATGAACACCGGACTGAGGATCACCACCTTCGCCGCCGCTCTGGCAGCGACCTTCGGCGCGGCCTACGGCGTCGGACAGGGCGTCGGCCCCGTCGTCGCCGACAGCCCCCCGAAGCACGAGGACGAACACACCCGGCCCGCGCCGGAGAAGGCGCGAGGCAGCGGGCACGCAGGCCACGACACGCCCCCGGCCGGCGGTCTGCAGATCTCCGAGGGCGGCTACACTCTCGACCTCCGGACCCCGCGCGTCACCGCGGGCAAGCGGGCAGACCTGCGCTTCACCGTCCGGGACGCCGACGGCCGCGCGGTCACCGCCTACCAGCGCGAGCACGACAAGGAACTCCACCTCATCGTGGCCTCACGCGACCTGATCACCTATCGCCATCTGCACCCCACCCGCGCCGCCGACGGCACCTGGAGTACCCCCGTGGACCTGCCTCGCGCGGGCGGCTACCGCGTCTTCGCCGACTTCACCCCGGACAAGAAGAACGCCGGCAACCTCACCCTCGGCGCGGACCTCGCCGCCTCCGGCCCGTACCAGGCCCGGCAACTGCCGCGGGAGAGCGCCACGACCCGGGTCGACGGCTACGAGGTGCGGCTGTCCGGCGCCCTGCGTCCGGGCAAGGCCGGCGAACTGAAGCTGAAGGTCTCCCGCGACGGCAAGCCCGTCACCGACCTCCAGCCCTACCTCGGCGCGTACGGCCACCTGGTCGCCCTGCGCTCCGGCGACCTCGCCTACCTGCACGTCCACCCGAACGGCGAACCCGGCGACGGCACGACCAGGCCCGGACCGGATATCTCGTTCACCGCCACGGCACCCAGCTCCGGCTCCTACCGCCTGTTCCTCGACTTCAAGCACGAAGGCAAGGTCCACACGGCTGCCTTCACCGTTCACGCCGGAGGAGCGGCGGCGGCGCCCGGGTCCGGTACCCCCGAAGGGCATGCGGACGACGGCCACGGCCACTGACCGTCAGCCGAGCGCCCGGTCCAGATTGAAGGCCGCGCTGATCAGCGCGAGGTGCGTGAACGCCTGCGGGAAGTTGCCCTGCTGCTCGCCGGTGTGGCTGATCTCCTCGGCGTACAGGCCCAGATGGTTGGCGTACGTCAGCATCTTCTCGAAGGCGAGGCGCGCCTCGTCGATCCGCCCGGCGTGCACCATCGCCTCGACGTACCAGAACGAACAGATGGAGAACGTGCCCTCGTCGCCGCGCAGCCCGTCGGGGCTGGAGCGGGGGTCGTAGCGGTAGACCAGCGAGTCGGACACCAGTTCCTCGGTGAGCACGTCCAGCGTCGACAGCCACTTCGGATCGGTGGGGGCGATGAACTTCGTCAGCGGCATCATCAGCACCGCCGCGTCCAGCACGTCACCGTCCTCGTGCTGGACGAACGCCCCGCGCTCCTCGCACCAGCCCCGGCTCATGATCCGCCGGTAGATCGTGTCGCGGCACTCCCGCCAGCGCGGCAGGTCGGCGGGCAGACCGCGCCGGTTGGCCATCCGGATGGCCCGCTCGATCGCCACCCAGCACATCAGCCGCGAGTACAGGAAGTTCTTGCGCCCGCCCCGCGTCTCCCAGATCCCCTCGTCGGGCTGGTCCCAGTGCGCGCACACCCAGTCCACCAGCGCGCACACGTCGTCCCAGTGGCCGCTGGAGACGGGCTTGGCCCACTTGTCGTAGAGGTAGACCGAGTCGATCAGCGCGCCGTAGATGTCGAGCTGGAGCTGGTCGGCCGCCGCGTTGCCCACCCGTACCGGCGCGGAGCCGTGGTGGCCCTCCAGGTGGCCGAGGGTGCGCTCGGGCAGCTCGGTGCGCCCGTCGATGCCGTACATGATCTGCAGCGGCCCGGACGTCTTGCCGTCACCGGGGCTGATGTGCCGGCTCACGAAGTCCATGAACGCCTCGGCCTCCCCGGTGAATCCCAGCCGCAGCAGCGCGTAGACACAGAAGGCCGCGTCGCGCACCCACACGTACCGGTAGTCCCAGTTGCGCTCGCCGCCGAGCTCCTCGGGCAGACTCGTCGTCGGCGCGGCCACGATCGCCCCGGTGGGCGCGTACGTGAGCAGCTTCAGCGTCAGCGCCGAGCGGTGCACCATCTCCCGCCAGCGGCCCTTGTACCGGGACGCCGCCAGCCAGCGACGCCAGTACGCCACGGTCGCCGCGAACTGCTCCTCCGCCTCCGTGCGCGCACACCGGCGGGGCGTCACACCGCCGCCGACCTTGTCCAGCGCGAACACCGCAGAGTCGCCCTCGGAGAGCTTGAATTCGCCGCGCACGTCCGGCCCGTCGGCCTCCAGCGGCACGGTCGCGGTCAGCGCGAGCGTCAGCCCTTCGGTCTCGAACTCCGCGGTGTCACCGGCCAGCCGGACGGTGTGAGGCAGGGAGCCGTAGTCGAACCGGGGCGCCACCCGCGCACGGAAGGGGATCGAGCCGCGCACGCACACCACCCGCCGGATCAGCCGGTGCCGCTCCGCCTCGGCCGGGCCGCCGCCGACCGGCATGAAGTCCTGCACCTCGCCGACCCCGTCCTCGGTGAAGAAGCGGGTGATCAGGACGTTGGTGTCGGGGAAGTAGAACTGCTTGGTCCGGGCCGGCACGGTCGCCGCCAGTTCGAAGCAGCCGCCGCGCTCCGCGTCCAGGACCGAGGCGAACACGCTCGGCGCGTCGAAGGCCGGGCAGCAGTACCAGTCGATCGTGCCGTCGGTCCCCACCAGGGCGACGCTGCGCAGATCGCCGATCAGCCCGTGCTCGGCGATCGGTACGTACCGCCGGCCGCCCGGTCCGCCCCGGTCCTGTGCCGTTCCGCCCATGACAGCCTCCCTGCCGGTAGGCGCCTCAGCCCCAGCCTAGAACCGCCGGCGGACCGCCGCCGTCAGACGGTGACGACCCGCAGTCCGGCCTCCTCGAAGCGCCGCACCACCTCGGGGTCGGCCGCCGTGTCCGTGACCAGCGTGTCCACCGCCTCGGCCGCGCAGATCCGGGCGAACGCCCGCCGCCCCAGCTTGCTGGAGTCGGCGGCGACCACCACCCGTTCCGCCCGCTCGCACAGCAGCCGGTTGATCGCCGCCTCCGCCTCGTCGTGCGCCGCGGCGCCGTGCGTCACGTCGAAGGCGACGACGCCGAGCACCGCCACGTCGACGGTGATCTGCCCGAGCACCCCGTCCGCGAGCGGCCCGACCAGCTCGTAGGACTGGGCCCGCGCCACCCCTCCGGTCAGCACGATCTTGAACTGGGGCCGCACGGCCAGCTCGTTGGCGATGTTCAGCGCGTTCGTCACCAAGGTCAGCGCGGGCGCCCCTGATACCCCTGATACCGCGGATACCCCGAACTCCCCGGACACCAGGTCCCCGCGCACGGCCAGTGCTCGCGCCACCTCGGTCGTCGTGGTCCCCCCGGTCAGCCCCACCGCCTCGCCCGGCGCCACCAGGTCCGCCACCGCCTTGGCGATGCGCTGCTTCTCGGAGGCGTGGCGGGCCGTCTTGTAGCGCAGCGGCAACTCGTACGACACGCCGTGCACGACAGCGCCGCCCCGGGTGCGCACCAGCATCTGCTGCTCGGCGAGTCCGTCGAAGTCACGGCGGATCGTCGCCGCCGACACCCCGAGCTCGGCCGCCGCGTCCTCGACGTCCAGCCGGCCACGCTCCACGAGCAGTTCCAGCAGCGTCCTCCAGCGGGCGTCCCGCGACATCCGCACCTCCACGTCTCGATCTCCGGGCGACCCTAACGCACCCGGTCCGGGCAAATGCTTGATGATGCTCGAAAGCTGGCGCTATCTTGCAGGAACAATCAGAGTGGAGGGTGCGGGATGACGCATGTCGAGGACGAGCTGACCAGCCAGCCCGAGTGCTGGGCACGCGCCGCGTCGCAGGCGGCCCACCACGCGAAAGCGCTGCCCGCCCCGGGGGAGCGGGTCGCGATCGTCGGCTGCGGCACCTCGTACTTCATGGCGCGGGCCGCCGCGGCGCTGCGCGAGGGCGCGGGCCAGGGCGAGACCGACGCCTTCGCCGCCTCGGAGTTCCCCCACGGCCGCCGCTACGACCGGGTCGTCGCCCTCACCCGCTCCGGCACCACGACCGAAGTCCTGGATCTGCTGGGCCGGCTGAAGGGCGCCACCCGCACCACCGCCGTCACCGCCGACCCGGACACGCCCGTGCGGGCGGCCGCCGGAGAACTCGCCGTCCTGGACTTCGCGGACGAACGCTCCGTCGTCCAGACCCGGTTCGCGACCACGGCCCTCACTCTGCTCCGCGCCCACCTCGGCCTCCACCCCGACGCCGCCGTCACCGACGCGCGCACCGCCCTGACGGAGCCGCTGCCCGAAGGGCTGGTGGAGTGCGGGCAGTTCACCTTCCTGGGGCGCGGCTGGACCGTCGGCCTGGCCGACGAGGCCGGGCTGAAGATGCGCGAGGCCGCGCTGGCCTGGGCGGAGGCCTATCCGGCGATGGAGTACCGGCACGGCCCCATCAGCGTCAGCACCCGGGGCACGGCGACCTGGATGCTGGGCGAGGCCCCGGACGGACTCGCCGAACAGGTGCGTGACACGGGCGCGTTGTGGATCGCCGGGCGCCTCGACCCGCTCGCCGAACTCGTCCGTGTCCAGCGGCTCGCGGTCGCCGTCGCCGCGTCCCGCGGGCTGGACCCCGACACCCCGCGCCACCTCACGCGCTCGGTGATCCTCGCGCCCTGACTCAGGCCTCGCCCGGACACGCCGCCGTCGCGGCGTCCGGCCGGTCAGCCGCGAGCGGCGGGCCTGGCGCTCGGCCCGGGCACACGCCCGAGGCCTGGCCGGTCAGCCAACGGGCGGCGGGCCGGCCGCTCGGTCCGGGCGCCGGCCAGCCATCTGCCGCGTGGCCGTCCGTCGCCGACTCCTGCACGCTCGGCCGCGCCCGCACGGGAGGGCCCCCATCGGGTCGGCTCCCTCCTCCGCCTCGCATCCCGCACGCACCACGCCCCGCTCGGACCGGCCGAAAGGCGCAGTCCCTCTCAGCCGGCCCGATCCAACGACTGGCCCCAGGAGACCCCGTGCCCCTGACCACCACCGGCGACCTCATCACCCGCGCCGCCGCGGCCCATTCGGCCGTCGCCTCCTTCAACGTCATCACCCTGGAGCACGTCGAGGCCGTCGTCGCGGGCGCCGAGTCCGTGCGCGCCCCCGTCGTCCTCCAGGTCAGCGAGAACGCGGTGAAGTTCCGCGGCGGACAGCTGCTCCCGCTCGCCCGCGCAGCCGTCGCCGTGGCCGAACGTGCCGCCGTGCCGGTGGCGTTGCACCTCGACCACGTGCAGAGCGACGCCCTGCTGCACCAGACCGCGGACGCCGGCTTCAGCTCCGTGATGTACGACGCGGCCCGCCTGCCCTACGCCGAGAACCTCACCGCGACCCGGGCGGCGGTCGACCGGGCCCACGCCCGAGGGCTGTGGATCGAGGCCGAGCTCGGCCAGATCGGTGGCAAGAACGGCAGACCCCCGCTGGACGCGCACGCCCCCGGCGCCCGCACCGACCCCGACGAGGCGCGGGCCTTCGTGGCCGACTCGGGTGTGGACGCCCTGGCCGTCGCCATCGGCAGCTCCCACGCCATGACCACCCGCACGGCGGCCCTCGACCACGCCCTGCTCAAACGCCTTTCGGCCGCACTGGACGTCCCGCTCGTCCTGCACGGCTCCTCCGGTGTCCCGGACGACGAACTCAGGGCGGCCGTCGCCGGAGGCATCACCAAGGTCAACATCGGCACGGCCCTCAACATCGCGCTGACCGGAGCGATCCGCGACTTCCTCGCCGACCGGCCCGAGGCGGTCGACCCGCGCAGCTACCTGACCCTCGCACGGGAGGCGATGACACGGACGGTGGCGAGGACCCTCAAGGCCCTGGGCTCCGCTACCGCTTGACGGCCTTCAGCACCACGAACCTCGGATCGCTCGCGACGAGCCGGCTGTTGCCGAACAGCTTCCGGAGCTTGACGTGGTAGCCCAGGTGCCGGTTGCCGACCACCCACAGCTCCCCGCCCGGCCGCAGCGTGCGCCGCGCCCCGGTGAACATCCGCCAGGCCGTGGCGTCCGTCGTCGCCTGGTGGGAGTGGAACGGCGGGTTGCAGAGGACCAGATCGACACTGCCGGACGGCACACCCGCCAGCCCGTCCCCGACCCGGAACTCGGCACGCCCCGGTGCGCCGTTCGCCTTGTACGTCGCCTCCGCCGATGCCACGGCCTGGAACGACTCGTCCACGAACAGCACCTCGGCGTCCGGGTCGGTCAGCGCCACCGAGGCACCCACCACGCCGTTGCCGCAGCCCAGATCCACCACCCGGCCGCCCCGCCCCCGCGGCAGCTGCCCGAGGAAGAACCGCGTGCCGATGTCGAGCCGGTCGGCGCAGAAGACCCCGGCGTGGTTGACGACGGTGCCTCCCGACGCGGGGCCGATGCCGTCCTCCAGCGTGTACACGTACGGCCACGGGTTGGCGGGCCGCTCCAGCGCCGGATCCGGCGTGCAGAAGATCAGCCGGGCCTTCTTCTCGGCGAGCGAGGTGCGGGTCGGGCCGAGGATTCGCTCGAACAACCGCAGCGTCGAGGTGTGGATCTCCTTCACCATGCCCGTACCCACGACGACCGTCCCCGCGTGCACGGCCGGCGCCAGCCGCAGCAACTGATCCTCCAGCAACGCCAGGCTCTTCGGCACCCGCACCAGCAACACGTCGATGCGCTCCGGAGGCGCGTCCTGCGTGGTGAGCAGCCGCACCGAGCCCGGCTCGGCACCGGCCCGCGCGAGGTTGGCGCGGGTCGCCTCCTGCGCGAGGAAGGAGTCGGTGATCTGCACCGGCCGGTGCGCCGCGAGCGCCGTGACCAGCGCACCCCACCGGTCCCCGACGACCACGACCGTGCCGTCCAGCGGCACCCGCTCCGCGGCCAGATGCCTCAGCAGGTACTCGTCCGAGGCGTCCCAGGCACGCAGCCTGTCGCGCGGGTCCTCGGGATAACGGGTCAGCGCCGGCTCGCCCCACGGCGTCGTCATACGGTCGTCCATCGTGCGACCAGGCTAGCCGAGCCGCAGCTCAGGACGCGTCGGGCACCATGGAAGGCATGGACGCCGAGCTGTTCCCCAGGCCGCGAGCTGAGATCGCGCCCGGCGCCGTGCACCTGCCCGGCTGGCTGGACGCGGAACACCAGCGGGCGCTGCTCGACGCCTGCCGCGAGTGGGCCCGGCCGCCCGCCGGCCTGCGCACGGTCCGTACCCCCGGCGGCGGCACCATGACCGCCCGCCAGGTGTGCCTGGGCTGGCACTGGTACCCGTACGCTTACGCCCGCACGGTCGCCGACGGGGACGGCGCGCCGGTCAAGCCGTTCCCGCGGTGGCTCGGCGAACTGGGCCGCCGGGCGGTCCGCGAAACCCTCGCAGGACCCGCGCCGGACTACGACATCGCCCTGATCAACTTCTACGCCCCCGACGCCCGCATGGGCATGCACCGCGACAGCGACGAGAGGTCCGACGCACCGGTGGTGTCGCTGAGCCTCGGCGACATCTGTGTCTTCCGCTTCGGCAACACCGAGACGCGCACCCGGCCCTACACCGACGTCGAGCTGCGCAGCGGCGACCTGTTCGTCTTCGGCGGCCCCTCCCGCCTCGCCCACCACGGGGTCCCCCGGGTCCATCCGGGCACGGCACCGCCCGGGCTGGGGCTGACGGGCCGCCTCAACATCACGCTCCGGGTCAGCGGCCTCCTGCACCCGGCCGAGCGGATCCCCGCCGCTCCGTGACGCCCGGCGGGCAGGCTCGGCCACCATCCCGGCGGATCATGGGAGACTCGCCCTCATGAGCGGGAAGGCGGACCCCCGGCAGGCGGGGGATGGGACCACCTCGAGGACGCGGCTGGACCGGGGGCGCGCAGCGCTCGGACCCGCGCTGGAGCTCGTCCACACCGGACGCGCGCCGACCCGGGCCGTGCTCACCGCCGAGCTCGGGGTGACGCGTGCGACGGCCGGCGCGGTCGCCGCGGAGCTGGAGGCACTCGGGCTGATCCGGGTCGACGCCCGGCCCGGCGCCGCGGCCGGATCGCAGGGCAGGCCCTCCCACAGGCTGGCCGTCGCCGACGACGGACCCGTCGCGCTCGCCGCGCAGGTGCACGCCGACGGCTTCCGGGCGGCGCTGGTCGGACTGGGCGGCCGGATCGTCGCCACCGCGCCCGGCTGCGAGGTCGTCGACGCCGACCCGGCCAAGGTGCTCGCCTCCGTGGTCACGGCCGGCGCGGAGCTGCTGCGCGAGACCGGGCTCCGGTGTGTGGGCGCGGGCCTCGCCGTACCCTCCGCCGTCGCCGAACCCGAGGGTCTGGCGCTGAACCCTCTCCACCTGGCCTGGCCCGCCGGCGCGCCCGTGCGTGACATCTTCGCCGAGCAGGTCCGCGCGGCCGGCATCGACGGGCCCGCGTTCGCCGCGAACGACGTCAACCTCGCCGCGCTCGCCGAGCACCGGCACGGCGCCGGCCGCGGCGCCCGGGACCTGCTCTGCGTGGCCACCGGCCACCGTGGTGTCGGCGGCGCACTCGTCCTGGACGGCCGCCTGCACCGGGGCAGTTCCGGCCTCGCGCTGGAGGTCGGGCACCTCACCGTGCACCCCGAGGGCCGCCCCTGCCACTGTGGCAGCCGCGGCTGCCTCGACGTGGAGACAGACCCGCTGGCCTTCCTCACCGAGGCCGGACACGAACCGGGCCCCGAGGTCTCCCTGCTCCAGCAGTCCATCGACCTGATCCGCCACCACTACGACGACCCGGGCGTCCGCGCCGCCGCCGAGGCCGTCGTCGACCGCCTCGGCCTCGGCCTCGCGGGCCTGGTCAACATCCTCAACCCGGACCGCATCATCCTCGGCGGCCTGCACCGCACCCTCCTCGACGCCGACCCCGGCCGCCTGCGCGCGGTCGTCGCCGACCGCAGTCTGTGGGGCCAGAGCGGCGGCGTCCCCATCCTGCCCTGCACCCTCGACCACAACAGCCTGGTCGGCGCGGCGGAACTGGCCTGGCAGCCGGTCCTGGACGACCCACTGGGAGCACTGTCCCCGCGCGGCTGACCGGTCGCCGGACGCGTCCCCGCCTGACTGGCCCCACCGGTATCAGGCTTGAGCGCGCCGCTTCCGGGCAGGCGCGCCGCCGAGCGGGCAGGCTGGGGAGCGCGCAGTCCGCCCTGCGCCCGCACCACCGAGGAAGTTGACGCAATGACCCACAAGCTCACCGTGAGCGTCCTGGGCACCGGCATCATGGGTGCCGCGATGGCCCGCAACCTCGCCCGGGCCGGTCACACGGTCCATGCCTGGAACCGCACCCGGGCCAAGGCCGAGCCGCTGGCCGCCGAGGGCGTGCACATCGCCGCCGGCCCCGCGCAGGCGGTGCGGGACGCCGACGTCGTCCTGACCATGCTCCACGACGGCCCCGCCGCCCTGGACACGATGCGCGAGGCGGCCCCAGGCCTGCGCCCCGGCACCGCCTGGGCGCAGTCCACCACCGCGGGCCTCGACGACGTCGCCGAGCTGGCCGCCTTCGCCCGCGAACACGGCCTCCTCTTCTACGACGCCCCCGTCCTGGGCACCCGCCGGCCCGCCGAGGCCGGGCAACTGACCGTGCTCGCGGCCGGCCCCGCCGAGGGGCGCGAGACGGTTACGCCGGTCTTCGAGGCGGTCGGCGCCCGTACCGTCTGGTCCGGCGAGGACGGAGCGGAGGGCGGGGCCACCCGCCTCAAGCTCGTCGCCAACAGCTGGGTCCTCGCCGTCACGGCCGCCGCCGGCGAGGCCCTCGCCCTGTCCAAGGCCCTCGGCGTCGACCCGCACGGCTTCTTCGACCTCGTCGCCGGCGGCCCGCTCGACATGGGCTATCTGCGCGCCAAGTCGGATCTCGTCCTCGAAGGCAAGCTCACACCGCCCCAGTTCGCGGTGAGCACCGCCGCCAAGGACGCCCGGCTGATCGTCCAGGCCGGCGCGGACAACGGCGTCCGGCTGGATGTCGCCGAAGCGGCCGCCGCCCGGATGGAGCGCGCCGCCGCACAGGGCCACGCCGACGAGGACATGGCCGCCGCCTACTTCGCCAGCTTCGACGAGAAGACCGACTCCTAGGAGGTTCCCTCCATGTCCAAGCCGCCGCTGCCTCCCGAGGCCGACGCCCTGCTGAGCCGGCCCAACCCGTGCGTCATGGCCACGCTGCGCTCCGACGGGGCACCGGTCTCCACGGCGACCTGGTACGCGTGGCAGGACGGCCGGGTGCTGATCAACCTCGACGAGGGCCGGGTACGCCTCAAGCATCTGCGCCGCGACCCGCGCGTCACCCTCACCGTCCTCGCCGGCGACGACTGGTACACCCACGTCACCCTCATCGGCCGCGTGACCGAGATGCACGACGACGAGGACCTGGCCGACATCGACCTCCTCGCCCGCCACTACACCGGCAAGCCCTACCCCGACCGCGTCCGCCCCCGGGTGAGCGCCTGGATCGAGGTGGACCGATGGCACGGCTGGGGCTCGATGAAGGACAGCGACCAGGCCGGAGGCTGAGGCCGTCGACCAGGCGGATCAGGGCCACTCGGCCCCGAACGCCCGTCCCGGATTCTCCGTGAGGACGCGCCTCACCAGTTCCTCGCCCACGGCGTGCACGAGCCGGGGCCGCACCCGGCGCAGCAGGTACGGCATCCCGGTGCCGCCGCTGACGGAGCGGGCTGCGGCCGTCGTGGTGTCCGCGCCCAGCAGCAGCCGGTCGCCGAACCCCGCGTCGGCGAGGGCCCGCACGGCGTCCGGCATCCGCCAGTCCGTGGCGTGGTGGGCGAGTGACGGCCCGTCGAAGGCCAGATAGCAGCCGGACCGTGCCGCCTGCCGGTGCACCACGAGGTCGGGGGAGCGGTTGAGGTGCCCGAGCACCACCCGGTGCGGCGGCACCCCCAACTCCCCGCACAGCCGGTCCAGTACGTCCAGCGCCCCGGTCCCCAACTCCAGGTGCACGGCGATCGCCGCGCCCGTGGCGTGCTGCGCCTCGGCCGCCGCCGTCATGGTCCAGCGGGCGTGCGCGTCCAGGGTGTGGAAGCCGCCCGCGACCTTGACGAGCCCCGCCCGCACCCCCGATGTCCCGATGCCCTCGGTGAGTTCGGCGACGAAGACCTCGGCGAGCCGGCTCCGCAGCCCGGCGAGTGTGTCCTCTTCGTAGTGCACGGCCTGGTGCAGGCCGGTCGCGGCCACGACGTGCACACCCGTCTCCCGGGACAGCGGCGGCAGATCGGCGGCCCGCCGCCCGAGCCCGTACGGCGTCCACTGCACGACGGTCCCACCGCCCTGCTCCCGGAACGCCTTCAGCTCCGCGCGCGCCGCCGTCACGCTGCGCAGCTCCTGGCCGGGCAGTCGGGGACTGCCGAAGAACAGGTGGTCGTGGGCATCGCACACACCCAGGTCCGCGGGGGACACGTCTCCCAGCACCGTGCGGACCGCGCTCACCACCGGCGTCCCCGGGGCAGCCGGTCCCGGCCCGGCGCGGACAGGTGCAGCACCTCGAACACGTCGCCGTCCGCCTCGGGCGTGTCGTGCTCCCAGAGGGAGAAGTGCACCAGCTCCCAGCGGCTGGTGTCGACGGCCGCGGCGGCGAGCAGGGCCCCGTCCTCCACGGCCAGCCGCCGGGCCTCTCCCACCGCGTCCGCCACGGCGTCGGCCAACGGCCCGTCGTCCGGCACCGGTTGGCGCCGCCGCACCGCGAACCGCGCGTGCGAGGCGCCCCCTTCCTCGTACGTGAGCCCCGTCCACTGCCGCACCGACGGCCGCCCGAAGTCGTCACTTACCCCCTGGAACCCGCCGCCCCACAGGAAGGCGTTCATGCCGTCCACGGTGTTCCAGAGGTAGAAGGGCGCGTACTGGCCGACCGGCGAGCCGCGCAGGCCGCGCTCGCGTATCAGGTAGGCCTTCAGGCCGAGCCCGTCCCAGTCGTCGAGCAGGTGCCCCCGGCGGGCGACGCGGTCGCGGATGACGCCCATGTCGTAGCCGGCGGGCAGGGTGAGCTCGTACTGCATGGCGTGCAAGGGAGTCTCCTCAAGAAGTCCTGGGTGCCAGCAGGGAGAGCAGTCCCCGGACCCCCGCGTCGAACGCGGCGGGGGAGCCGGAGGCCCGGGCGAGGACGTAACCGCCCTGGACCGTCGCGACGACCGCCGCCGCGATCTCGCCGCCGTCGAGTCCGGGCGCGAACTGGCCCTGCGCCTTGCCTTCCTCGACGATCCCGGCGATCCGTCCGCGCAGCCAGTCGAGCGTCTCGTCGACCGGCGCGCGCAGCTCGGCGCTCGCGATCACGTCCGGATCCATCGTCAGCCGGCCGACCGGGCAGCCCCGCAGCACGTCCCGCTCGCGCCGCAGATACGCCTCGATGCGCTCGTACGGCGTGCCCGGGCCGTCGAGTACTCCCGCCGCGGCAGCGCGCGTCTCCTCGGCGGTCCGCCGGATCGCGGCCAGCGCGAGATCGGGCTTGCCCTTGAAGTGGTGGTACATGCTGCCCTGCCCGGCGTTCGCACGCTCCAGGATCGCCTTGGGGCTGGTGCCCACGTAGCCACGCTCCCACAGCAGTGCGCGGGTGGACTCGATCAGCCGTTCCGGGGTGCTCATAGCCGTACTGTACATACCAGTAGTTACAGAAGTCGAGGTAGTGCGGAACGACGTGGCCCCGGCCGTCTGCTCCCCACGGGGTACGGGCGGTGCCGCCGGCCGTACGACGCATCGGGGCCCCTGCCGGAGGACGCTCGACAGCGACACAAGCCATCGAGCGATCGAGGAGTCGGACGACATGCAGACCCTGGCGAACTTCGGCGACGGCGGCGGCCCCGGCCCGTGGATCCTGCTCTTCCCGGTGATCTGGGCGCTGGTGATCGGCGGCGGCGTGGTGCTGCTGCGCCGCTCCGGGTGGCGCGGCCGCCGCAGCGGTCCCCGGCGGCAGTCCGCCGTCAGGGACGACTCGCCCATCGCCGTACTCGGCCACCGCTTCGCCTCCGGCGAGATCGACGAGGACGAGTACTGGCGCCGACTGTCCGTACTGAACGAGGAGTTCGGCCGCAAGGGAGGTGTGGCCTAGGGGTGGCCGCCGCGACTCACGGCTCTGGCGGTCGTGGCCCTCGGGGGAGTCGCGTCCCGCTCCCTCGCGGTGCCGCTTCCGGCCCGGCGCGCGCCGAGTCCGAGCGTGCTGCGGGCGCACGCCACGGTGTGGCGTGCGCCCCCGGAGTGCACCGGACGGCGCACGTCCCCGAGGGGACGTTGGTCACCGCCCGGTCAACCGGCAACGGCGGACCGGGCGGGAGCATGGTCGGGCCGGAGCCCGTCGGTGGAAGGACCGACCTCGGCGAACCGGCGCGCGGGCTTCTCCAGGACCGTGCGTCGCGCGTGGAGAGACGGCGCCGTCACCGCGGGGGTGGACGTCGGCAGGGTGAACCACACGACCTTGCCGGACTCGCCGTCCGGCCGGACGCCCCAGCTCTCGCTCATGGCGGCCACCATCGCGAGCCCGCGCCCGCAGGTCGCCAGCGGTTCGGCGTCGTCGACCACGGGCATGCGCGGGTCGCCGTCACGCACCGAGACCGTGAGCCGGTCGAGCAGCAGCTCTATCTCCACGGTGCACGTCTTGTCGGGCTGGGCATGGCGGTGGACGTTGGACAACAGCTCCGTCACGCCGAGCGAGGCCCGGTCGATCAGGGGATCCAGATGCCAGTAGCGCAATTGCGCAGATACGATTCTGCGGACCTGGCCGATCCGCGACGGCAGGGCTTGGAGCTCCACCGTGCAGTGCCTGCTTGGGTAGCTGATCACGGCTGCGACTCCCCGACGTGAGGTCCGGAAGAACACGGAGTTCGGATCCAGCAGGGCGCCTGCATGACACTGCCGCCTGCTGTCGTGGCCGGCGGGCTGGTTCGCAGCGTTATCGCCGGTAAACCCAGAGTGACGTGAGACCAGAGTGGCGCAGGGGGTGCAGTACCGCAAGTCGCGGACATCTCAGTCGCCACGCCCCGCTGCCCTGCGCACGGCTTCGATGAAGCGCCGCGCGGCCGGCGGTCCCGGCTCTCCCGGTGCGGGGTCGTGGTCGCCCAGAGTGAGCAGGTAGCGCTGGCCGTTGAGGTCCGCGGTGGCCCGGTCATCGGGGCCGAACCAGGGCTTGGAGGCGCGCACGGCCTGCACCGGCGCGCTGTCGATCTCACTGCCGTAGCTGGTCAGCAGTTCGAGACGGCCGTCGCTGATCCGGACCTGGCCGGCCCGGGTGAGTGAACGCAGCCGCGTACCGATCCGCACGCCCGTGGCCCTGAACTCCGGCTCTCCCATGCCACCCGCCCCCTAGTGCGCGTCGGTGTACCGGCCCGTTCCGCGCGGTGCCCGGTACGGGCTCGTGTCCTGATCCAGTGTGCCCCGTCCGGACGAAGGGTCCCCTCCGGTTCGCGCGGACCGCGGACGAGACCGCGCGGGCGCACCAGGCCCTGGACTTGCTCTACGAGCTGTTCACCGAAGCCGGATACCTCCCCTACCGCCTGGACGTCGACCACGGGGAGTGGAC
>NZ_POUC01000128.1 GCF_002891435.1 Streptomyces cahuitamycinicus
GGGGAGGAGTTCCTGAAGCTGACCGTGCAGGGGAGGGGCGAGGAGACCGTGGTCGTCAAGAGGCTGACGGTCCGTATGGCCGGGAAGCGGGCGCCGCTCGCCTGGAACGACTACGCCATGGGGTATCCGGGCGTCGGCTGCGGCGGTGGCGTACCGACCCGGTTCTTCACGGTCGCCCTCGACGCCGCGCGCCCCGGTGTCGTGCCCGAGGCGGGGCACGCGAACTTCCCGTTCAAGGTGAGCGAGTCCGACCCGGAGGTGTACTACATCCGCGCCGACGCCTCCGCGTACGACGTCAGCTGGTACCTGGAGCTGCACTGGTCCAGCGGCGACCGTTCGGGCACGCTGACCGTGGACGACCACGGCCGGCCCTTCCGTACGAGCGGCAACAACGGGCGCCCGGCCTACGAGTTCCCGCTGGGCGGCGAGAAGTGGGTCGAGGAGGGGACGACGGAGTAGTCCCGGGGCGTGCTCCGCGGTGGTCGTGCCGCACGGGCACCATCAAATCCGTTGAACCGTTAGGTGGTTGACCGCCGTAGTGGTTGTTGATTGAACCACCTATCTCCAGGGAGACGCCGATGTCCGATGCCCTCAGTCAGGATCCCGCCGAGCTGCGGAGGAGGATCGACAGCAGCAAGGCGCACCCGGCCCGGGTCTACGACGTCTTCCTCGGCGGCAAGGACCACTACCCCGCCGACCGGGACGCGGCCGCCGCCGCGCTGGCCGCCAACCCGCGCGGGTACCTCGACGTACGGCACAACCGCGACTTCCTCCGGCGCGCGGTGACCACACTCGTGGAGCAGGACGGCATCCGGCAGTTCCTCGACGTCGGCACCGGGCTGCCCACCGCCGAGAACGTGCATCAGATCGCGCAGCGCGTCGCACCCGAGTCGCGGGTCGTGTACGTCGACAACGACCCGGTCGTGCTCGCGCACGCGCGCGCCCTGCTGACCAGCGGTCCCGAGGGGCGTACGGACTACATCGACGCCGACCTGCGGGACCCGGCCCGCATCCTCGAACAGGCCGCCAAGACCCTGGACTTCGACCGGCCCATCGGGCTCTGTCTGGTCGCGATCCTGCACTTCGTCGCGGACGAGGAGGCATATCCGCTGGTGAGCGGGCTGCTCGACGAGCTGCCCGGCGGCAGTCGGCTGGTGCTGAGCCATCTCACCGAGGACCTCAACCCCGAGAACATCCGCGCGGTCCAGCGGACCTACACCGAGCGCGGGTTCACCTTCGTGCTGCGCTCCCGGGCCGACGTCGAGCGTTTCTTCACGGGGAACGGGCTGGAGATCGCCGACCCGGGTGTCGTCCCCGCGCACCGCTGGCGGCCCGACCACGCCGCCCCCGTCCCCGAGCAGCCGGAGGAGTCCTTCCTCGCCGGGCTGGAGGAGATCGAGAAGGTGCGGTACCGCGACATCAACGACGTCACGGACGCGGACATCAACGTGTACGCGGCGATCGGCGCCAAGGGCTGAGGCGGCACGCCCGACCGGACGACCCTGAGACTCTGCTTCGTGACGCAGACACCGGCGGAGATCGGGGAAGGACTGCGCAGGCTGGGGGAGGGGCTCAGTCCCACCAGAAGTGCCACGTCGGCTGGTTGAGGACCTGGTGCTCGGCGTAGGCCCGCAGGGTCGCGTCCGGGCCCTGGTGGATGTTGTCCGGGCAGAACGCGAAGTGCTCGGCGGCCACGGCTTCCGCCGGCTCCGGGGTGGTGGGCGGCGTGGCCACGGACAGCAGCAGGTGGTCGAAGCCCAGGGCGATGAGGCGTATGCCGAAGCGGTCCTCCCAGGAGCGGAGCACCGCGCTGAGGCGGGCGGTGTCGCTCTCGTGGTTCGCCGGGCCCGTCCAGCCGATCGCCGCCGGGATGTCCGCGCTGCGGCGGGCCGGGACGAGGGCGAGGCGGGGCTCCTTGAGGGGGCCACCGTCGCCCAGCACGGTGTCCGCGATACCGGCGGCCCTGGTGTCCGGCTCCCGGACATGGCCGACGGGCTCGGCTGGGCCGGGCCAGGGGGTGCCCTCGGCGGAATGCTCCTCCCAGTACTCCGCCAGGACCTCCTCGGCGTCGTGGTCCCCGGGGTAGGACACCTCGCCGGGCCTCAACTCCCAGCGGTCCGGGCCGCCATGGCCGTCGCCCGTCTCCAGGACGACCGGCAGGAGCCCCGCACGGCGCGCCGGCTCCAGTGCCGCCCAGCCGCCCGGCAGGGCCCGTCCGGCCGCGCACCACAGCAGCGGCTCGTGCCAGGAGCCCTCGGTGGTGGTGTCGACGAGCGCACCGGCCGGGAGCCGAAGGCCGAGGGAGCGGCCGCTCGGGTCCGCCGCCAGCTTCGGCAGGGGATTGGGAAGAGTCGCCATGGTGGTGACTGTAGAGCCGGCCACTGACAATCCGACCGGCCCGGCGGTCCCCATAGCGGCCAGGATCTGGCCTATTGGCTCCCTACCGTCCGGACATGACCACTTCCCCGGAGAAGACCGACCTGCTGGCCGCGTTCGCGGAGCAGCGCGCGTTGCTGCTGATCACCGTGCGCGGACTCACCGACGCGCAGGCCGCGGAGCGTACGACCGTGAGCGAGCTGACCCTCGGCGGAATCGTGAAGCACCTGGCCCAGGGAGAGGAGACGTGGACGCAGATCATGACCGAGGGCGACGGTGAACTGCCCTCCGGCATGCTCGACATGGGGCAGTACCGCATGGCCGGCGGCGACACGCTCCCCGCGCTGCTGGAGCGCTACGCACGGGCCGCGCGGGCCACCGAGGCGGCAGTGGCCGAGTCGGCGGACCTGGACGTCAGCGTGCCGCTGCCGAGGACACCCTGGTCGCTGCCGGAGCCCGAGTGCTGGTCCGTGCGCCGGATCCTGCTGCACCTGATCAGGGAGACCGCCCAGCACGCCGGGCACGCGGACATCATCCGGGAGGCCCTGGACGGCGCGAGCACCACGGCCCAGCGCTGACCCGTCGGGGTATCGGACGCGGGCGGCCAAGCACGCGTGGCCCCCTCCCGCCACCGGGCGGCAGCCGGCCCGGATCCACGGCCCGGCGCCGACCCGTCGGCCCGGGACTTCAACCCGTCGGCCCAGGACTCCAGCCCGGGGTCGACTGCCGGTGAGAAGCAGCGCGTGACAACGCCCGAGGGCGGCACTCCACGGGGGAGTGCCGCCCTCGGGGCCTGTCGTCAGGGGCCGGACATCAGAGCCGCTCGGGCGTCCGGATGCCCAGCAGGGCCATGCCCTGGTGCAGCGTGCGGGCCGTGACCTCGCACAGGAACAGGCGGTTCTCCGCGACGTCCTTCGGCGGCTCCGGCTTGATCACCGGGCACTTGTCGTAGAACGTCGTGAAGAGCGACGCCAGCTGGTACAGATACGCCGTCATCTTGTGCGGGGCGTACTCCGTCGCCGCCTCCGCCACCGTCGCCGCGAACGAGTCCGCGTGCAGGCCCAGCGCGCGCTCCGCCTCGTGCAACTCCAGCTCGGGGTGCGCGACCGGGCGGGAGGCGCCGGCCTTGCGCAGGATCGACTGGATACGGGCGTAGGCGTACTGGAGGTAGACGGACGTGTCGCCGTTCAGCGAGACCATCTGGTCCAGGTCGAACTTGTAGTCGCGGTTCGCCGACGTCGAGAGGTCCGCGTACTTCACCGCGCCGATGCCGACCTGGGTGCCCCGCTCGGCGATCTCCTCCTCGGACAGGTCCTGCGCCTTCTCCCGGACCACCGCCGAGGCACGGTCGATCGCCTCGTCCAGCAGGTCGACCAGCCGGACCGTCTCGCCCTCACGGGTCTTGAACGGCTTGCCGTCCTTGCCGAGGACCGTGCCGAAGGCGAGCTGCACCGCCTCGACGTCCTCGTTCAGCCAGCCCGCCCGGCGGGCCGTCTCGAAGACCATCTTGAAGTGCAACGACTGGCGGGCGTCCACCACGTAGAGGAGCGTGTTCGCCTTGATGGCGAAGACACGGTCGCGGATGGCGGAGAGGTCCGTAGCCGCGTAGCCGTAGCCGCCGTCCGACTTCTGCACGATCAGCGGGACCGGGTTGCCGTCCGGGCCCTTGATGTCGTCGAAGAAGACGCAGAGGGCGCCCTCGGAGCGGACCGCCACACCCGACTCCTCCAGGAGGCGGCAGGTCTCGGCGAGCATGTCGTTGTAACCCGACTCGCCGACGATGTCCGCGTCGCGGATCTCCATGTCCAGCTTCTCGAAGACGGAGAAGAAGTAGATCTTCGACTCGTCGACGAACTTCTGCCACATGGCGAGGGTCTGCGGGTCGCCCGCCTGGAGGTCCACCACCCGGCGCCGGGCCCGGGTCTTGAACTCCTCGTCGGCGTCGAAGAGCTTGCGGGCGGCCTTGTAGAGGCGGTCGAGATTCGACATCGCCTCCTCGCCGGAGACCTCGTCGGCGTCGTGGTCCAGCTCGTGCGGGTGCTCCTCCAGGTACTGGATGAGCATGCCGAACTGGGTCCCCCAGTCGCCGATGTGGTGACGCCGGACCACGTTCTCGCCGGTGAACTCCAGCAGCCGCATGACCGAGTCGCCGATCACCGCGGAGCGCAGGTGGCCGACGTGCATCTCCTTCGCCACGTTCGGCTGGGCGTAGTCGATGACCGTGGTGCCCGGCTGCTGAGCCTGCGGCACGCCGAGGCGGCCGGTGTCGTCGGCGAAGCGCGCGGCGAGGGTCTCGGTGATCGCGCGGTCGGTGATCGTGATGTTCAGGAAGCCGGGGCCGGAGACCTCGACGTCCTTGATCAGCTCACCCGACTCGACCCGGGACACGACCTGCGTCGCCAGCTCCCGCGGGTTCGCCTTCTCCTTCTTGGCGAGGGCCAGGATCCCGTTGGCCTGGAAGTCGGCCCGGTCGCTTCGTCGCAGCAGCGGGTCCGCGGAGCCGGCCTGCGGCAGAGCCGCCGACAGGGCCGCCGCGAGGCGCTGGTGGACGGAGTCGCTGAGGGACGTGACCGAGGCCATAGGTAGGGGTGCCGTTCTCCTCGAGGGGATCGATGGACACGGCCAGTATCCCATGTGGGTAAAGCCGTTTTCCCGGGCGCGACATGGTCTGGGAGAATGGTGCGGTCAGCCGTGCGACCGTACCGGCTGCCCGATGCAGAAAGAAGGACGTGCCGATCGTGGCTCAGAGCACCGAGACCACCGACTGGGTCTCCCGTTTCGCGGATGAGGTCATCGAGGAGTCGGAGCGCCGGGCCCCGGGCAAACCCGTCGTCGTCGCGTCCGGTCTCTCCCCGTCCGGCCCGATCCACCTGGGGAACCTGCGCGAGGTCATGACCCCGCACCTCGTCGCCGACGAGATCCGCCGCCGGGGCCACCAGGTGCGGCACCTGATCTCGTGGGACGACTACGACCGGTACCGGAAGGTGCCCGAGGGCATCCCGGGTGTCGACCAGAAGTCGTACGAGGAGCACATCGGCAAGCCCCTGACGTCCGTCCCGGCGCCCGAGGGCTCCTCGCACCCGAACTGGGCCGAGCACTTCAAGGCCGCGATGACCGAGTCGCTTGCCGAGCTGGGCGTGGAGTTCGACGGGATCAGCCAGACCGAGCAGTACACCTCCGGTGTGTACCGCGAGCAGATCCTGCACGCCATCAAGCACCGCGGCGACATCGACGCGATCCTCGCCCAGTACCGCACGAAGAAGGCCCCGGCCAAGAAGCAGGGCCAGAAGCCGGTCGACGAGGCCGAGCTGGAGGCCGCCGAGGGCTCCGGCGCGGCCGGTGAGGACGACGGCAGCTCCACCGCCGCCGGCTACTTCCCGTACAAGCCGTACTGCGGCAACTGCGAGAAGGACCTCACCGCCGTCACGTCCTACGACGACGACTCCACCGAGCTGACGTACGCCTGCACCGCGTGCGGCTTCTCCGAGACGGTCCGGCTGAACGAGTTCAACCGCGGCAAGCTGGTGTGGAAGGTCGACTGGCCGATGCGCTGGGCGTACGAGGGTGTCGTGTTCGAGCCCTCCGGTGTCGACCACTCGTCGCCGGGTTCGTCGTTCCAGGTCGGCGGGCAGATCGTCGGCATCTTCGGCGGCAAGCAGCCCATCGGGCCGATGTACGCCTTCGTGGGCATCAGCGGGATGGCGAAGATGTCGTCCTCGCGCGGTGGCGTGCCGACTCCGGGGGACGCCCTGAAGATCATGGAACCGCAGCTGCTGCGCTGGCTGTACGCCCGCCGCCGGCCCAACCAGTCCTTCAAGATCGCCTTCGACCAGGAGATCCAGCGGCTCTACGACGAGTGGGACAAGCTGGACGGCAAGGTCGCCGACGGCAGCGCCCTGCCGGGCGACGTGGCCGCGCACGCCCGCGCGGTGGGTACGGCCGCCGGTGAGCTGCCCCGGACTCCCCGGCCGCTGCCGTACCGGACGCTGGCGTCCGTCGCGGACATCACCGCCGGGCACGAGGACCAGGCGCTGCGCATCCTCAGCGAGCTCGACCCGGAGCAGCCGCTGACCTCGCTCGACGAGGCGCGGCCGCGGTACGACAAGGCCGAGGCCTGGATCAACACGCAGGTCCCCGCAGACCAGCGGACCATCGTGCGCGACATGCCGGACGCCGAGCTGCTGAAGTCGCTCGACGAGCAGGGCCGCGAGTCGCTGCGGCTGCTGCTCGACGGGCTGGCCGGTCACTGGTCGCTCGACGGTCTGACGCACCTGGTCTACGGCGTGCCGAAGGTCCAGGCCGGGTTCCCCGCCGACGCCACGCCCAAGGAGCTGCCGCCGGAGATCAAGACCGCCCAGCGGTCGTTCTTCGCGCTGCTGTACCACCTGCTGGTGGGCCGGGACACCGGACCGCGACTGCCCACACTGCTGCTGGCGGTGGGGCAGGACCGGGTGCGGGCCCTGCTCGGGGAGTAGACGACCACCGGCGCAGTCACGCCGCTCGACGGAAGGGGCCCTCACCTGAGGGCCCCTTCCTCGTGCCGGTCAGGCGATGTGCTCGTCCGTCAGCTCCGCGTTGAGACGGTTGGAGAAGCGTTTCATCATGCGCTTCACGTCGGCCTCGTCCAGGGCGACGCCGTACGTCGCCTCGACGTCGGAGATGAACCCGCGCGGGGTGGGCGCTCCGTTCCCGCCCTTGGTCGACTCGCGGAAGACCTGGTAGTAGTCCTCCTCGGTCGGCTCCGGCGGACCGCCGCCGTCACCCAGCTCACGCGTACGGCCCGGGACCACCGGGATGGGGAAACTGCCGGTGTCCTCCGGGGACGGGGACGGGGGCGGGGACGAGGACAAGGACGGTGACGAGGACGAGGCGTCGTGCGGCCGGTCCTCCAGGTACTCCTCGGCCTGCTGCTGCTCCGCGAACCACTCGGCGTACTGCTCCGGGTCGTAGGCCGGGTCGTAGCCACCCTGGTACTCGACCTCGCGCGGCGTGTTGAACCACGGGCTCTCCTCGGGCTCCGGCCCGGCCTTCGCGTGCTCGCCGACCGGGGTGCCGTCCAGGTCCGGACGCCGCTCCCCGTAGGACACCGCCCCCTGGGGGACGGGCGCCGCCCCGACGGCACGGCCGTCCGCAGCCCGGCCGGGTGCGGCCGCCGCGTCCAGCGCCTGCCGGGGAGCCGGTGGGATCAGCGCGGGCTCGATACCCGCCGCCGCCAGCCCCGCCGGAGCCGTCTCCGCCAACGGCACCCCGTACTTCGCCAGCCGCAGCGGCATCAGGGACTCCACCGGCGCCTTCCTGCGCCACGCCCGCCCGAACCGCGACCGCAGCCGCGCCTGGTACACCAGCCGCTCCTGCTCCAGCTTGATGACCTGTTCGTAGGAGCGGAGCTCCCAGAGCTTCATGCGGCGCCAGAGGAGGAACGTGGGGACGGGGGACAGGAGCCACCGGGTGAGGCGGACCCCCTCCATGTGCTTGTCGGCCGTGATGTCGGCGATCCGGCCGATCGCATGCCGGGCCGCCTCGACCGACACCACGAACAGGATCGGAATCACCCCGTGCATGCCCACACCGAGCGGATCCGGCCACGCCGCCGCGCCGTTGAAGGCGATCGTCGCCGCCGTCAGCAGCCACGCCGTCTGACGCAGGAGGGGGAACGGGATCCTGATCCAGGTGAGCAGCAGATCCAGGGCCAGCAGGACGCAGATGCCCGCGTCGATGCCGATCGGGAAGACGTAGGAGAAGTTCCCGAAGCCCTTCTTCAGGGCCAACTCGCGCACCGCCGCGTACGAACCGGCGAAGCCGATGCCGGCGATGATCACGGCACCGGCCACGACCACGCCGATGAGAACGCGGTGCGTCCGAGTCAGTTGCAGTGGCGCGGCCACCCGTACTCCCCTCCCCTTGCATGTTGTTGCGCGCAACAGGGTGGCACATATGTGCGGAGGACGGGTGGCCGGTTCCAGTGCGGCCTTATTCGGCCAGGTCGGCGGAGATTGCAGAGGCGGGCCGCGCCGCGTTCACCGTTCCCAGTACGGCTCGTCCGTCTCCCGCACCCGGCCGTCGGAGTCCAGCACGACAAAGCGGTCGAAGGTCCTGGCGAACCAGCGGTCGTGGGTCACCGCGAGGACGGTTCCCTCGAAGCGGTCCAGTGCCGTCTCCAGGGCCTCGGCGCTGTGCAGGTCCAGGTTGTCCGTCGGCTCGTCCAGCAGCAACAAGGTGGATCCCTGCAGTTCGAGCAGCAGGATCTGGAACCTGGCCTGCTGCCCGCCGGAGAGGGAACCGAAGGTCTGGTCGGCCTGGGCCTGGAGTTCGTACCTGCGCAGTGCGGAGACTGCTGCCCCTCGGTCGCGGCCCTCCCGGTCACCGTCGCCCCGCCCCAGGACGTCCACGAGTGTGCGGTCGTCCAGGTCGGGCCTGCTCTGGGTCTGCGCAAACCAGCCAGGACGGACCCGGGACCCCAGACGAGCCGTGCCGGTGTGGGCCACCGGGGCACCGTGCCTGCTGGTGTCGAGGCCGTGCTGCTCACTGCCGCCGGCCGCGAGCAGCCGGAGGAGATGGGATTTGCCGGTGCCGTTGGCGCCGAGGACGGCGACTCGTTCACCGAAGAAGATTTCGAGATCGAAAGGTTGGGTGAGGCCGGTCAGTTCAAGATTCTCGCAACGCACTGTCCGTATTCCGGTACGGCTTCCGCGCAATCGCATCCGTACGTTCTGTTCCACAGGGCGCTCCGGCGGCGGCCCCAGTTCCTCGAATCGCTTCAGCCGGGTCTGGAGCGCGTGGTATTTGCCCGACATGGAGGCGGACGCCCGCGCCTGTTGCTGGAGCGTGCGCACCAGTTCCCGGAGGCGCGCGTGCTCCTCGTTCCAGCGCCGGTGCAGCTCGTCGAGTCGGTCCAGACGGGCGCGGCGCGCCTCGTCGTAGGTGGCGAACCCTCCGCCGTGGACCCAGACGGTGTGGGCTTCGAGGGTCAGGACCCGGGTGGCCGTGGCGGCCAGAAGCTCCCGGTCGTGACTGACGTACAGGACGGTCTTCCGGGAGGCGGCCATCATCTCCTCCAGCTGCCGCTTGCCCGCAACGTCGAGGTAGTTGTCCGGCTCGTCGAGCAGCAGCACCTGGGCGTCGCTCCGGAAGAGAGCTTCGAGCGCGAGCCTTTTCTGCTCTCCGCCGGAGAGCGTGCTCAGCCGCCGGTATTTCGCCTTGTCGAACGGAGACCGCAGGGCGGCAGAGGTGACGCGGTCCCATTCCACTTCTGCATCGTAGCCACCCGCTTCGGCCCATTCGGAAAGGGCTTCGGCGTATGCCATCTGCGCCGATTCCGTGTCGTTCTCGAGCATCTCCCATTCTGTTCGTTCCAGGGCCGAGAACGCGGTGCGCAGTCCCGGCGAGGACAGTGAGACGAGGAACTCGATCACTGTGGTGTCATCGCGTACGGAACCGATGAACTGGGGCATAACACCCAGGCCACCCGTTATGTGAACGCTTCCGGAGTGTGCCGTCAGCTCGCCCGCGACCAGGCGCAAAAGCGTCGTCTTCCCTGTCCCGTTGGCGCCGATCAGGGCAACCTTGTCCCCATCGCCCACTCGGAATGAAGTGTCCTGAAACAGTACTTGCCCATTTGCCATGCCGTACGTAAGGCCGGATGCCTCGATGAATCCCACGCTCGTCCGAACTCCTTCCGATGTCCTGTGCGGCGTACCGGGCCGTCGGCCTCAGCGTCTCATGGTGATCTCTTGTGAAAGCGATCCCCGTGTGTAAAGGTCAAAATGCTTGGCAATCGAGGCGTGAAGTCCCGATAAATGTTTGACAGCTGGGAAAGGCGCATGCTAAGCGCCTTTCTTTTGTTCGGTTGTACCTGTCACTCTCAGAAGAGAGGAACGATATGGAACACAACGCTCAGCGCCCGGTGAACGAGGAGTCCACCGAGGTGCAGCACGACAGCGACACCCTTCGCCCGGAGCTGGAGACCGACGGTCTGGTCTTCAAGCGGGAACTGCTGAACGAGTTCCTGGGCGGTCGCGTCCGGACCTGACGCGGTGGCGGTGGGCGCCGGCCATGCCATGGCCGGCGCCCACCGCGCTGACCGAGAGCGAAGCCGTAAGACTCTGGGGGATCAGGTGCGCGGAACACCCGATGACGGACCGGCCGGTGCGGCACCGAGGGGCTCGGGCACCAGCGGTCTGCTCACCGTGGACCTCGACGACTGGCCGCTGAGCCTCGACCCGTACCACGTCGTCGACTTCAACCAGGCCCTCGTCCTGGACACCTTGGTGGACCCGCTCACCCGGGAGGACGGTTCCGACGCCGCACCCCGGGCCGTCCCGGCAGCGCTCGAGTCACTGGAATGCCTCGACGACGGACACACCTGGCGCATGCGCCCCTCACCGGACCAGACCTGGGACGACGGCATGCCCGTGCTGCTCGCGGACATCCAGGCCGGAGTCCACCGGGCCTGGAGCCCCACCGCGTTCGTGCTGCCCGACACCGTCGGCGGGCCGAGCACCACCCCGACGCAGGACGCCGACGGCCCCGTTCTCGAGCTGCGTTCGCCGATTCCGCTGCCCTTCCTCCCCGACCTCCTGGCCTTTCCCGGTGCGGCCCCGGTCCGCGAGACCAAGAACGGCGGCTGGACGGCGAGCGGCCCCTACCGGCCCGTGCGGGCCGACCGGGACCAGGGCAGGATCGAGCTGCGCGGCAAACCCTCCCGCAGGTCCCGCTGTCATCCGGACGCTCCCGAGCGCATCGTCTTCCAGGTGCACACCGACCGCGCGGACGCCGTCGCGGCCTTCGACGCCGGCGAACTGGACGTGTGCTTCAGCACCGGTCTGGACCCCGCCGCGTTCGCGGTCCTGGCCGGGCGCCCCGAAGCGACCGTCCGCCCCCTGCCCGTGGCCTGTCGGCTCTGGGTGAAACCCGGTATCGACTCTCCTCTCGACACCCCCGAGGGCCGGATCGAGTTCAGTGCGGGCTGGGACCGCGGGGCGGTCAGCGACCTGCTGTCGGGCGTCGTGCTGCCTCTGCACGGGTACGGCCGGCTGTGGCCCGGCGCCCCGGACGCGGACCGGCCCGCCCCGTACCAGCGCAGAGCCCGGCCGTTACGTGCCACGCGAGGCGCCTGCGCCGAACTCGCGCTCACCTACGCCGACTTCCCGCCCAACGACACCGTGGCCCGCGCTCTGGCCCGCGACATCGAGGACCGCTTCGGCCACCGTGTTCGCCTGCGCCCGCTGACCTTCCCGGCCTTCGCCGCGGCCGTCGCCGCAGTCGACTACGAGTTGCTGTACTGCATCAGCCCGGCACCCTTCGCCCACCCGGCGAGCCTGCTCAACCCCTTCCACAGCGCCACCCGCAGCGCCCGCACCCTCGGCTTTCGCGACCGGGCGGTGGACGCGGCACTCGAGCGGGCCCTGCGCATGCCGGCGGGCGACGGAACCGCCGAAGCCTGGCGGGACGCCGAGGAGACCGTCCTGGAACGGGCTCCCGTCATACCGCTCTTCCAGGTCAACAGCGTGACCCTGCGCCGAGCAGCGCTGCCCGCACCGAGCATCACGTCCAGCGGCCTCGTCAGCCTGGAGCGCATGACCGAGGGCCCCCCACCTCCGACGGCCCCGACCCCGACTGAACGAAGGGCGGTATACCCATGACCGACACGACCGCACGCCAGGTCTCCCCGTACGGGCCCGCCCCGCGAACCCCTGGGGAACTGACCTCCCTGACTCAGCTGTTGACCGAGAATCCCGCTCGCCCGGTCCACCTCGACGGCTTCCTTCCCGCCGACCAGGCCGCCCGCATCGCCGAAGCCGTCCGCGCGATACCGCACTGGGCTTCGTCCCCGGCGCTCTGGAACGAGGACCTCCTGGCGACGCGCCCAGCCACGGCTGAGGAGTTCCACGCCGCGTCCCCGGAACTCCGGGCCGCGATACGGCAAGTTGCTCAGGATATCCCCGCGCTCTTCGACGACGACTCCGCCTACGCGGAACCCCTCCGGCGCGGTCTCTCCGACTTCTTCGTCTTCGCGGGTATGGGGCCGGTTCTGGTGGACCTCCTCGCCCGGTGGGTCGCGGCCGAAGGCCCCCTCACCACCAACATCGAGTTCGCCCGCTACGACCGCGGCGACTTCCTCGGCGAGCACTCCGACACCGACTCGGACACCCTCTTCGTCCTCAACCTCTACCTGGACGAGGCCTACACGGAGGGCGACGGCGGTGTCCTGGGCTTCCGGAACGAGCAGGGCGAGGAGTTCCTGATGCCTCCCCGGTACAACAGCCTCTCCGTGATGCCGATCCGGCACGGCTGTGTGCACTGGGTGACGCCGTGGCTCCGCGACAGGGTGGGGCGGCAGACGGTCAGCATCGCCGCTCGCCTGGTGGCCGCGCCGGCAGAGGCGGTCTCCCATGCCTGACACGTCCGTGACGCGCACCCGCCCGTACTCCGCCGTCCTGAGCTTCCCGCCGCTGGTCGAGCTGAGCTTCGGGCGGTACTTCCCCTCGACCGCCGTGCTGGGCGGATTCCTCAGCAGCCGCGGAGTCGCGTCCCACCAGTGGGACCTCAATGAGGAGTTCGCCCTGCACCTACTGAAACCCGAGCACCTGCGTGCGGCGGGCGAGGGCCGGATGGCCGGCATCGAGGGCGATTTCGTCGCGGAGATGAGCGGCGTCGCGGGCCGCTGGCTCACGCACCACCGCGACCGGCTGTTCGACGCGGAGGGGCGCCACGCCTTCGCGTCGGTCACCGGGCCCGCCTACCTGCTCACGGCGCTCGCCCGGCCGTACCTCATCGATCCGGAGCCGCAGTGGCTGAGCGACCCGGCCCTGCTGGACTCCGACCGCACCCTGGTCTACCGGACCTACTTCGACAGCCTCGACCTCGCCTCCCGTCTCCCGGCGGACACGGCCCTCTTCGGCATTTCCCTGCCCATGGGGCCGCAACTGGTACCGGGTCTGATCCTGGCCCGCGAGATCAAGCGTGTGCGGCCGGACATCAGGGTCGTCCTCGGCGGACCGACGCTGTCCCTCATGGACGAGGACCTCGTCACCATCCTGCTGAACGAGCATCGCCAGGTCGACGCGGTGGTCCGCTACGACGGTGAACTCCCCCTGGCCGCACTGTGCGAGCAGGCCGCGCCGGGCGGCACCTGGCAGCCGACGACGGTCGCGGGCGTCTCGGCACGGACCGAGGAACACGGCGTCGTTCACGCGGCCCCGGGCCCAGGACTGCACCCGAACGCGCTGCCGCACGCCGAATACGATCCGCGACTGCTGGACCGCCTGGTCGACGCCGAACTGGGCATCGTGCAGGCACGCGGATGCTACTGGGGCAAGTGCGACTACTGCGACTTCGTCGAGCAGTACGACGGAAGCCCCGCCTACCGGGGCCGCTCGGTGAAGTCCTTCGTCGCGGAGATCGAGCACCAGGTCGCCACGCACGGAGTCCGCCAGTTCGAGCTGATCACCGAGTCGATCCCGCCGGCCTTCTCCCGGCGATTCTCCCAGGAGGTGCTGGCCAGAGGCCTGGACATCTCCTGGAGCTCGTTCGCCATGGTGGACCGGCGATTCGACGAGGAAACCCTGGAACTCATGGCCAGGGCCGGTTGCGCGTTCCTCGTCGTCGGCATGGAGACCACAAACACGCGGGTGCTGAAGCTGGTCCACAAGTCAGCCGACCGCGAGGAGAACCTGCGCTTCATCCGGGACGCGCACCGGGCGGGCGTGAACCTCCGGATCAACCTGATCCCCGATCTGCCCTCCACGACCCTGGACGAGGCGGTGGAGGCACTGCGGGACGTCTCAAGTCTCGCCGACCACGTCGAGCAGTTCTCCATCTTCCCGTTCGAGGCCACCCGTTCCTCGGAGGTCGGCCGCAACCCCGAGAAGTTCGGCCTGGTCGTCGCAGAGAACGCCTCCGGCCTCGCCAACCAGGCCCAGTACGCGCTGAACCACCTCGGCAACATCGACCCCGCCATGACCGACGAGGAACGGGGCCGCGTCCACCGCATGTACCAGGACTTCGCCATCCGCCACGGGTCGGGCCGCATGCGGGAGACCGGCTCGGAATTCCTCTCCGGCCTTCCCGGCAAGGGCGACCGGTTCCGGCTCGCCGTCGACCACCTCGACCTCCTGCCACGCGGCCGGGAACTACTGGTCACCCACGTGGTCCGGCGCGAGCGGACGGTCCTGCCGGCCGCGGTGGCGGCCGGCCTGGCCCCCTGGCTCGACGGGTCTGTGTGCACGCTGCGCGAACTGACCGAGGTGTACGGCGAGACGCCCGCCCGCGCGGTCCTGGCGGCGCTGATCGAGTCGCGGCTGCTCACCGCCGCCTCCGACACCATGGTCGCAGCCTGAGAACTCCGACCTCCGCAGGGGGAAGCACCGCGGCCGTCCGCCGACCGTTCCGACCCCCGTCCTCCACGAACCAGGAGAAGCATGACCACGGGTGAGACCCTCCAGCAGCCGTCGGCCGTGGCGGCCGCCGCGGCCCAGTACATCGCCCCCCGTCATCTCACCGGGGCGGCATTCACCTCCGTTCGCGACTGGTACCACGCCGAGCACGCAAGCCCGCTGCACCTCACGGACTTCCTGGTGCCACACCTGGCCGCCCGCCTCTCGGCGGCCCTGCGGGCCGTGCCCACCTGGGCGCGTCACTCCTCCCTGATCGAGACCGACCAGGAACCGATGGAGTACTGGGGCGAGGCAGCGGACACCGCTGCCGGAGTGACCGCCACCCAGTTCCGGGTACCCGACATCCACGCTCTGTTCGCCGAAGGGACCCTGGCCCCGGAACACCGCCAGGCCCTTGAGGACTTCTTCGTCTTCACCGTGCTGTCGGACACCTTCCGCGACTGGCTGAAGGAGGGAACCGGGCTGGTCCTCCGCAAGCGGACCGCCATGGAGCTGGCCGCCTACCGCAACTCCGACGGCCTCGGTGACCATCAGGACCTCATGCCCGGCCGGGTCTTCGCCGTCAACTTCTACCTCGACGACACCTACCGGCCGGCACACGGCGGCCGGCTCGGCTACCGCAACGGCGCGGGGGAAGAGACCCACGTCGTACCGCACTTCAACAGCGTGTCCGTCATCCCGATCCGGGAGGACTGCTGGCATTGGGTCGAGCCGTTCAGCGGTGACGGCGTCGGCCGCTACACCATTGCCATGGCACAGCACCTGGAGGGAAGCTGACCACCGCCCGGCGGGGACCGGTACGGCTCATCCCCGCCGTGGCCGTTCAGGAGACCGCGGACGAAACCCTGTTGAGTCTGGGGGACCGGCTGCTGCGGATCCAGGGCAGCCGCCTCCAGGCCCCGGTGCGCGACGCCCTGCGGCGGCTGAGAGACGGGACCACCACCGACGTCCTCGCCGGCACCTGGGGACAGGATCCCGCCACGCACCTGCTGGCGGAACTCGACGCCCTCGGCTGGCTGACCGCCGAACCCCCGGACGCGACAGATCCGTTCGCCGGTGAGACGTTCGAACGGCAGGTGGACTATCTGGGACTGTTCACGCCGGACTCGGCCGCGGCCCAGCGGAGACTGCTGGCCGCCAGAGTCGGAGTTCTCGGCCTCGGTGGCATCGGCGGGATCGTGGCCCAGCACCTGGCCGGGGCCGGCATCAGCAGGTTCAGGCTCGTCGACCACGACACGGTCGCCCGGCACAACCTCAACCGGCAGTTCACCTATGGGCCGGGCGACGTGGGCACCCCCAAGTCGCAAGCGCTGGCCCGCAGCCTGCGCGCGCTGCGCCCCGACGCGGAGATCACCGGGATCAGACGGCGCGTCACCGACGAGGCGGGCCTGGAAGCCGCCTTCGGCGACCGGATCGACCTGCTGATCGTCGCCGCCGACACACCGCCGGAACTCCCGGCGACCGTGGCGCGCTGGGCGGCCGCGTCCCGAACTCCCTTCGTCACCGGGACCGTCGGGGTCGGAACAGGCTTCTGGGGCCCGCTCGTAGACCCCGTGCAAGGAGGCTGCTGGGCCTGTTTCGAGCGGCAGCGGCGCACACTGCTCACACCCCTGGAACGCGAGGTGGAGGACCGGATGACCGAACCGGCCCCCTTCTCCTTCGGTCCCGGCAACACAGCGGTCGCCGCCATGCTCGCCCATGACGTGATTCAGTTCCTGTGCACCGGAGCGTGCCCCACCTCGGGGCGTCGGGCGGCACTGGACTTCACCCGGCAGCGCATCACCCACACCGAAGAGAGCACGTGCACGTGTCAGACGACCTGATAGCCGAACAAGGGCAGCAGCCACAGCCGGTTCCCCCCGGCGACGCATCGAAGGAAGCGAAGAAACCGTCCTTCAAGGGCACGGGCTTCCTGCGCCTGTGGACCGGAGAGTCCGTCTCGCTCGCCGGCACCGAGATCACCTTCATGGCCATGGGCATCATCGCGGTGACGACCCTCGCCGCCACACCGTGGCAGATGGGCGTCCTCGAGGCGGCGGAGTCCGCGGCCGTGCTGCTGCTGGGACTGTCGGCCGGTGTCTGGGCCGACCGGTACGAACGCCGGCGCATCATGCTGATGGCGAACCTGACGCGCAGCGTGCTCGTGCTCTCCGTACCGGTGCTGTTCTGGCTCGACCTGCTGAGCATGCCCGTGCTGTATCTCGTCGTCTTCCTCGTGGGCGCGCTCAGCCTGCTGTTCGACAGCGCCATGTCCGCCTACCTCCCCCGGTTGCTGCCACGCAGCCAACTGGAGCGGGCCAACTCGTGGATGGAGGGCAGCGCCTCGGTCGGCATGGTCGCCGGACCGGGCCTCGCGGGCATCCTCGTCCAGATCATGAGCGCACCGGTCGCCCTCGTCGTCGACAGCGTCAGCTACCTCGTCAGCTACACGACTCTGTCCCGGCTCCCCAAGGCGCCTCCCTCGGCCGACCCGGTCGAGGAGAGCGACGCCCCGGAGGGAAAACCCGGCCCGGCCGCCGAGCCAGGGCGCGCCCGGCCGAAGGAAACCCACCGGGAACAGGTGCTCGCGGGCCTGCGCGTCCTGCGTCACGACCGCCTTCAGCGGCCGATGACCCTGGCAGCCGCACACTTCAACATCTTCCACTCCATGTTCTTCGCGGTGAACGTCCTGTTCCTCCTGAAGAACCTCGACTTCAGCCCCGGCCTCCTGGGCGCCACCAGCATGGCCGGCGGAATAGCGGGACTGGTCGGAGCATCCTGCACCCCCCTCCTCACCCGCACCCTCGGCCAAGGCCGAGCCCTGATCCTCGTGTACGCCGTACCGGGCCTGGCCGCCGTCCTGGTTCCGCTCGCCGCCGGCACCGGCCGAGTCGTGGCCGTCACCCTGGTCACCGTCTCGACCTTCGTCTACACCTGCGCCGTGGTGGTCAACCTCGTCATCAGCGACACGGTCAAGCAGACCCTCGTGCCGGACCACCTGCTCGGGCGTGTCACCGCCTCCACCCGCTTCATCAGCTGGGGAGTCCAGCCGATCGGCGCCCTCCTCGGCGGCTGGCTCGGCACCTGGCTCGGCCTCGTCGAGGTGATGGTGCTCGCGTCGGCCGGCCTGGTCGCCTCGGCCCTGTGGCCGCTGTTCAGCCCCGTACGCTCCCTGATCCGTCTGCCGGACGACGAGGAGAACGAGGAAGCCGCCGGGGACGCCTGAGCAGACCGGAACCCGCCCACGAACACACGTGACCGCAGGAGCCACACGTGCACTTGAAACCCGAAGTCCGTACGCTGCCCAACGGCCTGCGCCTGATCGTCTCCCGGGACGCCACGGCTCCGGCCGTGGCGGTCTGCCTCTGGCTCCGGGTCGGCTCACGGGACGACCCACCCGGCAGGACCGGACTGGCGCACCTCTTCGAGCACCTGATGTTCCAGGGCTCCACGCACGTCCCGCCGGGCGGGCACACCGCCGCGGTCGAGGACGGCGGCGGCTTCACCAACGCCTCCACCGGCTTCGAACGCACCACCTTCTACTCGGTCGTCCCGGCCGGGATGCTGGAACTGGTGCTGTGGCTGGAAGCGGACCGGCTGGGCGGCATGCTCGACGCACTCACGCCCCAGAGCCTCACCACCCAACGGGACGTCGTCCTCAACGAACGCCGTGAGCGCTACGACAACGTGCCGTACGGGACGGGCTGGGAGACGCTCGTCGCCATGTCCTTCCCCCCGCGCCACCCCTTCCGCAGCACGCCGGCGGGAAGCCCCGAGGATCTGGCGACGGTCACGGAAGACGACTGCCGTGCCTTCTTCCACCGGCACTACACACCCGACCGCGCCCTGCTGTCCGTCGTCGGCGACATAGACCCCGAAGCGGTGGCCGTTCTCGTCGAGCGTCACTTCGGCCACCTGACCGCGTCCTCGCCCGCACCCGAGCGCACGGAGTGCTCCCGGGCCCCCGGACCCCCGGCCGAGGCCCGCCGGCGCCTCGTCGAGGCCGTGCCGGGCCCCGCGTTCATGGCGGCCTTCCAGCTCCCGCCCTACAGCGAACCGGCAGGAGTGGCGGCGGACCTCGCCGTCACCCTGCTCGGCGGCATGAGCAGCCGGGGCCTGCACGACCGGCTCGTCCGCAACGACCAGATCGCCCACCGCGCCAGAGCATCCCTGATGCCGCTGTACGCGGCACCTTCGTTGGGCCGGCTCGACGTTCGTGCCCTCCCCGGTAGCGACCTCGGCCTCGTCGAGAAGACCGTGGACGAGGAGACGGAACGCATCGCCGACACCGGCGTCACCGAGAAGGCCCTCAAAGGCGCCCAGGCCCAACTGCGCCGCGACTGGCTGGACCGCCTCGCTCATCCCGGCAGCAGGGCCGAGGAACTGTGCGCCGGCGAGGCGTACCTCGGGGACGCCACCGCGATGGACGACCGTATGAACCGCATGCCGGAGATCACCGTGGACGACATACGGGCCGTGGCAGCCGAACACCTCCGGCCCAAGAACCGCGCCGTGCTGACCTACCAGCCCCGCCC
>NZ_POUC01000129.1 GCF_002891435.1 Streptomyces cahuitamycinicus
CCGCAGGCGCCACCCCCGCCCGCCAGGCAGAATCGCCCTCATGCCCCAGCGCGCCGAACACCTGCTCGCAGCCGTCGACCGGCTCTCCTACCCGCACCGCATGCGTGAGCTGGCCTCCGCTGCCCGGTGCGCCGCGGCAGAGGGGGCGGTCGACGAGCTTGTGACCGGGCTCGCCGCCCACGGCGTCCACGGGCGGCGGCTCGCCGCCACCGTGGCGGACATGGTGCGCCACGACGCGTATCTGGAGGGCTGCCTCGCGGACCCCGACCGCCTCGTCCGCGCCCCCGCGATCAGGGCGCTGCAGCAGGGGCGGCTCTCGGACGCCGCCGTGCTCGAGGCCATCGAGGACGCGCCGGCCGCCGTGCGGCAGCAGCTCGTGCACGCCATCGCCGTGGCGGGGCGTACGGGCCTCGCCACGGCGCTGGTCGAGCCGACGTACCGGCGATGGGGCGCCGAGGCCGCCGCGGTACTGCTCGCCTCCTGCACGGCGGAGACCGCCGCCCGGCTGCTGCCCCGCCTGTTCCGCGGACTGAGCTCCTACCGGCTGCTCGCCGCCCGCCATCCCGCTCTGCTGCTCGCCGAGATGGAGCGGCAGCTCGACACCCTCCCCGCCGTCGTACGGGACGGCTGGCTGGCGTCCCACGCGGACGCGCTCGCGCTCCTCGCCGAACGGGATCCGCTCGGCGTGCTGGCTGTGCTCGAGCGTTACGAGACGCTGCCGATGCCCGTGGACCGCAAGCTGCACCTCCTGGTCGAGGCGGATCCCGGCCGCACGGTGCGGCTGCTGCTACGCCCGAAGCTGCGGTCCCGGCTGAACAGCGGCCACCTCGAACCCGCCGTGCTGCGCCGCCTCGTCCGCCACGCCCCGGCGGAACTCACCGACCTCGCCTGCGCCTGGAACGACAACGCAGCCGCTCTCGCCCGGCTGCTGGCCTCCCGCCGCGGCGCCCTGTTCGACGCGGCGATGGAGGGCAAGGACCTCGCCCACGCGGACCTCAGCCCGGCCCTGCTCGACGTACTGCCGTACGAGCGGCGCACTGCCGAGGCTCGGCGGACAGCGACGCTGGCCCGCGGCAGGGGCGCGCACTGGACGCGGATACTGACGGCAGCCGCCTATCTGCCGCCGGACGAGGTCCGTGACGACCTTCTCACCGCCGTCCGCCGCTCCGCCGCGGACGACCGCGCCACGGCGTACCCACTGCTCGTCCGCAACGCGGCACGCTCCCGCGACCCACGGGAAGTGAGCCGGTTGCTGCGTGCGCTGCTGCGGCTGCGCAATGAACAGGACCCAGTCCGCAGCGCCGCCCTCTCCGCACTGGCGGAGGTGCGCCCTTCGCTGTTCGCGGAGGACGCCGCCGAGGACCTCGGACGAATCGCCATCGACGCCGTCGAAGCCCGCGACTCCTCCTGGAGCACCCGTCACGCGCTCAGCACGCTCGCCCTGTCCGTGCTGCGCGAGCACGCCGTCACGGGCGGCAGGCGGCTCATGGGCTGGGCCCTCGACACCCTCACCCGGCTGTCCGGCCACACCGGCGGCGCGAACGTCGGCCGCCTCGACGTCGTGCTGCGGCGCGGCCAGGAGTACGAGGTGCTGGCGGCGCTACGGCCGTGGCTGGAGGCCGCCACCGACAAGGCCGACTACTCGCTCGTCTTCGCCCTCGTACGGGCACTCGGGCGGCGCGCGTGGGGGATGGCCGAACTCCAGGAGTACCTGTGGCAGGCCGTCCAGTTCGGAAACGACGCGTCCGTCCGCACCGCCGTCGACCTCTGGCTGGAGCAACCGAAGGGGCGCGACGAGCGGGTGGAGCGGATCGTGCGGCTGGAGCCGTCCGCCGCCGTCCTGCCGTCCGCTCTGAGAGTCCTGACGGGGCGGCGTACGGACCTACTCGACCCGGTGCTGGCGGACACCCCACCGTACGGCCGCTTCCTGACCGCCCGCAGCCACTGGACGCCACCCACCTACCGGGCCCACCGCTGGGTGCCGCGCCAGCAGCGGGCGGCGGCGGAGCTGCTCGCGCGCACGGCGGGCGACGCGGGGCAACCGGTGCATGTGCGCGTCCAGGCCCTCTCGGCGGCGGCAGTGATCCCGGAGGCGGGCCTGGAAGTCGTCCGCCGCTACACGGGATCGTCGAACGTCCCGCTGGCGGAGGCGGCCCTCGGCGCACTGCCGTGGACCGACCGCCCCGACGAGGTGCTGCCGCTGCTGCTGGAGCACGCGGGCGGCGACCGCGCCCGGGTCGCGGTCCACGCGGCGACGCGGGCCGCGCACTACGTCGCGCCGTCGCGGCTCGCCATGGAGCTCCGCAGGCTGCTCACGCCGAAGGACCCGCGGACGGTGAAGGTCACCAGCCGCAAGGAGGCGGTGCGCCTCGCGGCGACGATGCTGCCCCCGGCGCAGGCGGCGCCGCTGCTGCGGGAGGCGTTCGAGCTGCCCGGGCAGCACCACGACGTGCAGTCGGTGTGCGTCGCGTTTGCCCAGGGGATGCTGGCGGAGCCGGCCGGCTGGCCCGTGCTGGAGTCGGCCGCGCAGGGACGCACGGAGCTCCGCCGGGAGCTGGCACGGGCGGCCGTGGCCGAGGTGGACGAGGAGCATCGGGCCAGGTACGCAGGGCTGCTGCATCGCGCCTGCGAGCCGCTCGAACCGGAAACGGCTGCGGCGCTGTTCCCAGCACTGGCGGAATGGGCGCCGTGGCATCCGGAGATCGCCGAGATGCTGGTGGCCGCCACCACGGATCTTGTCGATCGGGCGGTGTGGGCGATGGCCGGGCAGGAGCTGGTGGAGTTCGCGGCGGACGACGACGGCCCGTACCTTCGGGCCCTGCGGGCGATGCTGGAAGCCACAGGAGACCCGGACCAGCCCGACGCCGAGCCCGAACGCGACCAGCCGGCCCGGCAGCGGGCCGCGAGCCTGCTGCACCACCTCCTGCTCCACCATCGCTACCGGGGCGGGGGCCGGCCGACGGCGGACGTGCTGCTGCGCGCCGCCGACACCGCCGCCGGGCACGAGGATTTCGCGGGCTCCGTCGCCGAACTCCGGCTGTATGCCCTCGAACTGAACAAGGACGCCATCGCGCTGTCGTCGGGCCTGCGCCGATTGGCTGCCGACTGCGAAGGACGTCCGCTGCTCGCCCGGGACATCGCCGAAGGGCTCAGCTCGCGGCTCAGCGCGATCAGCGGCCCCGCGCCAGACGCGTGGTTGGAGACCGCCCGCACGCTGGGTGCGGAACCGGGCCTGGCCCAGGGCCTGTTCGCCGTCAGGCTCACCGTCTCCGGCGGCAGCCGTTCTCGGTGGACGGAGCCGTGGCGCGGCCAGCTCCGCACCCTGCGCCGGCACGCACACCCCGACGTCCGCGGGTCGGCACGCGGGACGGTGACTGCACGGGAGGCGCCGCCGTCGGTCCCAGGGACGATCCAGTGGTGACCGGGGCCCGCGCGGTGGCGCCGGCCGGTGGCCGCCAGACCCTGATCGCCCCTGCTGCAGGCGGTCGAGTCCCGTCAGCTCAGCCCTGCCGCGTCCACTGACTGACCGCGCGCTGCGCCCGCATCTGCCGGACTGTCATGTGCCGTGCGGCGTTCGCAGTACGCCTGGGTGCACGGGTCGTGGCGCAGCCGAGTGAACACAATGCGGTGATCTGCTCGATGCGCTGGGCCAGCAGGCTCAGGGTGATGCGGGTGGCCTGGGCCACGGCCTCCTCATCACCCCCGGCGTCGTCGCCGTCGCGCGGGCTGAGAACTCCCAAAAAATGCGTTGGACTTTGCAGAGGTGAAGGCAAGACCTGGTCGGTCGCGAAGAGTTCCCGGTCGGATGCTGCGCGTCGGCCTCAAGATGCGTGGCGTCGCCGTGTCCTTGCTGCGGGTGCTCGAGAGAGGAGAAGCCGAGTACAACGGTGCCGCGCCGGACGCACAGGCCGACCCACTCGGAAGCCGCGCCGGACCGCGCCCGCGGGCTTCTCGTCGCACCCCGCTCTCACACTCCTGTCACCGCCTGCGTCGCCATGCGGCACGGCGGCGCCTGCGTGACCCGTGAGCGCGCCCGCGCCCGGCCTCCACAAGCGCCGCCCGTCCGGAGCGTTCAGCTGCCGACGCGCGTGTAGGTGAGGAACACCGCGCCGCTCTTGAGGACGGTGTGGTCTGCGCGTGTCCAGGTGCGCGGGTCGAAGGCAGCCTTGCGGGAGAACAACGGGATCCCGTCGCCAATGGTCAGCGGGCCGACTTTCAGGATGAGCGTGTCGATCTCGGCGTACAGGGAGCCCGCGAGCTCGGCGCCGCCCAGTAGCCAGATGTCCTTGCCGTCCTGCTGCTTGAGTTCGTGCACGGTCGCCACCGGGTCGTAGGCGACCAATTCGACGGCCGGGTCCGGGCTCTTGGTCAGGGTCCGGGAAAATACCAGGTGCCGCAGGTGGGGGTAGGCGTCGGTGATACCGGCCGCAAGACCGATCTCGTAGCTGCGCCGTCCCTCCAGCACGGTGTCGAAGTGCGTGCCCTCCGCCGTGACGGACAGTGCCTGCCGGGCCTGGACGGGCAGTGTCTCCGGGTACTCGGCCACAAGGTGCTGTATGTAGTCCTCCGGTATGGGCCAGAAGCCGTTGGGACCGGTGGGGTCCCCGCCGTCCGGGCCCGCGATGAAGCCATCGAGCGTGGTGGCGATGTAGTAGACGAGTCTGCGCATGCCGGGTCCTTCCGTTGGTCACGTTGTCGTGCTGTGGCCCGGCACCACCGGGTGGTGTGCCGAGGTGCGAGGCCGCTGAGCGATCAGGTGCCCGTCCAACCGACGCGAGCACTGTGCCGTCAGAACTCGTCACCGTTCGCCCGCCCGCCTGTCGGCCGGGGCGGCCGTCGGGGAAGACCGGAAGAGACCGGAACACGTCACGCGCGGGCGGCGATGAGCCGGCGGCGGGTGCGAACGCCGGGTTCAGTGAACCTCCGCCAACTCGAAGTCGCAGGTCAAAGGGCTGGTGTGACTGGTTCTCGGGGTGCTTACGCTGGTCGTGGGCGACTGTCTGAGGAGTAGATCGTCCGTCAGGAGGCGACTTGCCGGTTCCTGCCTTCTGGGGCCGGGGCGCCTTCTACGATCCGGTGTATGGATCCCGAACTGCTGGAACGGATCACCGCGCGGCGTGCGGAGCTGGACGAACTCGAAGAACGGCTGGCCAAGGAGTTGGCGGAGGTACGGGCTGAGCGGGACGAACTCGCTGTGGCCGAAAGGGTCCTTGAACGGGTGAGTGAACAGCTTGCCGACGAGCGCGCCTCGGCCGCGCCAGCGCCTGGGCACGTGGGTGGTCGCGCGGTGATGCTGATTCCGCACCGCGCGCCGGACGTGGAGGAGAACGCGCTCCCGCCGGACTACCAGCGCATTCTCGCCGTCGTGCGGCAGACCGCCGGACCGGTCATGACCCGGCAGGTCGGCGAGACGCTGGGGGTGGACGTCAGCGTGCGGTCCAAGCTGGAACCGCTGCGAGGGAAGCTGGTCAGGCTGACAGACCGCGGCTGGCTGCGGAAAATGCCCGACGGCCGGTTCACCACCCGCCTATATCCAAGCACGCCACTACTTGGCGGTGTTTTCGGGCGTAACCGGGGTGCCCCCGGCTGCCGTTGGGGCGGTGTGACGAGAACCCATGAGCGCGCCGAGGACACCTGCCCGCTTGTCTACCAGTGCCGTCTGCCGCTGTCCACGCGCACCGTCAACCACCTCGCCGATCTGTTGCGACGCCACTTGAAGGCGATTCGGTCCAGGTGGCGGGCCCTGCCGCCCGGGAGGATCGCGGTGATCGTCCTGGCCGTACTGCGTCACGACCAGCGCTTGGCCGATCTGGCCGGCGGCAACAACGTGTCCGAGTCCACCGTCCGCCGCTGGCGCGACGAACTGATCGGACTGCTCGCCTCCCAGGCGCCGCGCCTGCACCGCGCCCTGAAGAAGATCGCCAAACGGGGCGGGGAGGTGGTCCTGATCGACGGCACCCTCATCCGCACCCAGCGCCGCACCGGGAGAGCCGACCGGCGGAACTACTCCGGCAAGCACCGCAGCCATGGCCTGCACTTCCTCGCCCTGACCGACGAGAGAGGCCGCCTGATCTGGATATCCGCCGCCCGACCCGGCTCCACCCACGACATCACCGCCGCCCGACACGACCACATCCTGGCCCACCTGCGCGCCACCGGTCTCGGGGCGCTGGCGGACCTCGGCTTCCGCGGTCTGGACAACGACATTCATGACCCCGTGATCGTCACCGGCTTCGCCGCCACCCGCGCCCACAAGCTCACCCCGGGCCAGAAGGAAGCCAACCGTGTCCTCGCCGTCGGCCGTGCACCGGTCGAGCACGGCTTCGCCCACCTCAAGAACTGGCGGATCCTGACCAAGCTCCGTACCGATCCCGCCCGCGCCACCCGCCTCCTGCGTGCACTGATTGTTCTGACGAACCTCGAAGTCAACCGCTGAGGTCAGTAGGTATTCGTGTACCAGATCGCGCCACCGAGGAAAATCGGAAGAGTGAACGCTATCTGCAGCATCCAGGGAACACCTGGCCCCTCGTCATCAGGCTTGCCCGGGTTCTCCGCACGCCACGTCATGAAGTCGCGCATCGCCTTCCAGTGGCCCACGACCCCCAGGGCGATGCCCAGGATTACCCCACAGTAGGCGGGAAGCATCTCGTGCAGAGACCAGTCATGGTTGGCGCTGAAGGCCATGATCGCCAAAAACCCTGCCACCGGACCGCATGACACCCAGATCTTCTGCCGCCGGTTCACCATCCCGGGGAACATCGCGGCGAGATACAAAGCCACACTGACCGTGGCGAACAGCCACCACAGCGGAGAGGACTTCTCCGGCATCAAAACCCTTTCAACGACCCTCGCGACCGTGGCCCGAAGGTTCACCACCTCGCCCGCAACGGCTACCTGTCCGACCGTTCCCGCAGCTCAAGCCCCACGGGGCAACCCTAGCTGCCCGCCGACGACGAAAATCAGGGGCCGTCGGACGATCTACTCCTCAGACAGTCGCCCACGACCAGCGTGAGCACCCCGAGAACCAGTCACACCAGCCCTATGACCTGCGGCTTCAAGTTGGCGGAGGCTCAGTGGACTTCGAGTGCACCGCGTCCTCGCTTGAGCTCGGCGAATGCTCCCGTCCCGGCCAGGGTCCGAGTGGCCTGGAACAGCCGGATCGCCTCCTCACCTTTGGGTATGGAGGTGAGGACGGGGCCGAAGAAGCCGACGCCGTCCACGGTGACGACGGGGGTGCCGGCCTCTTCGCCGACCGCTTCCTGTCCGGCCTGGTGACTGGCGCGCAGGGCGGCGTCGAATGCGTCGCTGTGCGCGGCCTTGGCCAGGGACGCGGGCAGCCCCAGCTCGTCGAGGGACGCGGTGATGACCGCGTCGTAGTCCTTGTTGCGCTCCACGTGGATGCGGCTGCCGAGCGCGGTGTAGAGCTCGCGCAGGACGGTGTTGCCGTGGAGGGCTTCGGCGGCCGCGCACACCCGGGCCGGGCCCCAGGCTCGGTCGTTGAACTCGCGGTACCAAGGCTCGAGTTCGCGATGCTCGTTGAGCACGGACAGGCTCATGATCTGGAAGCGCAGGTCGATCGGGTGAAGTCGTTCGACTTCGAGCAGCCACCGGGAGGTGACCCAGGCGAAGGGGCAGGCGGCATCGAAGTAGAGGACGACCGGTATGACGGCACGAGGAACAAGCTCATCTTCCATGGAAGGTAAATTATCATCCGTGGAAGATATAGTGAAGGTATGCAGACCGACGCCGTCACCGCCATCGTCGAACAGTGGAAACGCGAGCGCCCCGATCTGGACGCGGCACCGATGCTCGTCCTCGGCAGGCTCCTCCGCCTCACAGACGCACTGGACCAACGGCTGCGCCCGCCCTTCCAGGCCGCGGGCCTGGGCGGCGGTGACTTCGACGTACTGGCGGCGCTCCGGCGTTCAGGGAAGCCCTACACGCTGTCCGCAGGTGAGCTCAGCCGCACCGTCCTGGTCACCACCGGCGCGATCAGCAAGCGGGTCGACCGGCTCCAAGCCCGTGGCCTGGTCAGCAGATCCGTCGCCGAGAGCGATTCGCGCGGACGCCTCATCACCCTCACCGCCGAGGGCGTCGAACTGACCGACGAACTCATCGCCGTCCACCTGGACAACCAGCGTCGGCTCCTCTCCGGGCTCAGCACAGACGAACAGACTCAGCTCGCCGACCTCCTCGAACGACTCGCTTCAACACTGGCCGAAAGTGACGGCTAGGCTGACAGAACGTCCGCGCGGCCGGCCCTGCCCGGATGCTCTTCGAGCCGACGGCGCCGAAACCCTGCCGGACGATCGACTCCGCAGACTGCCGCCCACAACCAGCATGAGCGCCCCGAGAGCCGGTCACACCAGCCCTGTGTCCTAGTAGTGCTTCGTTAGGTTGTGGTTCTCAGGTACCCGACGAACGTCCTGGAGGTTGACCGGTGATCACTCTGACCGCAGTCGGAGGAGTGGCCCTGATCGAACTGGGCATGGCGCTGACCCCCGGGCCGAACATGATCCACCTCGCATCTCGTGCGATCACCCAAGGCCGCAGGGCGGGCTTTGTCAGCCTCAGTGGGACTGCCGTGGGGTTCGTGTGCTATCTGCTGGCTGCGGCCGCGGGCCTGTCTGCGTTGTTCGCCGCCGTCCCGGTGGCGTTCACGGTGGTGAAGGTTGCCGGGGCCGCCTACCTGGCTTACCTCGCATGGGACATGCTCAAGCCCGGCGGTCGCTCGCCCTTCGCCCCGGCCCAAGACCTGCCTCCGGTCTCCGACGCCCGCCTGTTCACGATGGGGCTGCTGACCAACCTGCTCAACCCCAAGATCGCTCTCATGTATGCCGCCCTACTGCCCCAGTTCCTGGACCCGCAGGCAGGCCCGGCCTGGGGACAACTGCTCCAACTCGGTGGTGTGCAGATCGTCGTGGGAATCTTCGTGAACGCTCTGATCATGCTGGGCGCAGCGCGGGTGTCGGGGTTTCTGGCCGCCCGGCCCCGCGCCATGACCGTCCAACGGTTCACGGCAGGCGGCCTGCTCGGCGCCTTCGCGCTGCGCACCGCCTTGTCCCGCAGTGCTGTCTCCACCTGAACCGGGATCGGTGGCGCGATCTGAGTCGTGAAACTCGCCAGCCGCCACACCACCGTGGCCGTTCCCGCTCTGGCCGAAACCTACCAGCGCATGGACCCCCGACTACGCAGCACGCTGACCTGGGATCGCGGCATGGAACTGGCAGGCCACAAGCGGTTCACCGCCGACACCGGCGTCGACGTGTTCTTCGCAGCCCCGCGTAGCCCTTGGCAACGTGGCACCAACGAGAACACCAACAGGCTGCTCCGGCAGTACCTGCCCAAGGGCACGAACCTGTCGACGTTCAGCCAAGACGATCTTGATGCCATCGCGACGAAACTCAACAACCGTCCGCGCAAGTGCCTGGGATTCCGCACACCAGCCGAGAGTGTTGCCTTGACCCGTTGCATCTAAGGGGACGGATCTCCGCGACCATGCGTACCGCGCGCTCACAAAGCTCGGGCGGGTAGGGGGACGGACGTGCCATGGCTCGATCCTCTCAGGAATCGAGCCTCCATCAGACCCGGAGCGGTTCAACCGGATCGTCCTGCGGGGGCGGGGTGCCGCCCACCTTGCGCAGCAGGGTCACCGCGAGGACCGCCGTGACGGCGATGAGCGTGGCGCAGACGACACCGACCACGTTGAGCCCGGCGGTGTACGCCTCGCGCGCCGCCGCGAGCACCTGGTCGCGCAGGTCCGCGGGAAGTTCCTGGGCGGCGACGATCGCGCCCTCCATGCCGCCGCGCACCGTCTCCGCCTGTTCGGCCGGAACTCCCTGCGGGACGGTGATGTCTCCGCGGTAGAGCGCGGTGCCCAGGCTGCCGAACGCCGCCACGCCGAGCGACACCCCGAACTCGCCGCTCGTCTCGGACAGGGAGGCCGCGGAACCTCCCTTCTCCGGGGGTGCCGAGCTGACCACGAGGTTGGTGCCCAGGGCGCCGATCGGTCCTGTGCCGAAGAAGGCGATCACGAAGCCGGTGATCAGCAGCGGGAGTCCGCCCACCGGGTCGACGAACGCGACCAGGAGGTAGCCGACGGTCGTCAGGGCGAGACCACTGCCGATCACCACTCCCATGGGCAGCCTCTTGGTCAGACCGGGAGCGATCAGCGCCGCCACGATCGACGCGAGCGCCGAGGGCACCATCCACATGCCGGCGGCGGTGGGCGACAGGCCCTCGACCATCTGCAGGAACCCGGTGATGAACAGGTAGCTGCCGCCCATGGTGGCCATCGCCAGCATCAGCACGAGCAACGACGAGGTGAAGGCCCCGGAGCGGAACAGGCGCAGGTCGAGCAGCGGGTGCGCCAGCCGGGTCTGCCTGCGGACGAACACCGCGCCGACGGCCACGCCGGCCGCGATCACCAGCAGGGAGAGCGGCTGCCAGCCGTAGCGGGCGATCTCCTTGAGGCCGAAGATGATCGGCAGGATGGTGGCCAGCGACAGTGCGACGCTGACCAGGTCCAGCCTGCCGCCGTCGGGGTCACGGTACTCGGGCAGCAGGACGGGGCCGGCGACCAGCAGGATGATCATGACGGGCACGCCGAGCAGGAAGACCGAGCCCCACCAGAACTGGTCCAGCATCACGCCGCCGATCATGGGGCCGAGCGCGGTGCCGCCCATGAAGCAGCTGGCCCACACCGCGATGGCCCGGCCGCGCTGGCCCGGGTCCTGGAACATGTTGCTGATCAGGGCGAGCGTGGAGGGCATCAGCGTGGCCGCGGCGACACCCAGCAGCGCCCGGGTGGCGATCAGCATCTCCGCGCTGGTGGAGTAGGCCGCCAGGAGCGAAGTGGCACCGACGAGCGCGGCGCCGATCAGCAGCAGCTTGCGCCGGCCGATGCGGTCGCCGAGCGTTCCCATGGTGACCAGGAAACCGGCGATCATGAAGCCGTAGATGTCCATGATCCACAGTGTCTGGGTGCCGGTGGGGTGCAGGGATTCCGCCAGGTGCGGCAGCGCGAGGAACAGCACGCTCTGGTCGAGCGCCAGCAGCAGCGTGGGCAGGGCGAGCACGGCCAGACCCAGCCACTCGCGGGTTCCCGCCTTCGCCGGCGCCGCCGGGGAGACATGAGATGACATGGGTGTCCTTCCAGGGTCGGGGCGATGTGGTGCGGACCACGGGAACGGTGATGGGAGCCTCAGCCGGGATAGGGGCCGCACGGCCCGCGCGTCGCGCAGTGTGCGTCCCCACCACGTCAGCTGGTCGAGCATCGTCTTGGCGGCGGTCTCGCACTCCGTCGCGTTCACCGGCCGGCCCTCGTCGTCGAAGCGCGTGCGGTACTCGGGGAAGGCGACGGAGTCCCGCACCGTCACCGAGTGCAGCCCGGGGAACACGTCCCGCAGGTGGGCGACGGCGCGCAGACCGCCGGTGATGCCTCCGTAGGAGACGAACCCGACCGGCTTGGCCTTCCACTCGTCGACGTACCAGTCGATGGCGTTCTTCAGCGAGGCGGGGAAGCTGTGGTTGTACTCCGGCGTCACGATGATGAACGCGTCGGCGCGGGACAGCCACGGCGCCAGGTCCTGGACGGCGGCGGGCCGCTCCGCGTGCTCGTCCGCCGGCAGCACCTCGGGCAGCCACGCTGTCGCCAGGTCGATCACGTCGACGGCGAGGTCCTCGCGCCTGGCGGCCTCGTCGGCGATCCAACGCGCCGCCGTGGGACCGAAACGGCCGTTTCGGACACTGCCGATGATGACGGACACCCGCAGTGTGGGCTCCGGCATGGTCCCCTCCGTGTGCTCGGCTCCTCGGTCGTCACCGTGCCCGACACCACCCCCGGTCCGATCCCGGTCCGCTCTCGGTCGCTCTCGGCCGCTCTTCACTCGGGATCGTCCTGTCGCGGACCGCCCCCTTCGGCTAGCGTGATCACATGCGTTTCGGGGTGCTCGGCCCGCTTGCGGTGTGGACGGCCCAGGGCCGGCAGGTGCGGGTGCCGGAGCTGAAGGTTCGTGCTCTGCTCACCGCTTTGCTGGTCCACCGCGGTCGGCCCGTGTCCGTGGACCGGCTGATCGACGACCTGTGGGGCGAGAATCTGCCGAACAACCCCGTGGGTGTGCTGCAGAACAAGGTGTGGCAGTTACGCCGGGCACTGGAGGACGCCGCGCCCGGCGGCCGGGAACTGGTGGTCTCCCGCGCTCCCGGCTACGAGCTTCGGGTTCCGTCCGGTGCCGTCGACGCCGACCGCTTCACCGACCTGACGGCCCGCGCCCGGCGGAGCACCGATCCCCGCGCCCGGACGAAGCTGCTGACCGAGGCGCTGGCCCTGTGGCGGGGTGCGGCGTTCGCCGACTTCGTCGACGAGGAGTTCGCCCGGAACGCGGCCGGCCGGCTCGAGGAGCAGCGTCTGACGGCCCTGGAGGAACAGGCCGAGACCCGGCTGGAACTCGGCGAACACGCCTTGGTCGCCGACGAGCTGGCGGACCTGGTGGCCCTGCATCCGCTGCGCGAACGGCTGCGTACGGCCCACATCCGGGCGCTGTATCTCGCGGGCCGGCAGAGCGCCGCCCTCACCAGCTACGCCGAACTGCGCGAGCGGCTCGCCGAGGACCTGGGCGTCGACCCGTCGCCCGAGCTGGCGTCGCTGCACCAGGCCATCCTCACGCAGAGCCCCGGCCTGGCGGCCGTGCCGTCGCCGAGCACCACCGCGGCCCGCCCGCCGACGAACCTGCCCGCCCCGCCCGTCGATCTCATCGGCCGGGACGCGCTCGTCGAGCGACTGCGTGAACTCGTCGACCGGCACCGGCTGGTGACCCTGACCGGGTCCGGCGGCGTGGGCAAGACCCGGCTGGCCCTGGCGACCGCGGCCGGACTCGGCCCGGTCTTCCCCGGCGGCGTCCGCCTTGCGGAGTTCGCCTCCCTCGACCGCTCCCCCACGTCGGCCACCGAGGTGCACCAGGTGGTCGAGGCCGTGCTCGGCGTGCGCGACGACATCACCTCCCGCACCGCCCCGGACGGCGACCCGCTGTCCTCCACCGCTCGGGTGGTGCACGCCCTTGGCGACGAGCGAACCCTGCTGGTCCTCGACAACTGCGAGCATGTCGTCGAGCCCGTCGCCGAGTTGGCGGCAAGGCTGCTGAAGGCGGCGCCCCGGCTGCATCTCATGACGACCAGTCAGACCCCGCTCAACGTCGGCGGGGAGCAGCTCGTGGAGGTGCCTCCACTGGCCCTGCCGCAGTCCGCCGCCGGACTGAGCACCGAGGACGTGCTGCGGTTCAGCGCCGTGGAACTGTTCGCGGCGCGGGCAAGCGCCGCGGCTCCCCGTTTCCGGCTGAGCGAGGAGACCATCGGCCTCGTGGTCTCCATCTGCCGGCGCCTCGACGGCATTCCCCTCGCCCTGGAGATGGCGGCCACCCGGGTGCGCGCTCTGGGTGTGCAGGAGCTGGCCGCCCGCCTCGACGACCGGTTCACGGTCCTGGCCGCCGGGACCCGGGACGCCCCGGCACGCCACCGTACGCTGCGCGCGGTCATCGACTGGAGCTGCGACCTGCTCGGCACGCGGGAGCGCGCCGTCCTGCACCGCCTGGCCGTGCACGCCGACGGCTGTTCCCTCGCGGCGGCGGAGGAGCTGTGCGCGGGTCCCGGCGTGGACCGCGCGGAGGTCCTCGACCTGCTGGCCCGCCTGGTGGACTGCTCCCTGGTGGTCATGACCGACGGGGTCGACGGGCCGCGTTACCGGCTGCTGGAGTCGGTCACGGCGTACTGCCTGGAGCAGTTGCGCGAGGCCGGTGACCTGGAGGCCCTGCAGGTGCGCCACCGCGCCTACTACACCTCCGTCGCCGAGCGCGCCAGACCGCATCTGCGCGGTCACGGGCAGCGGGAGTGGCTGCGCCGCCTCGACGCCGAGACGGCGAACCTGCGCACGGCACTGGAGAGCGCCGTGCACAGCGAGGACGGCGAGGGGGCCCTGCGGCTGGTCAACGCCCTGGCGTGGTACTGGCACCTGCGGGGCCGCAACCGCGAGGCGGAACGGTCCCTGGCCACGGCCCTGTCCCTCGTTCCGCGGGCCCCCGCCACCCCGGCGGTCGCCGAGGCGACCGCCTGGCTGGGTGGAACCAGGCTGCTCCTGGGCGGCAGCAAGGACCCGCTGGCCGAGTACCGTGCCGCGCTGCGCCCCTACGAGGAGCTGGACGAGCCTGCCGGCGAGGCGCACGCCCAGTGGTTCCTGGGGTCCAACCTGTACGGCGTAGGAGACCTGACACCCAGTGAGGAGTTGATCGGGCGGGCGTTGATGACCTTCCGCTCGCTGGAGGACCACTGGGGCACCGCGGCGGCGCTGAGCAGCCAGGCCTTCATCGCCAAGCTGCGCGGCGACTTCGGCGCCCTGCGCAGGTACGGCGAGCAGAGCCTGGCGATCTTCCGCGAACTGGGCGACCGGTGGGGGCAGTTGCGTGCCATGGTGCCGTTGCAGACCCTGGCGGAGGTGGTCGGTGACTACCGGCAGGCCGGGCGGCTCCTGCGCGATGGGCTGCGCATGGCGGAGGATCTCGGGCTGTGGCCCGAGGTGTCGTTCCATCTCTCGGGACTGGGCCGGATCTCCCTGCTCACCCGTGACTACGCGATGGCCGGGGAGTACCACGAGCGGGCCAGGCGGCTCGCCGTGGAGCAGTCGGACGACTTCGGCGAGCAGTTCGCCGAGATCGGGCTCGGGATAGGGGCCCGCCGGCAGGGCGATCTGGACACCGCCGAGCATCACATGCGCAACGTGCTCGACGTGCACCGGCGCATGGGCTACCAGCCCGGCGTGCCGTCGCTGATCCTCGCCGAACTGGGGTTCATCGCGGAGTTGCGCGGCGATGTGTGCACCGCCCAGACGTTGCAACGGGACGGCCTGGCGGCGGCGCGGGAGTCGGGTGATCCGCGCGCTGTCGCCCTGGGCCTCGAGGGCCTGGCCGGCGCGGAACTCCTGGCGGGCCGCGCCGAGAGGGCTGCGCGTCTCCTCGGCGCGGCCGCCGCGGCCCGGGCCCGGGTGGGCACTCCCCTGCCCGAGGGTGAGCGCGACGACGTGGACCGGATCGCCTCGGGCGCCCGTGCGCGGCTGGGCGAGGACGGCTTCACGGCCGCTTTCGAGCAGGGCGGGGCGCTGAGTCCCGAGGAGGCCGCACAGCAGCCCCCGGCAGCCCCCGGCCGGCTGACAGGCGTAACCGCGGGCCCGTGCGGCCCGGGGCCCGGCGCCCCGGGCGGTTGAGCCGGACGCCCGGCCCCCGTGAGGCCGGGGAAGTCCCGGTCAGGTCACGCGCATTGCACCCCGTCTGGTACTGCAACGGTGCTTGCTGTGACTGCTGGCCAGGTCAGTCGTGGTGTGGTTATGGGTGGGGACCTTGCTGATGCCAGGCTGTGGGCGAGTGAACTGGACGCTGTGCACGAGCGGTTCGTGCATCGATTCCCCAGGTCAGAGCCGAGGGAGTCGGCTCTGGCGTATATGCGGGGACTGATAGCGCCGCTGCAGCGCAAGAACGGGTGGACCCTGGCGGAGGAGGCCGGTCACGCAGGTCCGGACCGTATCCACCGGATGCTGAACCGGATCGACTGGTACGCCGAAGAGGTCCTCGATGACGTGTGTCAGTACGTGGTCGACAACCTGGGTGACCGGTATGCCGTCCTGTTCGGACGAACTCGATGACAACAGCCCGTACTACCACGCTCTGTGGTGCCGGGACTTTGTCGACACCTCCGTGATCGGCCCGAGCAGTGCCGTTGCCCGGCCCTCGGGTGGGTGGTCGTCATCGTCTCGTCTCCTTCGCTGCCCCGGTCGGGGCGGTCGTTTCGAAGGAGCAGCGTGCAGGGGCACCTCTTACTCGCGGTCCGACAGGGGCCGGTAGCGGGCGTGGACAAAGGGAAACACGGCGGTGGTCGGGGCGGTAGCAGACGTGGGCAAGGGGTCATGGTCGGGCTCGTGGTCGGGCCGACCACACTGGACAGGAGGGCCGGATTTGAACCTTGCAACCCGATTCATCCCACCCGGGCGGGGAGGATTCGAGCCTGAGCGTCACGCTTTTCCCACCCTCGCGGTCACGACTCCCCATGGAGACGGCGAACGGAAGCGGTGCTGGTGTCGTACTCGGCCTTGTGCCGCCGTGGCCGGGTGTACGTGGCCGACCGGGGGAGGCTACCCGCAGTGCCTTCCGGCCCGGGCGTTCTGCAGCTTGTGCGTGAAGCGGTGCATGTGGGGGTCGAGCAGCTCGTCCGACTCCTCGAGCACCTGCTCGTCGGTCAGCCACCGGATCGCGTTGAACTCGTCCTGGTCGTAGGAGGTGATGGTGTCAGCGTCGGCGGTGAGGAGGTACCAGAGCGAGACGTCAGTGTGTGCGCCCTGCCCCCGCGTTTCGGTGACGGTGAGAAAAAGGGGCAGCTCGCCCGTGATCGGCGATGCCGTGGCGTGGATGCCCAGCTCCTCACGGCATTCGCGGACCACCGCGGCCCACGGGTCCTCACCCGGCTCGACGTGTCCGCCGGGCGGCAGCCACAGGCCCGCCTTGCGGTGCGCGACGAGCAACAGCTGACCGCGCGTGTCGTCGAGGACGACGAAGTAGCTCACCAAGTGCATCGCGGGAACATTCGGCTTGCGCACCCGGTAGACCGGGGCTCCGCTGGCGATCCACTGCGCGGCGGTCTTCAGGTGAGTGCGCTCTAGACTGTCCCAGGGTTCGATGGCACCGACCAGCTCCAGAAGTCGGACACGCGGCTGATCGTCATCGTCGGTGAGCGGGCGGCCAGTTGAGGTCATTCGCGCATCCTGTCAGGAGGCACTGACAGGCAACGTCGATACCGGATCAGGCACGCCCACCCACGCACCGCTCCCCCACACGACGACCAAAGACGTCCCGCCCCGCACCACGTCACCGGCTCCCCTCACTCCCGGCGCCGCCCGGTGGCTCTGCCAGCGCCGTGATTGGGTGGTGGGCCGTGGGCGGAGCCTTCCGTCCGTCCACGGCGCCCCTCCCGCACCCGGCGCCCCGGCTGTCGCCGCCCACCGGATCTCCGGTGGGCGAGCATTGTCGACTTCCCGGACTCGGCCGTCCTGCGGGGCAACGGCGACGGGAACCCGCTGCACGCGGTGTGGGCCCGACCGGCGTACCGGTCGGGCCCACACTGCTGATCAGGTGTCGGCTCGTGTCCGTTTACCCGGTCAGGCCGTGGCGGGGGTGCCGAGCATCGCGGAGGCGTGCTGCATCGGGCTGAGCATGTCCAGGGGTGCTTCCTTGGGAACGGCGCGGCAGGTGAAGCCGAGCTGAGCCATGGCCCGCAGGACTTCGGCGGCGCTGAAGTCACGGCGGTCCTGGCGCGTGATGACCTGGCCGACCTGCTTGACGGGGTAGTGGCGGCGGCCGATGATCACCGATTCGCCGGTGACCGGTTCGGGCTTGACGCCCTTCATCGATTCCAGCACGCCGCCCTTGGTGAGCTCGAAGGGGAAGCGGGCGATGACGCAGCGCATGTGGCCTCACAGGGAGAAGGGAAGAACGGTCCGACCAGGGGCGGGGTGTTTCAGCGGGAGAGGGCGAGGACGCCCGGGGCGCTGCCTTGCTCGTCGACCACCGACAGGATACCGAGCCGACGGGTGCGCATCGCGTGCTCGGCTTCGGCCATCGTGGTCACGGGTGAGGCGAACGAACCGTGGTCGCCGAGGATGTCGCGCAGGCGGACACGGTCCGTGTAGTCGGAACTCTGGCGAAGCCGGTGCCCCACCAACCGGCACATCCCGTCATTCCGAGGGAATGCGAAACTCGAATTCGGGACGGTCCCACGGCACGGCGGGCGGGTTCGCGAGCGCGGTCCCGGTTCGCACCGCACCGGCGCGGTGGTAGAAGCCCTCGGCGGGAAGATGCGACACGACCTTGACCCGGTCCAGCCCGGCGGCACGGGCCTCGCCCCGCATGTGCGCGACGAGCCGTAGTCCGATCCCCCGTCCTTGCGCCTCGTCGGCGACGAACAGCAGGTCGAGCTCCGGTGGAGCGAGGACCAGCGAGTAGAACCCGAGGACCCGGTCTCCCTGCTCGTCGGCGCCGACGGCTACGAAGGTGCGGTGGGCCTCGATGTAGTCAGGGCCCACCCTGTAGCCCGCGACTGCGGCCGCGTACTTGCCCTCGTAGGCTCCTGAGCCACGTACGAGCCGTGTGAGCCGTTTGGCGTCCCGCGCGACGGCCCTCCGGATCGTGACCGGCCGGCTGCTCGGGGACGTGCGTGGACTCATGGGGGAGAGTATTTCGCACCGTGGGGTGCCTTCTGCGGCGGGTCGGCTGCTCCGGCACGAGTCCGACAGGCGGTAAGGCCGGCTCCCCGAAGGGAAACCGGCCTTACCGAGGCTGCGGGATCAGGAGGGGCGGATGTTCTCCGCCTGCGGGCCCTTCTGGCCCTGGGTGACGTCGAACGTCACCTTCTGGCCCTCCTGCAGCTCGCGGAAGCCCTGGGCGGCGATGTTGGAGTAGTGGGCGAAGACGTCGGGGCCGCCTCCGTCCTGCTCGATGAAGCCGAATCCCTTCTCGCTGTTGAACCACTTGACAGTGCCGGTGGCCATGACCGTCTCCTTCGAGAGAATGCCGGGCCCGCGACCTGCGCACCCGGAGGTGATCGCCCTGGTCCGGAGCGGCGCTGAACAGCAAGAACGCCCGTGATGGCGATCACGGGCGAACGGGACTTCGGAACCACGACTGCTGATCACAACGCTATACCGGCTCGGCGGCAGCCGCTAGCGGAACACGGCAGAAGCCTGCGCGGCCGTCATGAAGGCCGCGCAGGCGATGGGCACGGGCCGGAGGAGCTCTGGTCCGAACGAGCCGCAGAGCAACCTCTGCCGGACCGACGCAGAGGCGGAGGGTCTCTCACCGCCCTCGGACGGGTGTCCGTCGCGGAGCATGCCGAGCACCGCCCGTTCCACGGGTCCCTGGGTGGCGGTCGACCCGGTCGTCACCGACCGGCTGCACGGGATGGTGCTCGCTCTGCGTGCCGGGGTTCCCGGGCTGACCGTCGACCCGGTCGCATGCCGGGCCGGGAAGCGACAGAGGCCCTCTGGGTCCTGTATCAGCCCTGCTTGCCGCGCCCGCTGAGCATGTCGCGCAGGCGGTCGACCATGCCGGTACCGGGCGCGAGGAGTTTGTTTGCGGGTGGGGTGTCCGGCGCGGAGGGGTGCGGGCG
>NZ_POUC01000012.1 GCF_002891435.1 Streptomyces cahuitamycinicus
GGCCACGGGGGTGACCAGCCCGGTGGCGGCGAGGCGGCGGAGCTCGACGAGGGTGTGGAAGGTGCGGCAGGCGAGGGCGGTGGCGATCTGGGCGGCGGTGCGGACACCGTCGACCTGGGCGAGGGTCCGGCCACGGCGGGCCGGCAGGTCGGCGGCGTCCGGTCCGGGCACCCGGGCGAGCGGCGCGCGGTCGACGGCGGGCTCGGGCCATATGCGATGCAGCAGTTCGCGGCGGCGTCTGGACTCGCGCAGGACGGTGTCCACCGGTACGGGACGGACCGCGCCGAGCCAGTGAGCGGCTCCGGGCCGGAAGCGGAGCGCCGGTCCGTCGTGGGCGAGCACGAAGTACGCCGCGTCGAAAAGGGCACCCATGTGGCACAGTTCCAGCGCGCCGGCGGCGAGGTGGCCGCTGTCGACCAGTTGCCGTCCGACACGGCAGCGGCGGCCGGCCCGGTCGATCGCCTCCCACCAGCCGTCCGCGGCGAGCGCGCCGCTGTGGGTGAGCAGGTCGCCGAGGTCGGGTGTCACGGCGGATTCGACGTGGACGACGTGTCCCGCAGCGAGGTAGACGATCCCCGTCTCCGTGGACAGGGCACCGGTCGCGCCCTGCTCGGCGAGGGTGCCGAGCATGGCCGAGGCGGGTTCGTCCCTGCGCAGCGTCCCCGTCGGCGCCGTCATCCGAGCACCAGCCGGTCCGCCATCTCGGCCAGCCGGATGCGGGCCAGGGCCAGGTTCCCTTCGTCACGGTCGAGCCACAGGTGCACGAACACCGTGCTGTCGAAGGTCGTGGTGACGAACCTGAGCAGGTGGTACGAGTCGGCGTTCGTGATGATCAGGTCCTGTACGGGGGGCTCCTTGCCGGACGGGTCGCCCGACGGGCCACCCGTGTCGTCATCGGGCGGCCCGCCCGGGCCCTTGCCGGTCAGGGCGAGGGCGCCGCTCTCGGTGGCGAGGCGGGCGAGTTCGGCGGTTTCCGCAGCTGTCGCCTCCACGTCGCCACCGGGTGCGTCACCCACCGCTCCCAGCGCAAGACCACTGATCCAATCGACCACCGACGCCCCCCGAGCACCTTGCAGTCGCATGGCGTCCAGCAGACTCTCGTCGATTCCGGGCACGCCCAATCCCCTCCCCCTGCACGGCCGTTCCCGCGAACGTGAGCACGACACTACGCACGGTACTTGGCGCAGGTGAACGCTTTGGCATTTTCCAAAGGAATGTGCAGCGGAGCGGGCAGAGGCGCGAACGGGATCGATCCGAAGCGAGCAGGACCTGTCGCGCCAGGGCCGACGACTTTCGATCCATGGCCTGACTTGGCGATGTTGCGGCGGCGCACCGACGTCCGTGGCTGACCGCACATCCCTGCCGAATCAGAACGCGTAGCGCGTGACAATCGGCTTCGCACCGGCCACGGATGGCGTGCACGCCATGCTCATCCAGCAGCTTTGGAGCGCGACCACGCCAACCGGCTGGCCGGCCTCCTCCCGCCACCGGAGGGGACGATCTCCACTCCGCCCGCCGGGGCCCTACGCATGCCGGCCCACCTCGGCGAGTTCCCCGCCGGCCCGATCACGGGCCTCTCGGGCACCCCGGGCTCGCGGGTGCGGTGACCACCGTGAGGTCCGCGCGGCGTGGCGCCCGGTGAGGGCGGTCGCGACGAGGACGAGCATCTCCATGGCGGGGGAATCCGCCCTGCGCGACGGAGACCGGCTCCGATCACGCGGATCTCGGCCTCCCGATCGTCACCCTCGCCCTGGCGCTCCCGCGCGCAGCCCGTCCATGACAAGGTCAAGGAGCCGAGCACTCTGGGCTTGCCAGTCCCCTCGGGCGTCGATCTGCCAGATGCCGGCGATGGCCAGGACGAAGTCGTCGACGGTCAGCTCCGGGCGGATGGTGCCGGCCTCGTGATTGGCCGCGACCAAGGCTTCGATCGCCGCGATCACCGGCGCGTATCCCGGCTGCGCAGGGCCGTCCGTCGTACCGACGATCTGGCGCATCGCGTCCGACAGGCCGGCCTTGGCGACAGCGAAGCGGGCGAGCTGGTCCAGCCATGCGCGCAGGGCCTGGTCGGGCGTCCGGGTCTTGAGCAGGTCCGTCACAGCGTCCGTGAGCAGCCGCACCTCGTGGCCGTAGACCTCCAGGACGAGCGCTTCACGGTTGGGAAAGTTGCGATAGAACGTGCCCTGCCCCACCCCCGCCTTCTTGGCGATCAGACTCAGCGGGACATCCACAGCACGCGACAACTCGGCCAGTGCCACCTCCAGAATCCGCTCCCGATTGCGCTGTGCGTCCGAGCGCTGAGGCCCGCTGTTGCTGGACTCCACTCCCCCTCCTCCGGGTACGTTGCGGGTAGCGGACATCGGTCCGCTTAGGTCCACCATAGTGCCAGCCGCAGTCGAGAAGAGCGGCCGGTAGCACTCGACCGTCCTTCGGTCCAGCCATCAGGGCGCACTGAGGGACGGGCCCGGCACCGGCGCGTCCTGGGCGCCGGTCACGCCGCGGACGATCGACGGGCCCCGCCCATGGCCCCATAGCGAACTACAGTCCGCTTAGTGATCTGCGTCGTAAGCCCTTCGGGGGTTGATCATGTTGCTGGTGCGGCGGAGGATACTTCTGGGTGATCGGCGGTGTGCCGGGTCGAGTCTGGCCAGCAGATCGTCCAGATCGGAGGTGGTGAACTTCCGCTGCTGGTGGCGTGATCGTTGGCGACTGGCATCCCCAAAGGCCCCAGCTCGGCCCAGTCAGCGGCGGCACCTAGTTCGGCCCGGACGCGCTCGGCATCCCGGTCGTGGACGTCTGTGCTGCCGTTCAGCGATGGTCGCGGGTAAGGCTGGCGACGGTGGTTGTGCTCCAGGCCGCAGGCGGTGGTCGCCAGCAGAATGAGAGTGATGATGACGGTCATTGGCCCGTGGTGGCGACGCCGGATGGGTTCACGGCGGCGGCCTTGAAGAACGTGTAGTGGAAGGTCCCGATGGCCTGTGCGGTGCGGTGTAGGTCTGTGATCCCCCGGTCCCAGTCGCCCGCGGTCATGAGCCCTGCTGCCAGCGCATCGTCCCGGACTGATTCGACCATGGCGATGAAGGTGTTGCGAGTAAAGCCGTCGACCAGTGCGGGCCGGGTCTGGTCGGCATACACAGTGCGAGGACGCACTACGACGTCGTCGTAGCCGGCCTGAGCCAGCAGCGGTTGCAACTGCCGGCCGATCAGCGCGTTTCCGCCGGCGGCGGACTGCAGTTGGACCTGGCATTCGATCGCGGCGCGGGCGTATGCGCTGGCCGGATGGAAGAACGCCGATCCGTGATCCCCTTCGATCACGGTGATGGTGCCCTCGGGCCGCAGCACGCGCCGCAGCGCGGTCAGCGCCTGCCGGGGGTCTGACAGGTGCTCCAGGACGAAGCAGACGAAAACATGGTCGAACTCCGCATCAGGAAAGGGAAGATCGAACAGATCAGCGCGATACCACTCCACCTCCGCCCCCGGTGCGTGGGCCGCGACACGGGCGCGGGCCTGTGCAAGGGAACCACGGGAGCGGTCGACCGCGGTGATGCGCGCTCCCGGGCTGGCCTGGGCCAGGTGGATCGTCTGGGCGCCGACCCCGCAACCGACCTCCAGCACCCGGCTACCGGCCGGATAGGCCGTGCCGGCATGCAACAACGCCGCCAAGGTGTCCGCCTGCTCGCCGAGCCGAGCCGCCTCACGTTCCGAGTAGCCGTGCACATAGCCGGCCGCCACGGTCACTCCATGAGATGCCATCGCTGTATCCATGCGTTCACCCTGCTGCCACTATGGCTCGGTGAACAGGTCCAATCCACACTCATCCGACCAGTCCATAGTCTCCGGATCCGACTTCCTGCAACTGAACATCGACGATGCACCGATGGGCAGGCGATCCGACTGGCTGGCCCAGCAGCTTCGGCTCGCGATATCGGACCACCGCCTGCCGGTGGGAAGCAGGCTTCCAGCCACCCGGGTTCTGGCCGGCGAGCTGCGGGTGTCCCGCGGAGTGGTCACAGAGGCGTATCAGCGACTGATAGAAGACGGGCACGCGGCAGGACGCGGGCGCAACGGAACGATCATTGTTGCCGCTCCCGCCGTGCCACCGGAAGTGCCCCCGACCACGCCCGGCGCTCCACCGCAGCCAAGGGCGCTGTTCGCCGCCGCACCCGGTGCGGACATCTTCGACATGATGCGAGCGGCACCTGCCCGGATCGATCTGTCGCCCGGCGTTCCCGACCTTGCCGCGTTTCCGCGGTCAGCGTGGCTGCGTGCCGAACGCTCCGTACTGGCAAGCCTCTCGGCGTCCGACCTTGGATACGCAGACCCTCGCGGGACACCGGCACTGCGTCACGCCATTGCCAACTGGCTCGCCCGCAACCGCGCAATCAGGGCGGACCCCGACGAGATACTCATCGTCGCCGGCACCGCCCAAACACTCAGCCTGCTCGGACACGTACTGCACGACGACGGGATCCCCGCGGTAGCTGTGGAGGACCCAGGATCCCTCGGGGCCCGCCAGCATCTGCGCAATCAACGGCTGGACACGCCAGCGATCCCTGTCGACTCCCAGGGCGCACGCGTCGACGTACTGCACCGCATGGGCGTTCCAGCTGTCTTGCTGACTCCCGCGCATCAGTTTCCGACCGGAGTAGTGCTCAGTGGGGCACGGCGTCGTGAACTGATGCATTGGGCCACCGAAAACGACGGACTGATCATCGAGGACGACTATGACGCGGAGCACCGCTACGACCGGCCTCCGGTCCCCGCCCTGCGATCCATACTGCCCGACCACGTCTGCTATGCCGGGAGCGTTTCCAAGCTCCTCGCCCCCGCACTGCGCATCGGCTGGGTACTCGCACCGCCGAAGTACCGCGATGCTCTTGTTGCCGCCAAGCGGTTCGCCGACCTGGGCAACGCGGCACTGCCGCAGCAGGTGCTGGCCCGGTTCATGGAATCAGGTGAGATGGAACGCCGGTTGCGGCACCTGCGCACACGCCACCGCCGTCGCCGGGACGTCATGGTCGATGCGATCACGACCCACCTTCCCAACGCGGTCGTACACGGCGCCGCAGCAGGCTTGCACCTGACGATCACCTTCGACACCGAGTTCGCCGACACCGACCTCGCTGCCTCTGCGCTTGCGCGGGGCGTGAAGGTGCAGCCACTCTCATGGCACACTCAACGTCCGTCCCGCCCCGGGCTTGTCCTCGGCTACGCGGCGAGTTCGCCCACCGACATCAGCGAAGGTGTGGCAACCCTCGGCGCCGCCCTACGGCGCCTGCCTTGAGCAGGTCGATACACGGTCCAACGCCAGCACCGGCCACCACGAGGACGTTGGAGTAAACCCCCGAAGGACTTCCGGAGCCGACCACTTAGCAGGGGTGGGATGTAAGCCTCATCGTCAGGGAAGCAGGAACTCACTCCGCTGCCCGCCGAGTCGTCCTCCGACCGAACCGAGACGGAGACCGCATGCCTTCCGACACCGCACGCCGCCGCTGCGCCGTGGTGGGACTGGGTGCCCGAGCCCGGCTGTTCACCGCAGCGCTCGCCGGTCCCTACGCGGACCGCATCGAACTGGTGGGTTTCTGCGATGTCAACCCGCGCCGCATGGCCGTGCACAACGAGTGGATCGGGGCCTCGGTACCCGCGTACGCCGCCGAGGATTTCACTGTGATGCTGCGCCGCGAGCGTGTCGATCTCGTCGTCGTCGTCAGCGTGGACCGGACTCACGACCACTACATCGTCGAAGCCCTGGAGGCCGGCTGCGACGTGGTCACCGAGAAGCCGATGACGACGGACGCCGACCGCGCCCGCCGCATCCTCGGCGCACAGCGGCGCACCGGCCGCGAGGTGCGGGTCGCCTTCAACTATCGCTACAACCCGGTGCACGCCGCCGTCCGGGAGACCATCGCGGCCGGGGGGATCGGCGAGGTCGGTTCCGTGCACTTCGAATGGCTGCTCGATCTGCGGCACGGCGCCGACTACTTCCGGCGCTGGCACCGCGAGAAGGCCAACTCCGGTGGCCTGATGGTCCACAAGGCCACCCATCACTTCGACCTGGTCAACTGGTGGCTGGGCACCGAACCCGAGACGGTGTACGCGCAGGGCAGGCTGTTCTTCTACGGTGACGAGGCGGGCACACGGCGCGGCCTGGCCCGTGACTACACGAGGGCGCACGGCTCGCCGGCGGCGGCGGACGATCCGTTCGCCGTACGGATGACCGACTCGCCACTGCTCAGCGCGCTGTACCTGGACGCGGAGGCGGCGGACGGCTACCACCGGGATCAGAACGTCTTCGGGCCGGGGGTGACGATCGAGGACGACATGGCGGTGCTGGTCCGCTACGCGTCCGGCTCCACCCTGACCTACCACCTCACCGCCTACGCCCCGTGGGAGGGATACCGGATCTCCGTCAACGGCAGCGAAGGACGTCTTGAGCTTCTGGTCGAGGAGTCCACCTGGACCCCGCCCCGTTCACCGGCCCAGGGCGAGAGCACCGTGCCGCACGGGGAGTCGGTGGGCGACACGGCGGGGCGCACGGAGCTGATGCTGCGCCGGTTCTGGGAGCCGCCGCGCGAGCTGAAGGTCCGGACCGGCGAGGGCGGTCACGGCGGCGGGGACGTTCGCATGCTCGCGGATCTCTTCGGCGAACCCGTGGCCGACCCGCTGGGGCGGGCGGCGGACGCCGTCGACGGGGCCCGCTCACTGGTCACGGGTCTCGCCGCGAACCGGTCCTTCGAGCTGGGGAGCCCGGTGCGCACCCGGGACCTGCTCGACGTGTGACCGCCAGGAACCGACCCGTCCCCCTCCCGTACGGGGCTTCCCGGCGGACGCAGTCCGCCGCACGCTTCCGCCGGCATGAGCCGCGCCCGTCGCCCGGACAGCGACATCGCGGGCCCGGACTGTGTCCGGTGGGACAATCGGCCGTACGAGTCCGAGCCGAGAAAGTCGGTCATCACGCCGTGGAACGAGCAGCAGTGCCCTTTCCTCCTTCGCCGTGGCACCTCACCGGCGACATGGTCGTCTCGCTGTGGCGCGTCCCTGCGGACGATCTGCCCCCCTGGCCCCTGCCGCGCGGGGTCCGCCCCTGGGTCGTGCGGCGCCGTGCCAGCCTGCTCACCTTCTGGGTGGACTACCGGCCCGGCGGCGTCCTCGCCTACCGCGAGTTCCTCATCGCTATGGCCGTTCGCCACGGCCGCCGCCTCACCGGCAGCACCGTGGCCGCCTGGGTCGACGACGAACAGTCCCTGGCCGGGGGACGCGCCCTGTGGGGCATCCCCAAAGAGCAGGGCGCGATCACGCTCGGCGCGGACGGCCGGCGCATCCGGGGCGAGCTGACCGCCGCCGGCCTGCCGTCGGTGCGCGTCGCGTACCGGGACGTGCTGCGGCTGCCCCTCCGGTTGCCGGCCCGCGCCCGCCTGGTCCAGCAACGGGCCGACGGTACGGAGTGCCGCGTGCCGATGCGGATCAGCGGACGGCCGGCCCTCGGCCGCAGCCGCGTCACGACCGGGGCCGACGCTCCGCTGTCCGTCCTCGCCCGGCATCGGCCGCTTCTCTCCCTCGCCGTCCGCGAGTTCCGCAGCAGGGTGGGCAGCTGAGCCGTACGGCCCTCCCCCGGCGTCCGTGCTCCCCGGCACCGCGCGTTCGCGGCACGAGGCATCCTGGGGACCTGTCGCGACGCTCGCTGCTCGCGCGGCGCCGCGGGAGCCGCTCAGCAGCAGCGGCTGTGGGTACGGGCCTCCTGGTTCCGTGTGCGCAGCACCTGGTACTCGCGACGGGTGGGCACCGGGGCGAGCGGGTGGTGGCGTCGGTGCCGGTCGCAGTGGCGGTCGTACTCGGCCTCTCCGGTCAGCTCGCGCAGATACCAGCGCACCGCCCGCATCCAGTGCCGGATCCTCACGAGCGGGCTCCGGCCAAGGGCTCGGCGGAGTCGCCGGGTGCGTCGAGGCGAGTGTCACCGGGTGCGTCGATGCGGGACTCGACGTACGGGGCCTCGGTGGTCGGCAGCGGCGTGGTGGACCGTATGGCGCGCACGCAGACCACCGCCGCGTTGCCGATCACCACGGCGACCAGGAGCAGGAAGAGGGCGATGAGGACGCCGTCGACGGTGGAGTTGGTGACCACGGTGTGCATGTCGGCGGTCGTCTTGGCGGGGGCGAGGATCTGCCCGGCGTCCAGGGCGTCGGCGTAGTGGGCCCGTTGGGCGAAGAAGCCGATCTTCGGGTCGGCGGAGAAGACCTTCTGCCAGCCGGCGGTGAAGGTGATCGCGATGACCCAGGCGAGGGGAATGCCGGTGACCCAGGCAAAGCGCAGTCGCCCGGACTTGACGAGGACGGTGGTGCAGACGGCGAGGGCGATGGCGGCGAGCAGTTGGTTGGCGATGCCGAAGAGCGGGAAGAGCTGGTTGATTCCGCCGAGCGGGTCGGTCGCGCCGGTGTAGAGGAAGTAGCCCCAGGCGGCGACGACCAGACCGCTGCACAGCCAGATGCCGGGCTTCCAGTTGACCCGGCCGAGCGGCTTGTAGACGTTGCCGAGCATGTCCTGGAGCATGAAGCGGCCGACGCGGGTGCCGGCGTCCACCGTGGTCAGGATGAACAGCGCCTCGAACATGATCGCGAAGTGGTACCAGAAGGCCTTCATGGCAGCCCCGCCGAAGACTCCGGAGAAGATCTCCGACATGCCGACCGCGAGGGTCGGGGCGCCTCCGGAGCGGGCGATCAGGGTCTGTTCCTCGACCGCCTTCGCGGCCTGGGTGAGCTGGTCGGGGGTGATGGTGAAGCCGAGGCCCGCCACCGCGTGGGACGCGGACTCGGCGGTCGCGCCCAGGAGACCAGCCGGTGCGTTCATCGCGTAGTACAGGCCCGGCTCCAGCGTCGCGGCGGCGATCAGCGCCATGATCGCGACGAACGACTCCATCAGCATCGCGCCGTAGCCGATGAGGCGGACCTGGGACTCCTTCTGGATCAGCTTCGGGGTCGTTCCGGAGGAGACCAGGGCGTGGAAGCCGGACAGGGCGCCGCAGGCGATCGTGATGAAGAGGAAGGGGAACAGCGCCCCCGCGAAGACCGGGCCCGCTCCCGATGTCGCGAAGTCGCTCACCGCGTCGGCCCTGAGCACGGGCGCGGCCACGATCACTCCCACCGCGAGCAGGGCGATCGTGCCGATCTTCATGAAGGTGGAGAGGTAGTCGCGCGGCGCCAGCAGCATCCAGACCGGCAGCACGGAGGCGACGAAGCCGTAGCCGATCAGGCAGAAGACGAGGGTGGTGGGGCTGAGGGTGAACGTATCGGCCGCTGCGGAGTTCTGCACCCAGCCGCCGCCGACGATCGCCAGGAGCAGCAGCGCCACGCCGATGAGGCTGGTCTCGACGACCCTGCCCGGGCGGACGCGGTGCATCCAGAAGCCCATGAAGAGGGCGATGGGGACGGTCATCGCGACGGAGAACGTGCCCCACGGGGAGTGGGCCAGAGCGTTCACGACTACCAGGGCGAGCACACCGAGCAGGATGATCATGATGGCGAACACCGCGACCAGGGCGGCCGCCCCGCCCGCCCGGCCGATCTCGTCGCGGGCCATCTGGCCCAGGGACTTGCCGTCCCGGCGCATCGACAGGAACAGCACCACCATGTCCTGCACCGCCCCGGCGAAGATCACCCCGGCGACGATCCACAGGGTGCCCGGGAGATACCCCATCTGGGCCGCGAGGACAGGTCCCACCAGCGGCCCGGCGCCGGCGATCGCGGCGAAGTGGTGGCCGAGCAGCACCCGGCGGTCGGTCGGCTGGAAGTCGACGCCGTCCTCCAGGCGCTCGGCGGGCGTGGCCCGGCGGTCGTCCGGCCGGAGCACCCGGCGGGCGATGAACCGGGCGTAGAAGCGGTAGGCGATGGCGTAGGAGCCGAGCGCGGCGACCACCAGCCAGACCGCGGAGATCTTCTCGCCCCGGGCCAGCGCGAGGACGCCCCAGGCGACGGCGCCGAGCAGGGCGACGCCGGTCCACAACAGGGTGGACCGAAGGGATATGCGCGGCTTTTCGGGCGCTGGCAGTCCGGATTCGGGCAGGGTGGACGCAGGCATGGCGGCTCCTCACCAGGGTGGTGCGGGACACCTCGTGACCCGAGGCTCCCGGGGATCGGCGAAACGGCGGCTCTCCCGCTCGCTGTGGGTCTGTGCAAGAGTTGCCCACCCACCGGAACCGGTTGACAGCGAATTCCCAGAGGATTTTCCGCCGGTTTCTTGTCCTCCGATCGGGGCCGCCGCGCAACTCTTGCGCGAGGGATCAGGCACACCAAGGACGGTGACCCATGGCCGACGGCACCATGACCGCGACGTTCCTCGCCGTGACCGGCGGAGCGTCGCTGCTGGCCGTCACCGCGCGGCGCCTGCGGCCCAGCGGCCGGCTGCCGTCCCTGGAGGGCTGGGCACTGGCCGACCGCAGCCTGGGCCCGGTGTGGACCTGGTTCCTGCTGGGCGGCACGATGTTCACCGCCTACACCTTCACCGCCGTGCCGGGTCTGGCGTACGGCAACGGCGCCGCGGCCTTCTTCGCCGTGCCGTACACGGTGATCGTCTGCCCGCTCGCCTTCGTCCTGCTCAGCCGCCTGTGGACCGTTGCCCGCGCGCACGGCTACATCACCGTCGCCGACTTCGTCCGCGGGCGGTACGGATCGCCGCCGCTCGCGCTGGTCGTCGCGCTGACCGGGATCCTCGCGACCATGCCCTACCTGGCGCTCCAGCTGCTCGGCATACGGGCCGTGCTGACGGCCGGCGGCGTGTATCCGCGCGGCGCCGCCGGGGACCTGGTGATGGTGGCGCTGTTCGCGGGGCTCGCCGTGGCCACGTACCGGCACGGGCTGCGGGCGCCCACCGTCATCTCGGCGCTGAAGGCGGTCGCCGTCTTCGTGTCGCTCACCGCGGTCACCTGGCTGGTCCTGGAGCGGCTCGGCGGACCGGGTGCCGTCTTCGACGGAGCGGCCCGGCGGCTCGGCGACCCCGCGCTGGTGCTGACCCCGGCCCAGCAGCCCGCCTACGCCACCCTCGCGCTCGGCTCGGCGCTCGCCCTGCTGATGTACCCGCACGTGCTGACGGTGGGGTTCGCCGCCGACGGACCGCGCACCCTGCGCAAGGTGTCGGTGGCGCTGCCCGCCTGGACGGGACTGCTCGCGCTCTTCGGCGTCCTCGGCTTCGCGGCACTCGCGGCCGGGGTGCGGGCGCCGGAGGGTGGGGCCGAGACGGCCGTGCCGATGCTGGTCGACCGGCTGATGCCGGGGCCGCTGGCCGGGCTGGTGTTCGGCGCGATCACCGTCGGGGCGCTGGTCCCGGCGGCGGTGATGTCGATCGCGGCCGCCACCAGCTTCGTCCGCAACGTGTACGTCGAGTACGTGCATCCCACGGCCACACCCAAACGGCAGGTCCGCATCGCCAAGGCCGTCTCGCTCATCGCCAAGGCCGGGGCGGTCGCGTTCGTCTTCGGGCTGCGCGACCAGGACGCGATCAACCTCCAACTGCTCGGCGGAGTCTGGATCCTGCAGATCTTTCCCGCCGTCGCGGTCGGCCTGTTCACCGGACGGCTGCATCCACGGGCGCTGCTCGCCGGGTGGGCGGCGGGCATGGCGGCCGGGACGTACCTCGTCGTCCGCGAGGGCTTCTCGTCCATCGTGGGTTTCGGCTCCGGGCCGCTGGAGATCTACGTCGGGCTCGCCGCCCTGCTGCTCAACCTGATCGTCGCGGTGGCCGGCACCGCCGTACTCGAACGTCTCGGCGTCCCGCGCGGCGCCGACCTGACCGACCTGCCGTCCCGCCTGACCGTCAGGCGGCGTCCGGAGACGGGAGCGATCCAGCAGTGAGACACAGACACCCGATACCGGTGCCGGAGCCCGACGTCGAGGCACTGGCAGCCGCGCCGGCCGACCCGGCGGAACTGGAACGCGAGGCCGGACTGGCCGGGCTCTTCGAGCTGCACTACGCCTCGATGCTGCGCCTGGCGGTGCTGCTGGGCGCGGACGACCCGGAGAACGTGGTGGCCGAGGCGTACTACCAGATCTACCGCAAGTGGCGGCGCCTGAGGGACATCGAGGCGGCGGAGGCGTATCTGCGCTCCACGGTGTGCAATCTGACCCGGATGCGGATCCGGCACCTCCAGGTCGCCCGCAAGCACGTGGAGAGTCCGCCCGAGGAGACCGTCGTCTCCGCCGAGAGCGCGGCGCTGCTCCGCGACGACCAGCGCGTCCTGATCGACGCGCTGCAGCAACTGCCGGCCCGGCAGCGCGAGGCCCTCGTGCTGCGGCACTGGCTCGGACTGAAGGAGGGCGAGATCGCGGCCGCGATGGGCATCTCCTCCGGTTCGGTGAAGACGCACACCGCGCGCGGCCTCGCCGCGCTGACCCAGGCGATGGAGGCCCGGCGATGAACCACACCGATCCGGACCGCACGGAGCGGGAGCTGACCGAGGCCCTGGCCGCCCTCGCCGGCGGGGTGCGGGCCGCGCCGGACGCCTACCGCACGGCACGCGGCGAGTGGCTGCGCCGCGAACGCCGTCGCAGGCTCGTCCTCGCGGTGCTCATCACCGTCGTGTTCGCGCTGGCCACGCTGATCGGACTGTGGGTGCTGAACGAAGCGCCGTCACATCCGGGAGTGATCTTCTCCGGCCTCCCGAGCGCTCAGCTCAGCACGCGGTAGGTCACGTGCGTGACCCGGCTCGCCGCCCGCGAGGTCACCTGCTCCAGTGTCAGCGGCGGGACGCCCTCGAACAGCCGCGTGCCGGCGCCGAGCATGAGGGGCACGATGTGCAGGCGCAGCTCCTCGATCAGGCAGGCGGCGAGGTACTGGTTGATGGTGGTCGCGCCGCCGAGGACGGTGACGTCGCCGCCACCGGCCGCCGCACGTGCCCGGTCCAGGGCCGGCGCGATGCCGTCGGTGACGAAGTGGTACGTGGTGCCGCCCTCCATCGGCTGCGGCTCGCGCGTGTGGTGGGTGAGCACGAACACGGGTGCGTGGAACGGCGGATCGGCACCCCACCAGCCGTTCCACGGGCGATCCCACGCGCCCCGCACCGGGCCGAACATGTTGCGCCCCATGATGAACGCCCCGGCCGTGTTCAGCCGGTCGATCTCGGCCCGGTTCTCGTCAGGTGTGTCGAACATCCAGGCGTGCAGCGCTTCACCCGAGCCGTCACCACCGTCGTCCCCGAACGGCCGCTCCTCCGTCTGGCCGAGCCCGGCCGAGTAACCGTCGGCCGAGATCGTGATGTCACACACCACACTGCCCGTGCCTGTGGTCATGGTCCTGCCCTCCTCGTGTCGTTCCGGTGCCCGAACCTACGCGCGCGGACTCCTGTCCTCGGGAATCCTGCCCGCGCCGCGCGGATGCGAAAGTGTGATCGCCCGTACGACGCATCGGAAGGGAACTCACGGCATGGCCGTCATCCACCACACCACCCTGAAACCGACCAAGCCGGAACTGCTCGCGGCCTGGCTGCCCTCCCGTCCGTGGTACCGCGGCGCGGCCGAACCGGAGTTGACGAAGACGGGAGGCTTCCGGCTCGACGATCCGCAGGGCGAGGTGTGGATCGAGTTCATGGTGGTCACCGACGCCTCCGGCGCTCAGCCGGTCGCGTACCTGGTGCCTCTGGCGTATCGCGGTGCCCCGCTCGAAGGGGCGGAGCACGCCCTCGTCGGCACGATGGAGCACGGTGTGCTGGGGCAGCGCTGGGCCTACGACGGCTGCCATGATCCCGTGGTCGTCGCCCGGTTGGCGGCCCTGATCGAGGGGCGGGCGCAGGCCCAGGACCAGAACGTCAGCGACACCCCCGCTCAGCGGGTCGTCGTCTCCCGCACCGGTGAGGGCTCCCTCTCCACGGACTTCACCGTCACCGACGACCGGGAAGGCACCGCGCTGACCACGCCCCAGGGCCCGGTCCTGCGCTTGCACCGGGCCCTGCAGCCCGCTGCGGGCGGCCTGTTCACCGCTCCGCGGGGGACGATCGGCCACGTCGCCGGTTCCTGGGAGGCGCCGGACGGCACCCGCGCGCACGGGGCGTTCGCCGTCCTGCACGGCAGGAACCGGGCGTAGCTTCCCCCGGATCAGCGCGTCCGCGAGCGGAACGTCCTGCGGTACGCGTCCGGGGGCACGCCGACCGTGCGGTTGAAGTGGCGGCGCAGCGTCGTGGCGGTCCCCATGCCGGTGGCCGCCGCGATGGTGTCGACACTGTCGTCGGTCTGCTCCAGCAGTTCCTGGGCGTGCCGGATACGCTGGGTCAGCAGCCACTGCAGAGGGGTCGTGCCGGTCACCGCTCTGAAGTGCCGGCCCAGGTGACGGGAGCTCATTCCGGCCCGGCGGGCCAGGTCCGCCACGGTCAGCGGCTGGTCGAGCCGCTCGATGATCCAGGGGAACAGGGCGGCGAGCGGGTGGTCGTCCCGGTCGGGCACCGGGGCGGTGACGAACTGGGCCTGTCCGCCTGCCCGGTGGGGCGGTACGACCAGGCGGCGGGCGACGGCGTTGGCGACCGACGCGCCCAGGTCGAGACGGACCAGGTGCAGGCACAGGTCCAGGGCGGCGGCTTTGCCGGCGGAGGTGAGCACCCTGCCGTTGTCCACGTACAGCACGTCCGGGTCGACCTCCACCAGAGGGTGGCGGGCGGCCAGTTCCCCGGTGTGCGCCCAGTGCGTGGTGGCGCGCAGCCCGTCGAGAAGCCCCGCGGCGGCCAGTACGAACGCGCCCGTGCACAGGGAGACCACGCGCGCGCCCGCCTCGTGGGCCTCGCGCACCGCGTCCACGAGGCCTGCGGGCGGGGCCTCGTCGACGTCGGCCCAGCCGGGGACGATCACGGTACCGGCGTGCCGGAGCCGGTCGAGCCCGGCGTCGGGTTCCATCCGGAAGCGGCCGATGCGCACGGCGGCCGGGCCGCAGACGGTGAGGTCGTACCAGGGTCCCGTCACCCCGTCCGGGGCGGCGGCGAACACCTCGTGGGCCAGGGACAGTTCGAAGTGGAGCATTCCGTCGGTGGCGGCCAGCGCGACAGTGGTCATGTCCGTAATTGTATGGGGCATGTCGTTCCGGACACTCACACTCGGATGCTCACCGCCGTCAGGATGGCCGTAGTTGATCGTTCGAGCACAGGGGAGAGCTCATGGGACCGGGTCAGACGGTGACGGTGTTCGGCGCGTACGGGCACACGGGGCGGTTCATGGTGGCGGAGCTGCTGGATCGCGGGTTCGTCCCGGTCCTCTCGGGCCGCGACGAGGTGAAGCTGAAGGCGCTGGCGGCGTCGTACCCCGGGCTGGAGGTCCGGCCGGCGTCGGTCGACGATCCGGAAGCGCTCGACCGCGCGCTGGCCGGGGCGGCGGCGGTGGTCAACTGTGCCGGGCCGTTCGCCACGACGGCCGCTCCGGTGATCGAGGCGGCCCTGCGCGCCGGCGTCCCGTATGTCGATGTTGCGGCCGAGATCGAGGCGAACGCGGACACGTTCGCCCACTTCGCGGACCGCGCCCGCGCCGCGGGAGCGGTGATCGTCCCGGCGATGGCCTTCTTCGGCGGTCTCGGTGACCTGCTGGCCACCGCGGCGATGGGCGACTGGACCGGGGCCGACGAGGCGCACGTCGCGTACGCGCTGAGCGGTTGGCAGCCCACGGACGGGACACGGGCCGCCGGCGCGGTCTCCCGGCAGCGGCGCGGCGGTGCGCGCGTGGTGTACCGCAACGGGCGGCTGGACTACCGCCGGGACGAGGCGACGACCCTCCAGTGGCCCTTCCCCGAGCCGCTGGGCACCCGGACGGTGATCGGGGAGTTCACGATGGCCGACGTCGTCACCATCCCCAGCCACCTGCCCGTCCCCGACGTCCGCACCTACATGACGGCCGAGGCGGCCCGGGACGTGTCGGCCCCCGGCTCACCGACGCCGACCGCGGTCGACGAGCACGGGCGGTCCGCACAGACCTTCCTCGTCGACGTCGTCGTACGCTCCGGCGGCGCCGAACGGCGGGCCGTGGCGAGGGGACGGGACATCTACGCGGTCACGGCGCCGCTCGCGGTGGAGGCGGTGCACCGCATCCTCACCGGGCAGACCCGGACGGTGGGTGTCGTCTCCGCCGGCGAGCTCTTCGATGCGGCCGGCTTCCTGCGCGCGCTGTCCTCGCACCTGTCGGTGGAACTGGGTCACAAATGATCTCCCGGGCTCCCGCCCACAAGCTCTGTGAAGAAGGTACTTTTCCTGGTAAACACTGACCAAAGCTGCACGAGGAAGAAGGCCGGCCGGGACACACCCTCCGTCACGGATCATCCAGAAGGCACTGTGGAGGCAGCCGGTGGGACACGTCGCATTCAACCGCAGGGCCTTCCTGACCGGTGTCGGAGGGATCGCCGCCGGCGCTGCTGCCGCGTCGCTCACGGCATGTGAGACCCGCACCGGGCCTCCCGCCGGCGAGGGCAGCAAGGTGCTGATCGTCCGGAACTTCGGCGGCTCCTACGGCGAGGCGAACCGGAAAGCCGTGTACGACCCGTTCACCAGAGAGACCGGCATTCGGATCAGGACGGTGAACTTCGAGCACGTGCAGATGCTCGCCCAGATCAAGGAAGGCCGTCCGCAGTTCGACGTCATGGACCTCGACATGTCCAATCTGCTGCTCTTCGAGCACGAGGGCGTCTCCGAGCCACTGGACTACGGCCGGTTGAAGAACGTCAGGAACGCGGGTATCGCCCGGTCCCTGCTCACGCCCAACGGCGTGGGCAAGAGTTACTGGGCCAGCGTGCTCGCCTACCGTACCGACGCGTTCGGCGGCAGGAAGCCGGAGTCCTGGGCGGACTTCTGGAGCCTCGGAGGCTTCCCGGGCACCCGCGCGCTCCAGGGGGAGGTGGACTTTCCCGAGCTGGAGTTCGCCCTGCTGGCCGACGGTGTGCCGCTCGACGGGCTCTACCCGCTCGACGTGGACCGTGCCTTCAAGGTCCTCGACGAGATCAGGAACTCCGTGGGCGCGCTCTGGGAGTACGGCGCGGAGCCGGGTGAGCTGCTGTCCCGCGGCAGCGTCGTGACCTCCAGCATCTGGGCCGGCCGGCTCCAGACCGTGATCGAGGGCGGGTCTCCGCTCGCGTACGAGTGGAACGGTGCCCGCAGGCAGAGCAACGGTTTCGGGATTCCCAAGGGATCCGCGAACCCGGACGGCGCCTACCGGCTCATCGACTTCGCACTGCGGCCCGAGATCCAGGCCCACATGGCGCGCCTCTACCCCGACGGGCCCGTGGTGCCCGCCGCCTACGGGCACCTCACCGAGGCAACCGCCGTGAATCTGGCGAGCACTCCCGGCCACCTGCTGTCGGGCTTCGACCTGGACATCGAGTGGTGGCTCCAGAACCGGGACTCCGTGGCCAGGCGCTGGCAGCGGTGGGCACGCACGCATGACTGAGCACATTCAGCCATATGGCTGAATATGGAGGCACATGGTAGAGAGTCGGTATGGCCCGGCACCTCGGTCGATTCTCGGCCCTCCGCTCCCCGGCGCACAGTGACGGGCGTACTCGGTCGGCCTCGCGACGGGGTGAGGAGGAGGACGACGCGCGGCAGGAGCCCGGCACCCGGTCCCCGGGAGCGCGGCGGCAGGTCCTGCCGAGGGTGCGCAGCGTCGCCGGCCAGGTGTTCCTGCTGCAGTCGGTGATCATGGTGCTGTTCGCCGCCGCCGCGGGAGGAGTCCTCGTCGTGCAGGCGCGGGAGTCGAGCACCCAGGAGGCGCGGCAGCTCTCGGAGGGCGTCGCCCAGTCCTTCGCGCGGGCCCCGGGAACGCTGGACGCCATGAAGTCCCGCGACCCCACCGAGCTGCTGCAGCCGCGGGCGGAGGACACACGGAAGAACACCGGCGTCGACTACGTGGTGACGTTCGATCCTCAGGGCTTCCGCTGGACCCACCCCGACCCGGAGCTGATCGGCGAGCACATCTACGCCGTGCGCGAGGGCGGCGCCGCCGACCGGCCGTTCACCAAGACGTTCGAGGGCAGTCTGGGTCTCGCCGTGGACACGACGGTCCCGGTGTACGACACCAACGGGCTCACGGTCGTCGGCTTCGTGTCGGTCGGGGTCACCGTGGCCAGCGTGGACGACGTGGTGCAGGATCAGCTGCCGCAGCTGCTGGGGTTCGCGGGCGGCGCGCTCGCGGTGGCCGCGGGCGGCACGGCGCTGGTCTCGTGGCGGTTGCGGCGGCAGACCCGCGGCCTGGATCCGTCCGAGATGACGCGCATGTACGAGCATCACGACGCGGTGCTGCACGCGGTGCGCGAGGGTGTGCTGATCATCGGGAGCGACGGCCGGCTGCTGCTCGCGAACGACGAGGCGCGGCGGCTGCTGGACCTGCCCGCGGACGCCGAGGAGCGCCGGGTCTCGGATCTCGGTCTGGAGGCGGGCACCGCCGAGCTGCTGGGTTCGGGCCGGCCGGCCAGCGACGTGGTGCACTTGGCGGGCGACCGGCTGCTGGCGGTCAACGTGCGCCCGGTCGACCCGGACGACCGTCCCGCGGGCAGCGTGGCGACCCTGCGTGACACGACGGAGCTGCGGGCGCTGGCGGGCCGGGCGGAGGTGGCCCGGGAACGGCTGGGGCTGCTGTACGAGGCGGGGGTGCGGATCGGGACCACGCTGGACGTGGTGCGTACCGCGCGGGAACTGGCCGAGGTGGCGGTCCCCCGGTTCGCCGACACCGCCACGGTCGACCTGCTGGATCCGATCCTGCGCGGTGCGGTGTCGGCCGGGCCCGGTCCGGAGATGCGCCGGGTGGCGGTACACGGCGTCGACGGTGCCCGGTCCCTCTATCCGGTGGGTGAGCTGATCCGCTTCGTCCCCACAGCGCCGGCCGCCGTCGGAGCCGAGCGCGGCCGTGGGGTCCTGGACGTCGACCTGACCGCTCCGGACGGCTGGTTGAGCGCCCAGGACCCCCATCGCGCGAAGCGCGTGCTGGACCTCGGTTTCCACTCCCTGATCACGGTGCCGCTCCAGGCCCGCGGTGTGGTGCTGGGCATGGCGAGCTTCTGGCGCTCCGACGGCGCTCCCTTCGTCAGGGAGGATCTGGCCTTCGCCGAGGAACTGGCCGCGCGGGCCGCGGTCGCGGTCGACAACGCCCGCCGCTACACCCGTGAGCACACCCTGGCCGAGTCACTGCAGCGCAGCCTGTTGCCGGGCTCCCTGCCCGACCACTCGGCCGTGGAGGTCGCCCACCGCTACCTGCCCGCCCTGGAGGGCGTGGGCGGCGACTGGTTCGACGTGATCCCGCTGCCCGGCGCCCGGGTCGCCCTGGTGGTCGGCGACGTCGTGGGGCACGGCCTGCACGCCGCGGCCACGATGGGCCGGCTGCGTACCGCGGTGCACAACTTCTCCGCCCTCGACCTGCCTCCGGACGAGCTCCTCGGGCACCTGGACGAGCTGGTCGCGCGGATCGACAGCGACGAGAACGAGGAGCGGGACCACGAGAGCGTCGCCGGCGCCACCTGCCTCTACGCCGTCTACGATCCGGCCTCCGGGATGTGCTGCCTGTCCCGGTCCGGGCATCCGGAGCCGGCCCTGGTGCATCCCGACGGCACCGTGGAGTTCTTGCGGGTGCCCGGGGCGCCGCCACTCGGTCTGGGCGGCGCCGAACCCTTCGAGACCACCGAGGTCACCCTGCCCGAGGGCTCGCGGCTGGTCCTCTACACGGACGGGCTGGTCGAGGACCGGGAGCGGGGCATCGACACCGGTCTGGAGGCGTTGCGCCGCGCTCTGGCCGGCGCTCGCCGCACCCCGGAGGAGACCTGCCGGGACGTCCTCGGCGCACTGCTTCCCGCCCGGTCGAGCGACGACATCGCCCTGCTCGTCGCCCGCACCCGGCTGCTGGATCCCTCCCGGGTGGCCGAGTGGGACGTGCCCGGCGATCCGGCGGCCGTCGCGGGCATCAGGGCGGACGTCACCGGGCGGCTGCGGACCTGGGGGCTGGAGGAGCTGGCCTTCACGACCGAGCTGATCGTCAGCGAGCTGGTCACCAACGCCATCCGTTACGGCATCGAACCGGTCCGGCTGCGGGTGCTGCGCGACGGCGACAGCCTGATCTGCGAAGTCGCCGACGGCAGCAGCACCTCACCCCACCTGCGCAGGGCCGCCATCACCGACGAGGGCGGGCGGGGACTGTTCCTCGTCGCCCGGTTCGCCCGGCGGTGGGGAACGCGCTACATGGCCCGCGGCAAGGTGATCTGGACCGAACAGTCCACCCGGAGTCCGGCCGCCGAGCCCGAGGAGGTGCCGGCCGACGCCCTGCTTGACCAGTGGGAGGACGCGGCCTGGTGAGGCACCGCGAAGGGTCCCTCCCGTGGCGGCGCCGGTGACGGGTGCCTGTTGCGGCCCCGGGCCGGGAGACGGCTCTGGTCCGTACTTCGTCGAGGGATCCTGCACCCAACGATGGCCGGGACCACTGAGTCGGCGGTTGACTCCCTGAGAGGCTAAGGCGCGTATGGACATTCGGCAGCTGGAGTACTTCCTCGCGATTGTCGATCGTGGGGGGTTCAACCGTGCAGCGTCGGCTCTGTACGTGTCGCAGCCGTCGCTGTCGCAGGCCGTGCGGGCACTGGAGCGTGATCTCGGCTCCGAACTGTTCCATCGGATCGGGCGAAGGGCAGTGCTGACGGAGGCCGGAAGAGCCCTGATCGAGCCTGCCCGCCAGGCCGTGCGGAGTCTGGAGACGGCGCGGGCGAGTGTCGCGGCGGTGCATGAGCTGCGTGAGGGGCGCCTGGATGTGGCGTCGATGCCTTCGCAGGCGGTGGAGCCGCTGACAACCCTGGTGAGTGCCTTCAGCCATCGGTATCCCGGCGTCTGCGTGGTCATCAACGCGGCCTTCACGTCGCGTGATGTGATCGACATGGTGCGCACGGGTGCCGTGGAGTTGGGCCTCCTGGCGTCCGCCGGTCCGGTCTCCGACCAGGAGGTCGTCTCGCATGCGCTGGGGCGGCAGCGTTTTGTGCTGGTGGTGCCGGCCGACGGTCCGTTCGCTGATCGGACGGCGGTTCAGTGCCGGGAGCTTTCTGGACAGCGGCTGATCGTGGGGCAGCCGGGTACCGGGATGCGCGCCTACGTCGACGGGGTGCGGGAGCAGGGCATCGAGTTCGCCGTCGCCGCCGAGACCGAGCACCGCGTGTCGCTCATGCCCCTGGTGCTGGCCGGTGTCGGGCTCGCGGTGGTCACGGATTCCTGGCGGGACGTCGCCCGGCGACTGGGCGCCCGCGTCCTGGACATCGAGCCGGAGACCACCTTGGACATCGCCCTCGTCAGCCGCCGCGGCGCCCTGTCGCCCGCAGCCGCAGCGTTCGTCACGGCTGCCACCTCGGCCGCCGACACCTGATAGGCACCGCTTATAAGGGAGATCCGCTTTGTGTCTTGGACGCCCCAGGGACCACCCTGCTGCAATCGACGCCATGACGACGAAGCACCGCATTGCCCTGATCCCCGGCGACGGCATCGGCGCCGAGGTACTGCCTTCGGCCCAGCAGGTACTCGATGTCCTCGGCCGCCGCCACGGCTTCGGCCTGTCCTACACGTCGTACGACTGGTCGTGCGAGCGGTACCTGCGGGAGGGCGCCATGATGCCCGACGACGGGATCGACCAGCTGCGCGACAAGGACGCGATCCTGCTGGGCGCGGTGGGATACCCGGGGGTGCCCGACCACGTCTCGCTGTGGGGGCTGCTGATCCCGATCCGGCGCAGCTTCCGCCAGTACGTCAACCTCCGGCCCATCCGTGTCTTCGAAGGCATCGACAGTCCGGTGCGCGGCGCACTGCCGGGCGAGGTCGATTTCGTCGTCGTCCGCGAGAACATGGAAGGCGAGTACAGCGAGGTCGGCGGCCGGCTCAACAGGGGCTTCCCGGACGAGATCGCCGTGCAGGAGGCCGTGTTCACCCGGGCCGGCGTCACCCGCGTGCTGGACTACGCCTTCACGCTCGCCTCCCGGCGCGGCGGCTGCCTGACCTCGGCGACCAAGTCGAACGGCATCGTGCACACCATGCCGTTCTGGGACCAGCTCGTCACCGAGCGAGCCGCCTCGTTCCCGCAGGTCACCTGGGACCAGGAGCACATCGACGCGCTCGCGGCCAAGTTCGTCCTCGAACCCGCCCGCTTCGACGTCGTCGTCGCCTCGAACCTCTTCGGCGACATTCTCAGCGACCTAGCGGCCGCGGTCGCCGGTTCCATCGGCGTCGCCCCGGCGGCCAACCTCAACCCCGAGCGGGACTTCCCCTCGATGTTCGAGCCTGTGCACGGCTCCGCGCCCGACATCGCGGGCCAGAAGATCGCCAACCCGTTGGGCGCGATCTGGTCCGCGGCCATGATGCTCGACCACCTCGGTCATCCCGCCGCGGCCAAGGACATCACGGACGCGATCGCCTCGGTCCTGGCCAAGACCGATGTCCGCACCCGTGACCTGGGCGGAACCGCGACCACCGCCGAGTTCACCGACAAGCTGATCGAGCTCCTCTGAGCCATGTCCCCCTGCCTCACGGTGGACACGGCGTGGACCACACCATCGAAAGGAACGACCTCATGAGCATCCCGAAGCGCGTCGCCGTCATCGGCTCCGGCAGCATGGGCAGCCAGGCCATGTGGCGACTGGCCGCCCGAGGAGCCGAGGTCATCGGCTACGACCGGTACGCACCGGGTCACGACCGCGGCGCAGCCGGCGGCGAGACCCGCATCTTCCGAGCCGCGCACCTCGGCGACGCCGGGTACGTGCCGCTGTTGCGGCTCGCGGACCGGATGTGGGAGCAGCTCCAGCAGGAAACGGGGTCCCCGTTGCGCCGTCGCAGCGGTTGCCTGGTGATGGGGGAAGCCGCTGCACCGTCCATGCGCCTCCTCTTGGCCACCAGCACCACCCATCAGCTGGATCACGAGGTACTGGACCGGGAGGAACTCGCCCGCCGCTACCCGCAGCACCGCCTGCCGGACGGACACATCGCCGTCCTCGACCGGTTGGGCGCCGTCATCAGACCGGAGGCGTCGATCCAGGCCGCCGCCGCCCGCGCCGAGCAACTGGGCGCCCGGCTGCACCGCTACACCACGGTGCGCGAGATCGCGCCCGCGGCGGGCGGCGGGGTGCAGATCATCACCGACCACGGCACGGACCACGTGGACACCGCGGTGGTGACCGTGGGCCCCTGGATCAACACACTGCTCCCGGGCCTGCCGCGGACCGTCGACGTCCGCCGGGTGATCTGCTCCTGGCACCTGCCCACCCGGCACGACTGGTTCACGGGCGGGGCCCCTCCCTTCGTGCGCAGCACACCTCACGACTGCTTCGGGCTCCCGTCGCCCGACGGCCACTCCGTCAAGCTCGGTCTCTCCTTCACACGCCATCTGCCGGTGCCCGAGCCCGAACGGCTCGTCCGTGAGGTCCGCCCCGAGGAACTCGGCACCTTCCGTGAGCTCATCCATGAACTCATGCCCGACCTGAATCCCGACCCCATCCGGCTGTCGGCCTACATGGAGGGCTACACGGAGTCCGGAAACCCGCTCGTCGGTCATCTCCCCGGCGAGGACGACATCGTCGTCATGGCCGGATTCTCCGGCAGCGGCTTCAAGCTCTCCCCCGCCATGGGCGAGATCGCCGCCGACCTGGCACTCGACGGCACCACGGAACACCCCATCGGCTTCCTCGCACCGGCCGCCGTCGGCACGGTCTGATCCCCGGCGGTGTCGACGACATCGCCCCCATCTCGGTACTCCGTCGGGCATGCCCGAACAGGCCTGCCATGAACAGGCCGTAGCCAGTTCCCCGAAGCAAGAAAGTGGAGCACCTCCATGAACATTCCGTCGTTGCAGTTCCGCCCGAAGTACGTCTCGTTCGACTGCTACGGCACGCTGATCGAGTGGCCGATGACCCCCATCACGCGTGAGCTGGTCGGCGACCAGTTCCCGGCAGAGCATTGGGACCAGTTCGTGCGGGAGTTCCGCGGCTACCGCTACGACCAGGTCCGCGGCGCGTACTACCCCTACGAGCAGGTGCTGCAGGACTCCTTCGAGCGGGTCTGCCGCAAGTGGGGGGTGAAGGCGGCGCCGGAGGCGGGCAAGCGGTTCGCCGACGGCGTCCGCGGCTGGGGGCCGCACGCCGACGTGCCCGGGCCGCTGAAGACGATGGGCGAGAACTACAAGCTGGTGATCCTGTCCAACGCGGGCGACTCCTTCCTGGAGGAGAGCGTGCCCCGCCTCGGCGCGGACTTCCACGCGGTCCTCACCGCCGAGCAGGCCGGCTACTACAAGCCCCGCTACGCCGCCTTCGAGTACATGCTCGACCAGCTCGACGCCTCCCCCGAGGACTTCGTGCACGTCTCCTCGCACACCCGCTACGACCTGATGCCGATGCACGACATGGGCTTCCGCAACCTCGTCCTCCTCGACCGTGGCTGCGACCCGGTCACCCACGGCTACGACTACGTGACGGTGAAGTCCCTGGACGAGCTCAACCGCATGCTGGGCATCTGATCGCCGAGCCGGATTTCCGCCACAACGCCTGAACCAGGGCATGGAGGCCACGCGCCGTGCGGACAGGCTGCCCTCGCCGGAGGTCCCGACGACGACAGTGACCTGCGACATCGGCGTTACGACACATCAGGCAGATCTTGCGCCCCTGGAAGGGCCGGGCATGCGGATCCGATGCCTCACGGCGTGCGGAAACCGCGGAACGTCACGTGCTTGCGCGTCTCGAAGCCGAGCCGTTCGTAGAGCGCGAGAGCGCCGCTGTTCTCCTCGGCCACGTGCAGGAAGGGACGTTCGCCGCGAACGACGATGCGCGCGATGAGCGCACGCAGCAAGCGGACGGCGTGACCTCGACCGCGCGCCTCGGGGGCGGTGCAGACGGCGCTGATCTCGGTCCATCCAGGAGGCCTCAGCCGCTCCCCCACCATCGCCACCAGCGTGCCGCCGTCCCGGATGCCGAGATACGTGCCGAGTTCGTGCGTTCGGGGCCAGAACGGCCCCGGACGGGTCCGCTCGATGAGGTCGAGCATCTCGGGCACGCTCTCGGTGCCGAGTTCGACCACGCCGGAGTCGGACTCGGCACCGGACGGATCCGGGCCGCTGTGCCCGGCCCAGATCATCTGCCGGCCTTCCAGGACGAAGACCGGCTCCCAGTCCGGCGGCGGCAGGTCCGGGCAGCTGAACATGTCGGCGAACTCGCCCGGCCCCAGCAGCTTGGCCAGGTCGGCCCATGCCTGCGCGTCCGGCTCGGCGGACACCGCGGAGAAGGTCGCGACCCCGGGCACGTAGGTGACGGCGTCACCGAGCCGGCGGGCGAGACGCGCGTGGTGCCCGCGGAGCGACTCGCCCACCGGGTCGTCGAGTACGTCGGCGTCGCGGAGCCCCGTCGTCATGCTGCGCCTTCCTGCCCTGGGTCGTCTTCGGATCCGACAGCCATGCTAGTCAGACCCTCGGAACGGGATGCGGGCAGCTACCTGAGATAGGTGGCGAGCGCGAGGTTCTGCTTGCGCACGTCCCCGGCGACGAGTCCGGCGATCCGCTGCGCGCCGTACGTCTCGAAGTGGGTGCGGTCGTTGCAGAAGAAGGCGCCCACGGGGCCCGATCCGAAGTCGCCGTTGTGCGGGCAGAAGCGCAGGTTGTTGTAGAGCGACACACTCAGCGACTGCAGGTCGACGACCGGTGCCCTGGTGGCGGCTCCGACGGCGAAGGTCTCGTTCACGAAGCCGCGGTTCTTCGTCGCAGTGCTCCCGGAACAGGTGATGGCGGCCACCGGGGTGAGCAGCACCGGGTGCGCTCCCCGGGCCAGGGCGGCCTGCACCATCGTGGTCATCAACTGGCGGTAGCGGGCGGGGCCGACGTGCCGGGGGCAGGTCGAGGAGGAGTCGTTGATGCCGAACTGGATGAACAGGTAGTCGCCGGCCTTCATCCCGGTGCTCGCGTTGAGCATCGACTGCCAGCGTGAGGAGTACGTGCCGGAGGTGAGGCGGCACTCGCCGTCCGAGCCCTTGGTGCCGCTGACGTTTCCTTCGTACATCCAGGTCTGGATGCTGCGGCCTCCCACGGCCTGGTTCCTGACGGTCACGTCGGCGTTGAACAAGGCGTCGAACCGGCTGCCCCAGCCGACCGGGCAGCGGGCGGAGCCCGGGTTGGCCATGGTGGAGTCACCGGCCAGCCACACCGTGACCGGTGCGGCCGCCGCTCGTCCGGCCGGGGCCTTGGCGCTGGAGGCGCCGGCGCAGTTCGCCGCAGGGCCGGCGAACGGGTCGACGACAGCGCGCAGTTCCGGTCCGCGCGCCGCTGGGGCGCCGCTGTCAGTCGCTGAGGCGGTGCCGGCACCGAGGCTCGACAAGGCGATCACCAGCGCGGTCGTCACGAGTGTCCGGAGGTTTTTCATCGTGTGTCCTCCATGGGTCGGTCAGCGCAGGTGGGCGGCCAGGGGCAGGTTCTGCTCCCGGATGCTCTGGAGCAGCAGGCCGCCCATCCGGGACGCGCCGTACTGCGAGAAGTGGGTGTTGTCCGTGACGCCGTCGACGGAGGAGCGGAGGAAGAGCTGCGCGGAGGCGGATGGTCCCATGGACTCGACCAGTGCCTTGCTCCGGGCGGTCAGGTCGATCACCGGCACCCGCTGGGCCGCACCGACCGCGCGCATCTCCGCAGGCAGGTTCACACCGACGCCGTTGACGTGCAGTGCCGTGGACGTGAGCCGGTTGCCGTCGAACAGCCTGCGGACCGGCGGTGTGACCAGGACCGGGACACCGCCCTTGGCACGGACCCGGGAGATCATGGTGGTGAGGTTGTTCCGGTAGGCGGACGCGCTGGTCTGCTTGTCGTTGTGGCCGAACTGGATGAAGACGGGGTCGTTCGCCCTGACCTTCGACACCAGTGTGGGAAGGAGCGCCGAGTTGCTCAGGAAGCTTCCGGAACTCTCCCCGGAATCACCGTAGTTGGCGACTGACGCGCCGGCACGCACCGCGGTTGTGATCATCTGCCCCCAGCCGGTGTACGGGGCGGTCGGCTGGTCGCACACGGTCGAGTCGCCGGCCAGGTAGGCGACCAGCGGCTGCGCCGCCGGCTTCACCGAGACGGCGGAGACCTGGGGGGCGGCACCCGCGAAACGGAGGTCCAGACCGGGGTTCCCGGTGCCGCCCTGACCGGTCGGCTGCCCCTCCGGTTGACGAACGTTGACGGTGAACGAGTACGTGGCGACGGATCCGGCCGCCGTTCTCGTCGCCGGGAGCATCAGACGCCGGGCCTCCGCCCACATCTCGGTCTGCCCGGCGGAGGTGCCGCCGATGGAGACCGTCACGTCGTAGTTGCCCGGCGCGACGGCGTAACGACAGGTGATCGGAGAGGTGCCGGAGCAGCCGGCCGGCAGAGCCTGCGGTGCGGCGGCGGCGCTGTGGGCCGCGCCGGGGCCGGCCAGAGCCGCCACGGTCAGCAGGCCCGCCGCTCCCAGCCGGACACCCGGCGCGGCGGCTCCGGCGATCGCACCGGCGGTCGCCGTGGTGGCCTTGAGCAGCATCCGGCGGGTGAGCCTGGCGGGAGGGAAAGCAGGGGTCGGGGACATGGCCGCTCCTCCCTGCCCGCCGGCCGTGCATGGGACAGCGCTGCCGGCGGACAGCGAATGGTGGGGGGTGGAGTTACCGGGACTGGGGTGATCCGCCTGCATGCACTGGGAGCGTTCACAACCGGTTCAGGTGGACACGAGACGCTCCATCCTCGAAGGGGCAGATCGCAGGGGCAGGATCCGCGAACCGACTTGCACAACACGTGAGTTGACCGGCGCGCTACCCGTTCGACTGCCTTCGACCACAGGTGCCCTCGAGGCGGCATCCGCAATATTCAAGGCCCGCCACCCCGCTGTCAATCCATCGACACCGAGAAACTCACGAATCCAAACAGGGCCGAACAGCAGACTGGACAGAATCCTTGACGAGGCATCAGCTCGTTCTTACGCTCCCTCACCATGGGAGCGTTCCCATACCCCCCACGCCCCGGAGGTCACCATGACCGACTCGCATCGGCGTCCCCGAACCGCGCCACGACCGTCGCGGTCGCCCCATCGGCCAGGAGGCCGGTTCATCGGCTGCGTCTCCGCTGCCGCACTGGCCGTCTCCGTACTCGTCGCGCTGCCACACGGTGCGCACGCGGCGACCGCACGGCAGGTCGAGAAACTCGACCGCGGACTGACCAGCGTGCACACCAACAGCGGAAACCTGGTGTCATGGCGTTGGCTGGCGACCGACCCGAACGACGTGTCGTTCAACGTCTACCGCGGCGGTACCAGAGTCAACTCCTCACCCGTCACCGCCTCGACGAACTACTTCGACGCGGGCGGCGCGGCCTCGGCCGACTACACGGTGCGCGCCGTGGTCAACGGCGCCGAGCAGGCCGCGTCCGCGCCCGCGGTCCAGTTCCGCACGGGCTACAAGGACGTGCCGGTCTCCCCGCCCGCGGGCGGTACCGCTCCGGGCAACTCGGCCTACACCTACGAGGCCAACGACGCCTCCGTCGGCGACCTCGACGGTGACGGCGCCCTGGACCTCGTCCTGAAGTGGCAGCCCACCAACGCCAAGGACAACTCCCAGTCCGGCTACACCGGCAACACCATCGTCGACGGCATCAAGCTCGACGGCACCCGGCTGTGGCGCATCGACCTGGGCCGCAACATCCGCTCCGGCGCCCACTACACGCAGTTCCAGGTCTACGACTACGACGGTGACGGCAAGGCCGAAGTCGCCATGAAGACCGCCGACGGCACCCGGGACGGCACCGGCGCGGTCGTCGGCAGCTCCTCCGCCGACCACCGCAACTCCAGCGGCTACGTCCTGTCCGGCCCCGAATACCTGACGATGTTCAACGGCCGGACCGGCAAGGCGATGCAGAGCGTCGACTACGTCCCGGGCCGCGGCAACGTCTCCTCCTGGGGCGACAACTACGGCAACCGCGTCGACCGCTTCCTGGCCGGCACCGCCTACCTCGACGGCGCCCGCCCCTCCCTGATCATGGCGCGCGGTTACTACACCCGCACGGTGATAGCGGCCTGGGACTGGCGGAACGGCGCCTTCACCCGCCGCTGGACCTTCGACACCACTTCCTCCACCAACAGCGGCAAGGGTTACGACGGCCAGGGCAACCACAGTCTGTCCGTCGCCGACGTCGACGCCGACGGCAAGGACGAGATCGTCTACGGCGCGATGACGGTGGACGACAACGGCAGCGGCCTGTGGACCACCCGGCTCGGCCACGGCGACGCCGGCCACGTCGGCGACCTCAACCCCTCCCGTCCGGGCCTGGAGTACTTCAAGGTCTCGGAGGACTCCAGCAAGCCCGGCTCCTGGATGGCCGACGCACGCACGGGCGCGAGGCTGTGGCAGACGGCGTCGGGCTCCGACAACGGCCGTGGCGTCGCCGCCGACGTCTACGCCGGCAGCGCGGGCGCGGAGGCCTGGTCCGCCTCCGACAGGACCCTGCGCTCGGCCACCGGCGCCTCCCTGGGCCGGGAGCCCTCCAGCGTCAACTTCCTGTCCTGGTGGGACGGCGATCCCGTCCGCGAGCTCCTCGACGGCACCCGCATCGACAAGTACGGCACGTCCGGCGACACCCGGCTGCTGACCGGCTCCGGGGTCGCCTCCAACAACGGCACCAAGTCCACACCGGTCCTGTCCGGCGACATCCTGGGCGACTGGCGCGAAGAGGTCGTCTGGCGCACGAGTGACAACAAGGCGCTGCGGATCTACTCCACCCCGAACCAGACCAGCACGAAGATCACCACCCTGCTCCACGACACCCAGTACCGCACGGCGCTCGCCTGGCAGAACACCGCCTACAACCAGCCCCCGCACCCGAGCTTCTTCATCGGCGGCGGCATGCCGACGGCACCCCGCCCGACGGTCTACACACCTTGACCCCAGGGCTGCCCCGCGCTGTCAGGTGTCACGCAGCGCCTTGTCGATCTCGCCCAGCGCGTGGGTCAGCCGTGCGTAGTCGGCGCGGGCCACCGGCGCCACGAAGTACCGCTCGACGACCTGCGCGTGGACGGTGGCAGCCCGCAGGAACACCGCACGACCATGATCGGTCGCCTCGACCAGGACGCTTCGGCGGTCTCCGGGAGCCGGCACCCGCCGCACCAGGCCGGCTCCCTCCATGCGGTCGATCAGGCGGGTGATGCCGCTGCTGGTGAGGGTGAGGTCGTCGGCGAGCAGGCGCTGCGAGATCTCCTCGTCCGGGCGGCGGCACAGCCGGATGAGGACCTCGAACATCGTGTGGCTGACCTCGCACTCCTTGCGCAGGGCCGTGTCGATCCGCTGTTCCAGGCGGGTCGCGGCCTTGATCAGCAGTCCGAAGTCCTGCACGAGCCTGCTGTCGGCGGCGCGGGCTGCATCGTCGTTCTCTCGCTCAGCGGGGTTCACCCGCCCGACTTTACTGCCTCTTCACCTACTGCCTTCTCATCTACTGCCGTCTCAACCACTGAGCAATCAATTGCTGAGCAGTCAATGATTCCCTTATGGTGGGCCACCCAGCACCCACCACGTCGCAGAGAGGGAGATCAGTGGACCTGCAGCACTGGCTCGGCCGGGCCAACGACGCGATACAGCAGTGGGCCGACACCTTCGGCCCCTACGAGCAGCACCCGTCCCTCGTCGTCGACGAGGACCGCTTCGCCGCCGCCTTCGAGGAGCTCACCGGGAGACTGAAGGAGAACTACCCCTTCTTCCACCCGCGCTACGCGGGGCAGATGCTCAAGCCCCCGCACCCGGCGGCGGTCGTCGGCCACCTCACCACGATGCTGATCAACCCCAACAACCACGCGCTGGACGGCGGCCCGGCCACCGCCCGCATGGAGCGCGAGGCGGTCGCCCAGCTGGCCGCGATGTTCGGCTACGACACCCACCTCGGCCACCTCACCACCAGCGGCACGATCGCCAACCTCGAAGCCCTCTTCGTCGCCCGTGAGCTCCACCCCGGCCGCGGCATCGCCTACAGCGCCGACGCGCACTACACCCACGGCCGCATGTGCCACGTCCTGGGCATGAAGGGGTACCCGATCCCGGTCGACGACCGCGGCCGTATCAGCATCGACGCGCTCGAGGACATCCTGCGGACGGGAGAAGTGGGAACGGTCGTGCTCACCGCGGGCACCACAGGCCTCGGGGCCGTCGACCCGGTCCACTCCGCCCTCGCCCTCCGGGACCGCTACGGGGTCCGGCTCCATGTCGACGCGGCCTACGGCGGGTTCTTCACCCTGCTCGCCGGGGCCGACGGCCCGGAAGGACTCCCCGCCCAGCCCTGGCGGGCGATCGCCCCGTGCGACTCGATCGTCGTCGATCCGCACAAGCACGGACTCCAGCCCTACGGCTGCGGTGCCGTCCTCTTCCGCGACCCCGAGGTGGGCCGCTTCTACCTCCACGACTCTCCCTACACCTACTTCACCTCCAGCGAACTCCACCTCGGCGAGATCAGCCTGGAATGCTCCCGCGCCGGCGCCTCGGCCGCCGCCCTGTGGCTCACCTTCCAGGTCCTCCCGCCCACCCCCGACGGACTCGGCCGCGTCCTCGGCGCCGGCCGCCGGGCCGCCCTGCGCTGGGCCGACCTGATCTCCGCCTCGGACGCCCTGGAGCTGTATCAGCAGCCCGAGCTGGACATCGTCGGCTACTTCCCTTCGGTGGAGCCCGCCACCCTCAGCGGGGTCGACGCGGCGTCGGCACGCGTCCTGGCCGACGGCATGGCGGGAACCGATCCCGTGTTCCTGAGCACCCTCAAGGCCGATCGCGACGCCTTCACCGCACGCCACCCGAAGGTCACCGCCGATGCCGACGGTGCCCGCATCCTGCGCAGCGTCCTGATGAAGCCGGAGTCCGAGGACCACGTTCAGCGCCTGCACGACCAGGTCACCCGTCTCGCCCGGTCATGACCGCCCGCCCCGGCGGGCCCGGGCGCCGCGCCGGCGTCAGGAGGTCACACGCGTCAGGGCGAGGAACTCGCCGCGGGAGCGGGCGTCGGAGCGCAGGAGGCCGAGCAGGGTGGAGGTCAGAGTGTCGGAGCCGGTGGCCCGCACGCCGCGCAGCGTCATGCAGAAGTGCTCCGCCTCGATGACCACGCCGACGCCCTTGGGCTCCAGGTGCGTCTGCAACCAGTCGGCGACCTGCTTGGTCAGGCGTTCCTGCACCTGGGGGCGGCAGGCGAAGTGCTCGACCACGCGCGCCAGCTTGGACAGGCCCAGGATGCGGGCCCCGGGCAGGTAGCCGACGTGCGCGACGCCGACCACGGGCAGCAGATGATGCTCGCAGACGGTCCGGACCGGGATGCGCCGGGCGAGGACGAGCTCGTCATAGCCCTCGTCGTTGGGGAAGGTGGTCAGGTCGAAGGGGCGCGGGCTGAAGAGTTCGGCGTACGCGCGGGCCATCCGGCCGGGTGTGCCGCGCAGGCTCTCCGACTCCGTGGAGATGCCGAGGGCGTCGAGGAACCGGCCGGCTGCGGCCTCCGCGGCTGCCAGGTCGATCCCGTCGGTTTCGTGGACCACCCGCAGGGCGGGCCGTGCGGGTGCCGTCACGTCCTGGTCGAGCAGGTCGCTCCGGAGGGAGGTCTGGGCGGGAAACTCGGTCATGTCGGCCATCTCCGAGGGTCGGGGGCGGTGTCGGGGGCGGCCGAAGCGCACCGGCCTTCGCGGCGGGTGCGTCCGGCGATCACGCGGAGGAGCGGGAGCGGATCGAACCGTTGCTCAGGGCGTGGGAGGCGATGTCGAGCACGAGGCCCGAGGCCCCGATCGGCACGGTCACCAGGATCGGGTGGAACGGCTGGCCGTACGGCCCGGCCAGCGGGGCCCCGACGGGACGCTTCGCCCGTAGGTGTGGCTCTGTGACCATGAGGACCTCCAGGAGTTTCACCAACAAGTGTTTCCTTTATTCGGAGCGGACGTCAAGTGTTGCAGAACAGAGCGCCGAAAGAGCTCTCGCTCCCACGGGTATGGGAGTTACGGTTGTCCTGTGGCTCCCGATCCACCCGCACAGGCCCACCCGGCCGACAGCGCCATCGACTCCGTCAGCGTCCTGAGCGAGGACTCGCGCCGGCGCATGTTCGCCTTCGTCCGGCGCGCACGGCGCGCCGTCACCCGCGACGAGGCCGCCGCCAGCGTCGGCATCTCCCGCAAACTCGCCGCCTTCCACCTCGACAAGCTGGTCGACGCGGGCCTGCTGCGCACCCGCTACGAAGCGCCGGGCGGCACCCGCAAGGTCGGCAGGCAGCCGAAGCTGTACGAGCCCACCGACGCCCAGATCACCGTGAACATCCCCGACCGGCGTCACGAGCTCCTGGCAGACCTGCTCCTGGACGCGGTTCTCACCGAGCGGGCGGACGAGAACGCCACGCAGGCGGCGATGCGCGCCGCGGAGGATCGCGGCCGGCAGGTGGGCGAGGCCGCACGGCACGAGACCCGCCCGGGCCGGCTGGGCCCCGAGCGGGGGCTGACAGCCTGCGAGCGCCTGCTGGACCAGTACGGCTACGAGCCCACCCGGGAGACCCCCACCCGGCTCCGGCTGCGCAACTGCCCCTTCCATCCGCTGGCCGCGAAGGCCCCGGACCTGGTGTGCGGCATGAACCACGCGTTCCTGCGCGGCTACCTCGACGGCCTCCAGGTCAACGGCGTCCGCGCGGTCCTGGCGCCGGAACCGGGGGAATGCTGCGTCCGGCTGGGCACGGGCGAGTGCGAGATCCCCCCGGAAGAGACGCCACGGGGCCGATGAGCACCGCCGTCGCGCGAACCGCTACCGGTTCGCCCGGCAGGCCCGCCGAGTGAGCCCGGAGGGGCCCCTGCGGTTGCCGCGGCGCACGCGGCGGGTTACGACGTGACTACCGCGCGTCAGCCCGGATCGCGGCGAACCCTGGGAGAAGTCACATGGCAGTGGAGATCAGGCCCTTGGTGAAACCCTCGCGGCTCAGGCGCCGCGCAGGCCTCGCGGGCGAGTGCCTGGCGGAGTTCTTGGGGACGTTCGTCCTCATCGCCTTCGGATGCGGCGTGGTGGCGATGGCGGTGGCGGCGCTGCCCGGCTCAGGGCGTACGGAGGGGCCCACCGTCTTCTTCCTCGGCGCCGGGGACTGGCTGCTGATCACCTGGGGCTGGGCCATGGCCGTGGTTTTCGGCATCTACGTGGCCGGCGGGGTCAGCGGAGCGCACATCAACCCGGCCGTCACCCTGGCCTTCGCCGTCCGCCGCAAGTTCCCCTGGGCCAAGGTCCTGCCCTACTGGGCGTCCCAGGTGCTCGGCGCCCTGGCCGGGGCGGCACTCGTCTACGCCGTGTACCACGACGCCATCAACGCCTTCGACGCCGCCATGGAAGGGCCCAAGACGAACGGGAAGACCCTCGCCTCGTTCTCGATCTTCGCCACGTTCCCGGCGCCGTACTTCAACGGCGGCGTCTGGGGCCCGCTGATCGACCAGATCGTCGGCACCGCCTTCCTGGTCATGCTGGTGGTGGCGCTCATCGACCTGCGCAACACGGCGGTGAAGGCCAACCTCGGCCCGCTGGTGATCGGCTTCGTCGTGGCGGCCATCGGCATGTCCTTCGGGGCGAACGCCGGATACGCCATCAACCCGGCCCGCGACTTCGGTCCCCGTCTGTTCACCTGGATGGCGGGATGGGAGGATCTCGCGTTTCCGGGCAGCCTGGCCGGGGCGTTCAGCGGCTACTGGTGGATCCCGATCGTCGGGCCCCTCGTGGGCGGCGTGATCGGCGTGCTGGTGTACGACCTGTTCATCGGGGACGTGCTCCACGCCCGCGCGCAGCAGGGCGAGGAACCGGAAGTCGGGCGTACGCGGCCCACGACGTCCGAAGGGGAGTGACCGCAGCACCGGCCACGGCCGGGGCTGCGGCCGGTGCTAGATTCCTCTGGGCATCCGCCCGTGAGCGGTGCGGATCGCCTGTCGAACCGGTGAACCGGCCCAGGGCAGGCCCGTAACGGACGGTGGGACGATCCATGACTGACGCGGAGGGTTTCCCCGGCGCGGCCGACGCTCCCGTGCCGCGGATCCTGGGCAACACCGAGTCGCTCGCCGCCACCGACCCGGGATCGGCCGGCGCCCTGTGGCGACTGGCCGAGCCCGGCCGGCAACTGGACGCCAACCTCATCCGCGTCCCGCCCCGGGGAGCCATCGACACCCACGCCGAACCCGACCTCGACGTCCTCCTGCTCGTGGTCGCCGGTGACGGCACTCTCGGTGCCGCGGACGGGCCGCACCCGGTGGTGCCCGGCAGCCTCGTCTGGCTGCCTCACGGCAGCGTCCGCAACGTGACCGCGGGCGAGGGCGGCCTGACGTACGTGACGGTCCACCGCCGCCGCCCGGGCATGCAGATCCAGGGCCCCCGCCCGTAACAGCCGTACAGGCAGGGCGCGACGCGACCTTCCGCGTCGGCTGCTGGAAGCGGGCGGTCGACGGTCACGTCGGGTGCCCGGGCACCGGGACCGCCTCGTGCGGGCCCTGGTCGAGGAGACGGGCACCGCGCTCGAGGGCTCGTCGTCAGTCCGCGGAGCCGGTCCGGTCCGGCCCGTCGGGGCCGGCCGGCTCGTAGTCGAACCAGTCGAAGTGGACGGTCCCCGTAGCGGCGTACATGCCGATGACGCGGCCGGTGAAGCCCCCGGCGACCTCGGTGGACAGGTACCGGCCGTCGAGCGCGGCGAGTTCGGTGCAGGCGCCCTGCGGGTCCTCGATGCCGAAGGAGACGGTGTCCGGCCCCTGGCGGGCGTCACCGACCTGTTCGGTGACCGCCGTCTCGACCCTCAGCACCACCGGGCCTGCGGCCGTGGCACGGGACGCCACCTCCGAGCGGAACGGGCCGACGCGCGTCAGGACCCGCACCTCGCCCGGCGTCACCTCGATCTCGTAGTGGTGCTCTTCGTCGAGACGGACGGCCAGGCCTCCGCGCCCCTGCGCCGGATCCACCAGCACCCGCGCGCGGCACGACACATGCTGCTGGCGGCGGCCCACGAAGGTGACCTCGGGGTCGTCGAGCGACGCCCCCGCCGCGCGGAGGCTCAGCCAGCCGGCCCGTTCCTTCGTGGTGCAGTTCTCCGGGGGCCGGGAGCGCAGCGAGATCCAGGCGGGGGCGAGTTCACCGGAGTCGAAATCATCCCGGACCGACGGGACCGCGGGCTCCCTCAGCGGCCACGGGGGCCGGGCCAGGACGGGGGAGAGCTCGCCGACGACCGGCCAGCCGTCGGACCAGGTCACCGGCACCAGGAAGGTCTCTCGGCCCAGTACGTGCCAGCCGGGCGTGCCGCCGTGCGGCCGGACGCCGAGCAGGACCATCCACCACGAGCCGTCCGGTCCCTCCACCAGGTCGGCGTGGCCGGTGTTCTGGATGGGGTGGTCGGTGCCCCGGTGCGTCAGGACCGGGTTGGCCGGGCAGGGCTCGAAAGGGCCCTGCGGTGAACGGCCGCGGGCGATCGAGACGCCGTGGCACCGCTCGGTACCGCCCTCGGCGATGAGCAGGTACCAGTAGTCGCCGATGTGGTAGAGGTGCGGCGCTTCGGGTGCCTTGGCGCCGGGGGCGCCGGACCAGAGAGGCCGCCGTTCACCGGACGTCTTCCCCGTGAGGGGGTCGATGCGGATCTGCCCGACTCCGGCGGTGGTGCACCAGCAGGTGCCGTCGTCGTCCCAGGCAAGGTCGGGGTCGATGCCGTGCACGCCGGGCAGCGGGACCGGGTCGGACCACGGTCCGGCCGGATCGGTGGTCGTGAACAGCAGGTTCCCGTCGCCGCTCACGTTCGTGACGATCAGCCAGAAGCGCCCGTCGTGATGGCGCAGGGTCGGGGCGTAGACGCCGCCGGAGGAACGCGTGCCGGGCGGCAGGCGCAGCTGCCCCGGCCGGTCGAGCGCGTTGCCGATCTGGGTCCAGTGCACCAGGTCCCGGCTGTGGAACACCGGTACGCCCGGGAAGTACTCGAAGCTGGAGCACGCGAGGTAGTAGTCCTCGCCGGCCCGGCAGATGCTCGGGTCCGGATGGAAGCCGGGTATCACGGGGTTGGTGACGGGGGAGCTGTTGCGGGGCATGCTCGACACCCTCATCGGGTCCTTTCGCTGAGAACTGGTCTTCACCCAAGGCCGTGCGTCAGCGCAGTCGGCTCGTCACGCGGTACGAGCGTGACGGCAACCGGTAGGAGGCTACGCCGTCCACGACAGCACGGCACCGGCGTCCGGCCGGGAGGAGTTCACGCCGGCCGGGCCAGGGCGACATGGGAGGGGCCGGGCGGGGCACCCGTGTGTGCGTTGACCTGCGGGTGCGAGCCGAACGGGGAGCCGAGTGATGAGCACCGGAGACCGGGACGAGCTGCTGGACGGGCTGACCGTGGACACCAGCAGAAGAGAGCAGCCGATCGTGCTGGACGGCGACGGGCGGCCCATCCGGACATGGCGGGAGAACTACCCCTACGACCGCAAGGTGAGCCGCAAGGAGTACGAGCGGACCAAGCGCATCCTGCAGATAGAGCTGCTCAAGCTGCAACGGTGGGTCAAGGACACCGGCGCACGCGTGATCGTCGTGTGCGAGGGGCGTGACGCTGCGGGCAAGGGCGGGACGATCCAGCGGCTCATCGAGCGGCTCAACCCGCGCGGCGCTCGCGTCGTCGCCCTGGACAAGCCCACCGAGCGCGAGGTGGGCCAGTGGTACTTCCAGCGGTACATCGCGCATCTGCCGACGGCCGGGGAGATCGTCTTCTTCGACCGCTCCTGGTACAACCGGGCCGGCGTGGAACGTGTGATGGGTTACTGCTCCAAGGACGAGTACGAGCTGTTCCTCGACCAGTGCCCGGCCTTCGAACGGATGCTGGTGGACGACGGCATCCTGCTGGTGAAGTTCTGGTTCTCCGTCTCGCGCTCCGAGCAGCGCACGCGCTTCGCGATCCGGCAGGTCGACCCGGTCCGTCAGTGGAAGCTCTCCCCCACCGACGTGGCCTCCCTGGACCTGTGGGACGAGTACACCGAGGCGAAGGTGGACATGTTCCGGGCCACCGACACCGCCCACGCCCCCTGGACCGTCGTCAAGAGCAACGACAAGCGGCGCGCCCGTCTGGAGACCATGCGCAGTCTGCTGTCGCGCGTGGACTACGCCAGCAAGGACCGGCAAGCGGTCGGCACGCCCGACCCCCTCATCGTCGGTGCGGCCGACACCCTGCTGGAACCGGGCGAGGAGGATTCCGCGCTGTCACCCACCCCGTTGTCCCCCGGCGCACACGGGCCCGGCACGCACCCCGGGACCGACTGACGTCCCCGGGCCTCCTCCTGCCGGTGTGAGGGAGGGGGCCCGGAGCCGTGTCACCGCCGGGCCGCCGCGCGCGTTTCGGTGCGGTGGTCGTAGTACGCCCAGACGCTCACCGCGGCCACGACGGTGAGCGCGACCGTCAGGACCCGTACCACGCCACCGGTCAGGTAGGCGACGAGACCGGTGAGCCCCGCTCCGGACAGCATGATCAGGCGGCTGACGAAGCGGTTCTCGGGCGGCTGCGGGTCCTCGTGAACGTCGGCGAGCTGGCCGAGGGTGAGGAGGAGTTCCCGGAGGACGAGGCCTACCCGGTGCACCAGTTCGCGGAGATCACCGAGTTCCTGCACGAGCAGTGGGCCGGTGGCGGGGAGCCCGACGCGTGGGTGGAGACCGCCGAGGGGCCTGCCGCCGGGCGGCGGCCCGGGTACTGCCATCAGCGGGTGGCCGCCCTGCGCCGCCGGGGCCGCGGTTGCTGCGTGGTCGCGCCCATCGTGCTGCACGGCCGGGCCTGGGGCGAGCTGTACGTGGCCCGCCCTGCCGGTGAAGCCGTCTTCGGGCGGGGTGACGCCGACTTCGCCACGGTCCTCGCCTCCGTCGTGGCCGCCGGCATCGCCCAGACCGAGCGGCTGGAGGAGGCCCGGCGGCTCGCCTTCACCGACTCCCTCACCGGACTCGCCAACCGGCGCGCCGTGGACGTACGCCTGGAGCAGGCGATCGAGCGGCACCGCAGGGACGGGGCCGTCGTCAGTCTCGTCGTCTGCGATCTGAACGGGCTCAAGCGGGTCAACGACACCCATGGGCACGCCGCCGGCGACCGGCTTCTGGAGCGGTTCGGCTCGGTGCTGTCGCTGTGCGGGGCCATGCTGCCGGGGGCGCTGGCCGCGCGGCTCGGCGGGGACGAGTTCTGTCTGCTCGCGGTCGGGCCGCCCGCCGACCAGGTCGTGAAGGCAGCCCATGAACTGTGCCGCAGGGCCGCCGAATTGGAGCTCGGGGACGGGGTGGCCTGCGGGGTCGCCTCCACCGAGGATCCGATCGGGCCCGTGCGCTCGGCCCGGCGGCTCTTCCGGCTCGCCGACGCCGCCCAGTACCGGGCCAAGGCCGAGCGGGCGAGCCGGCCGGTCGTGGCGGGGCGGGCCGGGCCCGACGATCCCGTCGTGCGGCTCGCGGACGAGCCGTCCCAGGAGTCCGGCGGTGAGCGCCGGCGGTTCCGGGGCCGGCACGCGCCCTGACTCGGCCGGGGGCGGTCGGCACGCGCCCTGTCTCGGCCAGGGTGGTGTGACGTATTCGGTAAGGGGTGAACGGCGCCCCCAGTGGTGACATCATCGAATTCACTGCGTACGCTCCTGAATATGGATATGCACACTGTGGTGGTGGGGACGTCCGGGGTGACCGCGTCCCACGTGCTCGCCGTGGCGCGCGGCGGCGCCCGCGTCGAGCTCTCCGAGGAGGCCGTGGCCGCCCTCGCCGCGGCCCGCGAGATCGTGGACGCGCTGGCGGCCAAGCCGGACCCCGTGTACGGCGTGAGCACCGGCTTCGGCGCCCTGGCGACCCGGCACATCAGCCCGGAGCTGCGCGCACAGCTCCAGCGCAACATCGTCCGCTCGCACGCCGCCGGCATGGGCCCCGCCGTCGAGCGGGAAGTCGTGCGCGCCCTGATGTTCCTGCGGCTGAAGACCGTCTGCTCCGGGCACACCGGTGTACGCCCCGAGGTCGCGCAGACCATGGCCGACCTCCTCAACGCCGGAATCACCCCCGTCGTGCACGAGTACGGCTCCCTCGGCTGCTCCGGCGACCTCGCGCCGCTGTCCCACTGCGCCCTCGCGCTCATGGGCGAGGGCGACGCCGAGGGCCCCGACGGTGTCGTACGCCCGGCCGCCGAACTCCTCGCCGCGCACGGCATCCAGCCGGTCGAACTGCGCGAGAAGGAAGGCCTCGCCCTCCTCAACGGCACCGACGGCATGCTCGGCATGCTGGTGATGGCCCTGGCCGACCTGGAGACGCTCTACCGGTCCGCCGACGTCACCGCCGCCCTGTCGCTGGAGGGCCTGCTCGGCACCGACAAGGTCCTCGCGCCCGAACTGCACGCCATCCGGCCGCACCCGGGGCAGGCCGCCAGTGCCGCCAACATGCTCGCCGTGCTGAAGGGTTCCGGGCTGACCGGGCACCACCAGGACGACGCGCCGCGCGTCCAGGACGCCTACTCGGTGCGCTGCGCCCCGCAGGTCGCCGGGGCGGGGCGGGACACCATGACCCACGCCCGGCTGGTCGCCGACCGCGAGCTGGCCTCCGCGGTGGACAACCCGGTGGTGCTGCCCGACGGGCGTGTGGAGTCCAACGGCAACTTCCACGGTGCGCCGGTCGCCTACGTCCTGGACTTCCTCGCCATCGCCGCCGCCGACCTCGGGTCCATCGCCGAGCGGCGCACCGACCGGCTGCTCGACAAGAACCGCAGCCACGGCCTGCCGCCGTTCCTCGCCGACGACCCCGGTGTGGACTCGGGCCTGATGATCGCTCAGTACACGCAGGCCGCGCTGGTGAGCGAGCTCAAGCGGCTCGCCGTACCGGCGTCGGCCGACTCGATCCCGTCCTCCGCCATGCAGGAGGACCACGTCTCGATGGGCTGGTCGGCGGCGCGCAAACTGCGCACGGCCGTCGACAATCTCACGCGCGTCCTCGCCATCGAGCTCTACGCCGCCACGCGCGCCGTCGAGCTGCGCGAGGGACTGACTCCGGGGCCCGCGTCGCGGGCGGTCATCGACGCCGTACGGGAGGCGGGAGTCCAGGGACCCGGACCGGACCGGTTCCTCGCGCCCGACCTCGCCGCCGCGGACGCGTTCGTGCGCGACGGACGGCTGCTGGCCGCGGTCGAGAGGGTCACCGGGCCGCTCCGGTAGGGGCGGAGGGGCCCTGCCGACCGGCGGGGCCCCGGGTGAGACGCCGTCAGAACCCGAGGCGTTCCCGGCGCACCGAGTACACGACGAACCCTGCGCCCAGCGTGAGGCAGAAGGTCCCGCCGATCACGTACGGCGTGCTGTCGAAGCTGCCGGTGTCGGCGAGGCGGGCGCCGCCGACGGAGGCGTCCGCGGTCGTGGCGGCGATCCGCGCCTGCTCCGTGACCTGCGGCGACGGGCTCGCCGAGACCGCGTCTCTCACCGGGGAGTCCGACGTCGCGTTCGCGGACGGAACGAACCACAGGGCGCCCAGCAGGGACGCCGCGGCGGTGGCGGTCAGCAACGGTCGGCGAGCGGATGACACGGAATATCGATCCCCCTTGTGGCGCTGGCGAATTGGCCGTGTGGGGCGATGTTAGTGAAAGTCGCGGGTCACGGGAAAGTCACGGGAGGACCTGGACGTACGCTCGCGCCATGAGCACTGCAGAGTCATCACGTTTTGTACGGATTCGAGTGGAACTCGTTCTCGAAGTCGACGACGCGGACGCGGTCACCAAGTCCGCGCTGCGCCGGATCGCCGACGAGGCGGAGATGCCGGCGTCGGAACGGGCCCACGCCGAGAGCGCTGTGACGGAAGACACCGCGGAGGCCCTCGCCTATCTCGTCGACCCGTTCGACCTGGTCAGCCAGGTGCCGGGGGTGGAGCTCCAGCAGGCCTCCTGGAGCAGCGAACGGGTCGACTACGACCCCGATTCGCCTGAGTGGGACCTCGACGAGGATGATGGCGACGACAGCGACGGCTGAGCGTCCGGGAAAATCGTGGCCCCGGGAGGCAACCGCCGCCCGGGGTCTTCTCGTCTCAAGCGGCGCACGGATCGCACTCGTATCGCCGGCACCGTCCGTCACGGACGTGGTGATCCCCACACCTTGGTGACATGGGGAACCGGACGAACCGGCCGTAGCGTTGAAAGTTCCGGACGAGGACTCACGAGTGGCGGCGGGGGCACTCAGTTCTGACGGGGACACTCGGGGTTTTGGGGAAGTCGGCAACAATGGAGAAGCGTGTGATGACGGTCGGTAAGCGGCGCAAGGGCCTGACGGTCGCGTCCGCACTGCTCGGTGGAGTGCTGATGCTCTCGGCGTGTTCCGGAGGCGACGACAACGCCTCCGGGGGCGACGGCGGCGACAGCTCTCAGTCGAAGGTCGACGAGGCCGCGGCGAAGAAGACCTCCGAGGCCCAGATCAAGATCACACCCGAGGACGGCTCCGACAACGCCTCCATCAACAACTCCGCAGCGGTGACCGTGAGCAAGGGCACGCTCACCGACGTGAAGATGACGACGTCGGAGGGCGCGGAGGTCAGCGGCGAGATATCCGCCGACAAGACCAGCTGGAAGCCGACCGCCCAGCTGGAGCGGTCCACGACCTACAAGCTGTCGGCCGAGGCGAAGGACTCCGACGGACGCGTCGCCCACGAGAACGCCTCGTTCACCACGGTCTCCCCGGCCAACAGCTTCATCGGCAACTTCACCCCGGACGACGGCACCACCGTGGGCGTCGGCATGCCGGTTTCGATCAACTTCGACAAGGCGATCACCAACAAGGCCGCGGTCCAGAAGGGCATCAAGGTCAGCACGACCGGCGGCCAGGAAGTCGCCTGCCACTGGTTCAACGCCAACCGCATGGACTGCCGGCCCGAGGACTACTGGAAGGAAGGCTCCACCGTCACGCTGAAGCTCGCGCTCGACGGCGTCGAGGGAGCCAAGGGCGTCTTCGGTGTCCAGCAGAAGACGGTCACCTTCAAGGTCGGCCGCAACCAGGTCTCGTACGTCGACGCGAAGACCAAGCAGATGAAGATCACGCAGGACGGCAAGGTCGTCCGCACGATCCCGATCTCCGCCGGCTCGCCCGAGAACAAGACGTACGAGGGCATCATGGTGATGTCCGAGAAGTTCAAGGAGACGCGCATGAACGGCGCGACCGTGGGCTTCACGGACGACGACGGCAAGGGCGAGTACGACATCAAGGACGTGCCGCACGCCATCCGCCTCTCCAGCTCCGGCACCTTCATCCACGGCAACTACTGGGGCGCGAAGTCCATCTTCGGCAGCGTGAACACCAGCCACGGCTGCGTCGGCCTGCAGGACGCCAAGGGCGCCAACGACCCGAACACCCCGGGCGCGTGGTTCTTCAAGAACTCGATGCTCGGTGACGTGGTGGTCGTCGAGAACACCGGCGACAAGACCATCGCGCCGGACAACGGCCTCAACGGCTGGAACATGAGCTGGGCCGACTGGAAGGCCGGCTCGGCGGTCTGACGGTTCGCCGGCTTCGCTGACGAAAGGCCGCCGTCCACCCCTGGAGAGGAGTGGGCGGCGGCCTTTCGTCTCTTCTGTCAAGGAGAACGCGCGTGCGTAACCATGCCGCCCCGTAACGGAGTTCCGACGGCCGTGTAACAGTCGGCCGACGGATTTCTTACCTCCTTCTCATCTATTGAGCACCTGATCACCCCTCGGCATACTGCCTGTTCCGGGGGGCGTACGAGCATGCGTACGAGACCACCCCCGGCCGGGTGAACGGGGAATTCGCCCGGTTCTTCTGCAAGGGGGAAACTTGCGCAGACAAGTGAAAAGGGCGTGCGCGGCCACGGTCGCCACAGCGGCGGCCGTGGCCATGGCGGCGGGTATGACCAGCCCGGCGTCGGCCAACGGCGAGCGGGCGGCAGCGGCCGCCAAGCCGGCGTCCCTTACCGCCAAGCACCGCATCACACTGATCACCGGCGACCGCGTCGTCCTGGACGCCAAGGGCCGTGTCATCGGCCTGGAGCACGCCAAGGGCCGTGAGAACGTGCCCGTCCAGGTCCGCAAGGTCGACGGCCACACCCTCGTCATTCCGGCGGACGCGGCCCGCCTGGTCGCCACCGGCAAGCTCGACCAGCGGCTCTTCGACGTCACCGAGCTCAACAAGTCCACGACCCGGAAGGCCCAGAAGAAGGGCCTGAAGGTCATCGTCGGCTACCGGGGCGGCGCCGCGGCCACCAAGGCCGACGTCCGCGAGGCCGGCACCCTGCACCACACACTGAAGTCCGTGAACGCGGACGCGGTGCAGACGCCGCAGGCGGACACACCCGAACTCTGGGACGCGGTCACCAACGGTGAGAAAACCGCTTCCGGTATCGCGCACGTCTGGCTCGACGGCGTCCGCAAGGCCAGCCTCGACAAGTCCGTCACCCAGATCGGCACCCCCAAGGCGTGGGCGGCCGGCTACGACGGCAAGGGCACCAAGATCGCCGTCCTGGACACCGGTGTCGACGCCACCCACGACGACCTCAAGGGTCAGGTGGTGGGCGCCAAGAACTTCACCACCTCACCCGACGCCACCGACAAGCTCGGCCACGGCACGCACGTCGCCTCCATCGCGGCCGGCACCGGCAAGAAGTCCGGCGGCAAGTACAAGGGCGTCGCGCCCGGCGCGAAGATCCTCAACGGCAAGGTCCTCGACGACGCCGGCTTCGGCAGCGACTCCGAGATCGTCGCCGGTATGGAGTGGGCCGTCGCCGAGGGCGCCGACGTCATCAACATGAGCCTGGGCGGCCTCGACACGCCCGCCATCGACCCGATGGAAGCGGCGGTGAACAGGCTCTCCGAGGAGAAGGGCGTCCTGTTCGCCATCGCGGCCGGCAACGAGGGCGACTTCGGCGAGCAGACCGTCGGATCCCCGGGCAGCGCCGCCGCGGCCCTGACCGTCGGCGCGGTCGACGACAAGGACAAACTGGCCGACTTCTCCAGCCGCGGCCCCGGCACGGACGGTGCCCTCAAGCCGGACGTGACCGCGCCCGGCGTGGACATCACCGCGGCCTCCGCCCCGGGCAACCAGATAGCCCAGGAGGTCGGCGAGAAGCCGGCCGGCTACATGACGATCTCCGGCACGTCGATGGCGACCCCGCATGTCGCGGGCGCGGCGGCGATCCTCAAGCAGCAGCACCCGGAGTGGAAGTACGCCGAGCTGAAGGGCGCCCTCGCCGGCTCCACCAAGGGCGGCAAGTACACCCCGTTCCAGCAGGGTTCGGGCCGGATCCAGGTCGACAAGGCCATCAAGCAGTCCCTGATCGCCGAGCCGGCCTCGGTGAGCTTCGGGGTGCAGCAGTGGCCGCACACCGACGACAAGCCGGTCACCAAGCAGCTGACGTACCGCAACCTCGGTACGAAGGACGTCACGCTGAAGCTGGCGTCGACGGCCACCAACCCCAAGGGCCAGGCCGTCCCGTCCGGCTTCTTCAAGCTCGGCGCCACCTCGGTGACGGTCCCGGCCGGCGGCAAGGCCTCCGTGCCGTTCACCGTCAACACCAAGCTGGGCGGCACGGTCGACGGCGCGTACTCGGCGTACGTGACGGCCAGGGGCGGCGGCCAGACCGTCCGCACTGCGGCGGCGGTGCAGCGTGAGGTCGAGTCGTACGACGTGACGCTGAAGTTCCTCGACCGCGACGGCAAGGCGGCGAAGAACTACAGCGCCGACCTGACCGGCACCGCCGGTCTGGGCAAGGGCAAGGGGGCCATGCCGTACGACGAGGACGGCACGGCCACCGCCCGCCTCCCCAAGGGCACCTACATCCTCAACACGAGCATCTACGTGGGCGACGACCCGGAGAAGTTCGAGGGCGTCGACTGGCTGGCCCAGCCCAAGCTGAACCTCACCAAGAAGACGACGGTCACGCTGGACGCCCGCAAGGCCAAGCCGGTGGACATCACCGTCCCGGCCACGGGCGTCAAGTCGGAGTTCGCCTCGGCCGACTACACCGTGGAGGCCGGTGACAGCAGCTACGGCTTCGGCTGGTGGCTGGATTCCTTCGCCGACATCCGCACCGCCCACGTCGGCCCGCAGATCACCGACGGTTCGGTGACCCAGCAGTGGGACGGCCACTGGTCCAAGGGCGGCAAGGAGGAGTACAACACCGTCGCCGGCGGCCCGGTCAAGAAGCTCGCCACCGGTTACACCAAGCACTACAAGGCGAGCGAGTTCGCCACGGTGAAGGCGGGCCTCGGCGCCTCGGCGAGCGGCAAGAAGGGCTCGATCAACGCGGTGGGCTGGATGCCGTGGAGCAACAGCGCCTCCTCGATCGGCATCCCGCAGACCCTGCCCGGCACGCGCACCCTGCGCCTGTCCGCCCAGGGCGGCGTGAAGTGGCAGCTCGAATTCGCCCAGTCCGGCGGTGTGGACGCGGACGGGTTCCCGGTCGACGAGGCCGCCTACTCGATGGGCACGCACAAGTTCGCCGCCGGCAAGAGCTACTCGAAGACCGTCAACACGGCAGTCTTCGGACCGCGTCTGAGCGGTGACCTCGGTGTCTTCCGCGAGGGCAACGAGATCTACGGTTCCCTGCCGCTGTTCGCCGACGGCAAGGGCAACGTGGGCTACTCGACGTTCTCCGCGGTCGACACGACCCTGTACCGCAACGGCACCAAGGTCGGCAGCCACGACGACCCGCTGTTCGGCGACAAGCAGTTCAAGGTCCCGGCCGGTGACGCCGCGTACAAGCTGACGACGTCGGTCAAGCGCAGCGTCAAGGTCGCGGCGGCCTCCACCCGGGTCGACGCCAGCTGGACGTTCCGCTCGAAGAAGACCAGCGACATCACCAAGCTGCCCGCCTCCACGGCCCGCTTCGGCGCGACCACGGGCCTGGACAGCAAGGCCCCGGCCGGCAAGACCGTCAAGATCCCGGTCACCGTCGAGGGCGCGGCCAAGGGCAGCAACCTGAAGTCGCTGTCGGTGTACGCGTCGTACGACTACGGCAAGACCTGGAAGAAGCTCACCGTCAAGGACGGCAAGGTGAGCGTCAAGAACCCGGCGAAGGGGAAGGCCATCTCCTTCCACGCCAAGATCGCCGACAAGAAGGGCAACAAGTCGACGATCTCGATCTACAACGCGTACTACGGCAAGTAGACGCGTACTGCGGCAAGCAAGCGGTAGCGCAAGCGCGTTGACGACCCGTCGGGGGCTCTGCTCCCGGCGGGTCTGCCGTATGGTCCCCGCATGACCGCCGCAGTGGCCGCCATGATCACCGCCGTCGTGGGCGTCCTGGGAACGCGGGAGGACCCCGGCGTCGTCGACTGAGGCGAGGCCCTTGCTACTCCGACGGTGCCGATGCCCTGGTGCCTGAGCGGGTGGCGTCCGCCCCCCAGCTCGCCAGCAGGCGCAGGGCCTCCGCCGACGGGGTGCCCGGCTCCGCGTGGTACGTGATCAGGGACTGCTCGACGTCGTCGACCAGGCGGAACGTCTCGAAGGACAAGGTCAGGTCGCCGGCCAGGGGATGGCGCATGCGCTTGACGCCGTAACTCTTCTCCTTGACGTTGTGGGCGGCCCACAGGCGGCGGAAGTCCTCGCTCTTCACGGACAGCTCGCCCACCAGGGCCGACAAGCGCGGGTCGTCCGGGTGGCAGCCCGCGTCCATGCGCAGGTAGCCGACGATGTCGGACGCCTTCTGGTCCCACTCCACGAACAGCTCGCGGTACTCGGGCCTGAGGAACACCATCCGCGCCCAGTTCCGCTCCGGCGCCGGCAGCTCCGCCCAGTCGCCGAAGACGGCCGCGGCCATCCGGTTCCAGGCCAGGATCTCCGAGCGGCGCCCGACGATGTACGCCGGGACGCCCTCGATCGAGTCCAGCAGATGCCGCAGCGCCGGCCGCACCTGCTGGCTGCGCGCCACCGGCTTCTTCTTGTTCTGCTTCGGCTTCGCCAGATGCATCAGGTGCGCATGCTCGGCATCGCTCAGCCGCAGGGCGCGCGCGATCGCGTCCAGCACCTCCGCGGAGACATTGCGGCCGTTGCCCTGCTCCAGCCGGGTGTAGTACGCCACGGACACCCCGGCCAGCTGCGCCAGCTCCTCACGGCGCAGCCCGGGTACCCGGCGCCGCCCGAAGTCGGGCAGCCCCACGTCCTCGGGCTTCAGCCGGGCCCGCCGGGTGCGCAGGAACTCACTGAGGTCGGCGCGCCGGTCCAGGCCGCCACCGGCCGTCTGTGCGGGTCCGGGCTGTTCGTCCATGCCGTCCAGTATTCACGGTCGTACGCACACGAGCCTGACCCCGCCAGTGGTACGCACCGTGTGCGTACGCAAAAGCGTGGTCTGGGTGAGCGCTCGCGGATCGGGCACGCTGGTGATCGTGCCCGGTCCGAAGATCCAGAAGGCAGCCGGGCACACAATCCCCGCTAGGAGAACCCCCGGCATGACCACTGTTGCTGCGTACGCCGCTCCCGCTCCCAAGGCTCCGCTGGAGCGCACCACCATCGAGCGCCGCGCGGTCCGCGAGTTCGACGTCCTGATCGACATCAAGTTCGCCGGCATCTGCCACTCGGACATCCACCAGGCCCAGGAGGGCTGGGGCGAGGCGATCTTCCCGATGGTCCCGGGCCACGAGATAGCCGGTGTCGTCACCGAGGTCGGCCCGGGCGTCACGAAGTTCGCCGTCGGTGACCGCGTCGGTGTCGGCTGCATGGTCGACTCCTGCCGCGAGTGCGAGAACTGCGAGGCCGGACGCGAGCAGTACTGCGTCAAGGGCAACGTCCCCACCTACAACGGCATCGGCAAGGACGGCGAGCCCACCTACGGCGGCTACGCGCAGAAGGTCGTCGTCGACGAGAACTTCGTCCTCCGCATCCCCGACGGGCTGTCGCTCGACATCGCCGCGCCGCTGCTGTGCGCCGGCATCACCCTCTACTCCCCGCTCCGCCGCTTCGGCGCCGGCCCCGGCAAGAAGGTCGCGATCGTCGGCCTGGGCGGCCTCGGCCACATGGGCGTCAAGATCGCCAACGCCCTCGGCGCCGAGGTGACCGTGCTGTCGCAGTCCCTGCGCAAGCAGGAGGACGGCCTGCGCCTGGGCGCGGCCCACTACTACGCCACCAGCGACCCGAAGACCTTCGAGGAACTGGCCGGCACCTTCGACCTGATCGTGTCCACGGTGTCCGCCCCGCTGGACTTCAACGCCTACCTGTCGCTGCTGAAGACCGAGGGCACGCTGGCGAACGTCGGCGCCCCCGAGGAGCCCGTCTCCCTCAACCTCTTCTCGGTGATCGGCGGCGGCAAGACCCTCGCCGGTTCCATGATCGGCGGCATCGCGGAGACCCAGGAGATGCTGGACTTCTGCGCCGAGCACGGCCTCGGCGCCGAGATCGAGCTGATCAGCGGTGACCAGATCAACGAGGCGTACGACCGGGTCCAGGCCAGCGACGTGCGCTACCGGTTCGTGATCGACACGGCGACGATCTGACACCCGACCCGCTGGAAAGCACCCCTTGAGGGCCCCGGACGCGCCGCGTGCCGGGGCCCTCAGGGCGTTCGTCCTGCACGACGGGGCGCGCTCGGGGCACTCGTGGAGCGCACGCGGGGTAGACCTGGGGCGGCGCACGCGGGGTAGACGTGGGGCGCGCACGGGGTAGAGGTGGGG
>NZ_POUC01000130.1 GCF_002891435.1 Streptomyces cahuitamycinicus
ACCAGATCCTCGACACAATCCAGGACCTGCTGAACTGCTGGACCGGCACCTGCACCACCTGCCACCGCCCCCTGCCCACACGCCGCACCAGACGGCACCCCGCACACACCTAACGGAGTCCTACTAGGACCCCGTTCCTCACGTTCCTGCGTACGAAAGGAGCCCGCATTGACCGGCCCGATACGGGTGGTGCTGTTCTCGGAGATCAACTCCAAGCTCGGCGCTCCCTTCCTGGACATGCTGCACGGCCACCCACTGGTGGATCTCGCGGCTGTCGTCACCAGTCCCGTCGGCCGCCTCTGCGGCTACTTCACCTCCGACGCCGATCAGGTGGACCTCGAACAGCAGGCGAAAGCATTGGGCGTGCCGGTGCTGCGCCCGACGAACGTCAACGATCCCGAATTCGTGAGCGGGATCGGGCAACTCGCCCCGGACTACCTCGTCGTGGGCAACTTCCAGCGCATCCTCAAGGAAGAGCTGCTCGCCACCCCGAAGGTGACCTGTGTCAACTTCCATCCGAGCCCGCTTCCCCGTTACGCCGGTCTGGCGCCGTTCTACTGGATGGTCCGCAACGGTGAGACCGACGGAGCGGTGACGGCCATCGAGATGGCCGCCGGACTGGACACGGGCGCGATCCTCGCGCAGCACGAGACGCCGCTCACCGGACGGGAGACGGCCCTGGAGCTGCGGACCATCCAGGAACGCGCCAATGTGCTGATGCTGCTGGACCTCATCCCGCAGCTCGCCTCCCGCAGCTTCCGGCGCATCCCGCAGGACCCTTCCGAGAGGACCTACTTCACGCGCCCCTCGCAGGACGACTACCGCCTCGACTTCGCCCACTCCGCGCACAAGGTGGCGTGCCATATCCGGGCCGGATACCGCCATCCTGGGGCGTTCGCCGAAACACCGTCCGGTCAGCGCGTGACGATCCTGTCGGCCGACGACACCGCCCCGGCCGGAGAGCTCCCGGCGCCCGCCGGGACCGTACGGCGCCTCGACCACGGCCTGTTCGTCGCCTGCCGGGACAAATGGCTTCGACTCCTCACCGTCGAGTTCGGCGGGAACGAGGTCCCCGCGCAGGCGCATCCGGCGATCACCGAAGGACAGACGCTGTCCGTGACCCGTCTCGAACCCGTATAGAAAGGCGCACCGTGTCTCTGTTGGAGCAGCAGAACACCGACCAGCCCCCGCAGGTCCGGAAGGTGATGCACATCCCCGCCGGGCAGGGCCGTGCCGTGTGGCTCAACGGCGACGTCTACTCGGTGAAGATCGGTCACGAGGAGTCCGCAGGCAGCCTCGCGGTCCTGGAGGCGTCTGTCCCCCCTGGGGGAGGGCCGCCACTGCACGACCACCGTCACGAGGACGAGGCCTTCTACCTCCTCGAAGGCGAGCTGGAGATCCACGCGGACGGTGAGACCTACCAGGTCAAGGCGGGTGACTTCGTCTTCGTGCCCCGCGGGACGGTGCACGGATTCCGCAACACCGGTTTGCACACGGCCAAGCAGCTGCTGTTGTTCACCCCCGGAGGTTTCGAGCGGTTCTTCCTGGAGGCCGGCAAGCACGCGGTTGCCGGAGTGAACATCCCGCCGTTCGACCCCGCCGACAATCCCCAGGCCATGCAGGTCGCCGAGAAGTACGGCTCCTACCAGGTCTGACCCGTACACCGGACAGTCAGAGGAATACGCACGTCATGATCGAGAAACTGAACGGAAAGGTCGCCCTCGTCACGGGCGCCAGCCGGGGCATCGGTGCCGCGGTGGCCCTGCGGCTGGCGGAGGAGGGGGCCGACGTGGCCCTCACCTACCAGGGGAACGAGGAGGCCGCGCGGAACACCGCCGAAACCCTGACGAAGAAGACGGGGCGGCGCGCCGTCGCGATCCGGGCCGACGTCGCCGACGCCGACGCCGTTGGCGCCTCCGTGGACCGGACGGTCCGTGAGCTGGGGCGGCTGGACATCCTGGTCAACAGTGCCGGCGTGATGGACACGTCGTTCTCCGACATCGGGGACGTGCCGGTCGAGGTCGTGGACCGGACGCTCGACGTCAACATCCGCGGCTCGCTCCTCGCCGCCCGGGAAGCGGCGCGGCACATGACGGACGGCGGGCGGATCATCAACATCGGCTCGTGTATCGGGGAGTTCGCCCTGGGACCCGGCTGCACCGCCTACGCCACGAGCAAGGCCGCCGTCACGGGAATGACGAAGGGCCTGGCCAGGGATCTGGGGCCGCGAGGGATCACGGTGAACGAGGTGGCTCCAGGGGCCACGAACACCGACATGAATCCGGAGGACGGCCCGGGCTCGGAGTTCCAGAAAGGCCTGTCCCCGCTCGGCCGCTACGCACAGCCGGAGGAGGTAGCCGCCGCGGTTGCCTACTTCGCCTCTCCGGAGGCAGGATTCACCACTGGCGCGAGACTCGCCGTCGACGGCGGGCGAAACGCCTGACGTTCCCGGGGACCGCGGGCTCCGGCCTCCCTTCATCCCCGCCGTGGTGGCCGGGGCCCGCACTAGTTTTGTTCCGAACGTTCCATAACCTGCTAGGGTGCTGCCATGGGAAGGCCACGGCAGTTCGACGAGGACCAGGCGGTTGAGGCGGCGTGTCGCGTCTTCTGGATCAAAGGGTACGAAGCCACCTCCACCGGGGATCTGTGCACGGCCACGGGTCTCGGGCGCAGCAGCATCTACAACACGTTCAAGTCGAAGAAGGACCTGTTCCTGCGGGCCCTGTCGTACTACGTCGACACCATGACCGCCCGTCAGATCTCCCTGCTGGCAGAGGAAGGACGCCCCGCCGCCGAGCGTGTCCGGGCCCTGCTCTCGGTGATCATCGAGGGTGAGATGGAGAACCGGCGCGAGGGCTACGGCTCCGGCTGCTTCACCGTCAACACCACGACCCAGATGGCCGCCTCCGATCCGCAGATCGCGGAGGTCCTGAACCGGGACCTGGAGCGGCGCATGGTCTCGCTGCGCGCCGTGATCGCGGAGGGCCGGCGGGACGGCTCGGTCACCTCTCCGCGGGCGACGGACGGTCTCGCCTGGTATCTGACGGCCCTCATCGCCGGGATGCGGGTCGCTGCCCAGTCGGGTGCGGACCGTGGCGCGCTGGAGCAGATCGCGACCTTGGGCGCGGACACCCTCGGCTGCTGAGCCACTGACGGCCGGCCCCGCACCCTGCCCGGTGCGTCGGCCGGGCCTCCGCATGCCCTCGAGCCTTCCCGCACCTTCATTTTGGTCTGATCAGTACATAATCCTGGAGGTACCCATGCCAAAATCCGTCTACCTCATGGCTCTCGGCATCTTCGCCATGGTCACCAGCGAGTTCCTCGTCGGCGGCCTCATGCCGCAGATCTCCGAGGACCTCGGGGTCACCATCCCTCAGGTCGGCTACCTCATCACGGCCTTCGCCATCGCCATGGCGGCGGGTGGGCCCTTCGCCACCGTGCTCGTCCTCAAACTGCGGCCCAAGGCCGCGCTCATGACCCTGTACGCCGTCTTCCTGCTCGGCAACGCCCTCGCGGCAGTCGCCACCGACTACTGGGTGATGGTGGCCGGCCGGGTCATCACGGGCACGGCCTCCTCGGCGTTCTTCGGAGTCTCCCTCGCCGTCGTCGCCCAGATCACCAAGCCCGAGCTGCGAGGGCGCGCCACCGGCCTCACCATGCAGGGACTCATGGTCGGGACGCTGCTCGGCCTGCCCGTTTCCACCCTCGTCGGCGAGCAATGGGGCTGGAGGGCCGGGTTCGTCGCCGTAGGCATCATCACGATCATCGCCGCAGTCGCCACCGTCGTCGTCGTTCCGTCCCTCGGCCACGCCGAGGACGCCGGAGGCCTCAGGGAGGAGATGTCGGCCTTCCGTAACGGCAAGCTCTGGCTCATCATCTGCACGTCCACCCTCATCATCGGCGCCACCTTCTCCGCCTTCTCCTACTTCACGCCCATCCTCACCGACGTCACCGGCTTCTCCCGCGGCGTCGTCCCGCTGCTCCTCCTCGCCTATGGCGCGGCCACCGTCATCGGCAACGCAGTCGTGGCGCGCTTCGCCGACACGCACACCATCCGTGTCCTGGCCACCGGTCTGACGCTCAACGTCCTCTTCCTGAGCTCGTTCGCCCTGCTCGCCGATCTCAAGGCGCCCGCGGTCCTCGCCATGATGGGCATCGGCTTTGTCGGCGTCACCATGAACCCCGCGATGATCAGCAGGGTGCAGCGCGCCGCCAACGCTCGCGCGCTCGTCAACACCGTGCACACGTCCTTCATCACGCTGGGCGTCGTCGTCGGCTCCTGGCTGGGGGGACTCGGCATCAACGCCTACGGCCTGCGCGCCCCCCTCTGGCTCGGCGCGGTCCTCGCCGTTCTCGCTCTGGTCGCGCTGGTCCCCGACATGGGCCGACTGCGCCGTACCCCTGCGGGCACCCCCGACGAGGCCGCAGGAGAGAACAGGCCGGCACGCGAAGCGGCAGAAGCGGGACAGCGCGGCTGAGCGGCGGGATTGCGTGTTCTCGTCGCTCCCCCCACGGAGCCGGCCATCTCCAGCCCCCAACAGCTCAGAAATGTGTGAGACATGAAGCCTCTTCAGGACGACGAGTCCACCGCCACATGGCGCGAGCTCCCCGCGGCACAGCAGCCCGAGTGGCCGGATTCCGGGACCCCGCACATCGACGGTGCGCTGCCGCGCACCGTACGCGGCCTCGCCCACGTAGAGACCAGCCGTGCGAGGCGGGACATCCAGCTCGTCCATCTGGGGGGTGCCGCGGTCCCGCGCCGGGACCTGGCACGGACGGAGAAAGGGAACGTGAGCCGGTGATGCGCACGATGGCAGTGGTCGGTACGGGGCTGATCGGCACGTCGATAGGACTTGCCGCAAGCCGGTACGGCGTGACCGTGCACCTGTTGGACCGAGACGAGACGTCGGCCCGCACGGCCGCGGCACTGGGGGCGGGTCTGGTGGGCGCCCCCGAGGCACCGGTGGACCTGGCTGTCATAGCCGTGCCCCCGAGCACGGTCGGCGCGGTCCTCGCCGAACAGCAGGTGCGGGGGCTCGCCCGCGCCTATACGGACGTGGCGAGCGTCAAGTCGCAGCCGACGCGCGAGGCGCTGGGGAGCCTCCCCGCCCCGGAGCGCTTCGTCGGCGGCCATCCGATGGCGGGCCGGGAGAAGACGGGACCGCTGGCGGCCCGCGCGGATCTCTTCGAGAGCCGGTCCTGGGTGCTTACTCCCACGGACATCACCTCACAGACGGCCCTCAACCACACCCTTGAGATGATCTCCATGTGTGGTGCCGTCCCGGTGATCATGGGAAGTCAGGAACACGACGCGGCAGTGGCGTTGACGTCCCATGTCCCGCACGTCCTGGCCAGCCTGATGGCGGCGCGCCTCGAGCAGGCGCCTGAGCCCGCGTTCCGGCTCGCCGGTCAGGGGCTGCGCGACGTGACCCGTATCGCGGCGGGCGACCCCCACCTGTGGAGCGACATCCTCCGGTCCAACGCCGCCTCGGTGTCCCGCGTGCTGCATGCCCTGCACGAGGACCTCTCGGTTCTGCTTGAGTCCTTGGACGACCTCTCGGCCGCCGACGTGTCGTATCAGCCGCACGAAACGACCGGTATGACGCATCTGCTGAACCGGGGAATCGCGGGTCTGGGCCGGCTCCACGACAGGCCGAGCGGAAAACCCGCCCATCGGACGTCGCTGCGCGTGACGGTGGGGGATCGGCAGGGGGAACTGGCCCGGCTGCTCGGCACACTGGGCCAGTTCGGGGTCGGTCCCGACGACGTGACCACCTCGGTCACCCCGAGCCGGAGGAACCTCTCCGTCGAGCTGAGTGTTTCCGCCGTTGACGTCGCATGGCTCCTGAGGAAGCTGACCGAGGACGGTTGGGAGGCCGAGCGGGTCGACCCGGTGCCGCGACCGCGAGATCACCGGGAGACATCGTGCTCCGCGGCGCGGAGTGTCCTGGGAGCCGCGGTCAGTGCCGTCTCACTGCCGGACCAGCCCCGCCAGGAGGGAGGCGAGGCGGCGCGGGCCGCGCCGCCGCCAGCCCTCGAGTACGTCTGCACGTCCGTAACCGCGGCGACGCGCAGCTGATCAGCGGCGGCAAGCCCGCGAAGCCCCCTCCACCTGATCTTCCCGAGACAAGCAGCATATGAGCCCACACCAGATCACTGTCCTGGGCGAGTGCGTCGCCGACGCGCAGACACAGCGGCACAAGCACAAGCTCCTGGTCGACGCCGCGCGTGACACCTGATGACCGGATGATTCCGCTGTTCGGCGAGCCGGAGGTGGATGGGAGGCGAGACGTACTGGAAGGCCGGCTGCTTGGAGTGCGAAAAGTGCCTCACCATGAGAAGCGATCCGGGCGGCAACCCGACAGAGCCGACTCAACGGTTCCGTCGACCAACTCCCGCGCCACCAGGCGGCCCACGGCCGCGGCGAGCGTGACCGCCGAGTGCATCATCGCCAAGTAGAGGCCGGGGGCCTCGGCGACCGGGCCGACGATCGGCTCACCGTCGGCCGGCATGGGGCGCACTCCGAGTCGGGTGCTGAGCAGCTCGACGCTCCCGGCTCCATGGAAAGTGGACCGGACGGCGGCAAGGGTCCGTTCGGGCGAGTCCGCGGCGGCGATCAGCCGGTCCGGGGCGACCTGTCGAAGATCGAAGTCTTCGGTGTTGACCACGGTGCGGACCAGACCGGCCGGGGCGTTGAGCCGGAACAGCGGCGACGGCGACGGTTCGACCGGGACGTGCACGCCGAGCGGCGCGCCCAGCGCGGCCGTGGCGACTCCGGCCGCCAGCACCACCGTCGCACCGGAGAGGGGTCCTGCTGTCGTCTCAACTCCGGCGATCCGGCCCGCTGCGTCCCGGCGGACCGCGGTGACCGGCGTGTCCAGATGTACCCGGGCTCCATGGGTACGAGCGCCCGTGACCAGCCGCTCGGTCACGCCCACCGAGTCGACAGCGCCGTCCCCCGGCGCCCAGACAGCCCACTCCGGAGGCTGCCGAATGTTGGGTTCGAGCGTCGCCACGGTGGCCGCGTCCACGATCGTCTGCCCGGGTCCGGCGTCCGGCGCACTGTCTTGCCTGTTCCAGCTCAGCGAGCCGGACCAGGTGACCGGGAGTCCTGGCAACTCGGCCTCGAGCCGGTGGTACTCCGCCGTTGCGGTGGCCCGCAGCCCGGCGGCCGGAATTTCGAGTACGCCGGACGATCCGATCCAGGCGAACGAGTCCGCCGTCACGCCGGCGCCTGGCCGCCCGGCGTTGACCAACGTCACGTTGGCGCCCGCCCGGGCGGCGTGATAGGCCACCGATGCGCCGACGATGCCGGCGCCGACGACGACCAAGTCCCTCTTCACTGATGGGCTCAACGTGTTCGCGACCTTGGCGTCCGCCCGCGCGGCCTGGTGGTCCGTCGCCCGCTGACCGGAAGCTGCCCGTAGACGAGATCCAGACGAGGCACGCTGGTCACGCATGTGCCGCAGACGTGCCGGAACTCCGTTCTCATCTACGCGGCCTCCAGTCGGTATCGGTAGGCGGAGACGTGCGAACGCGACTCGGCGGTGAACTCGGCGCCGGCCCAGTCCGCATGCCTGGTCTCCAGCTCGAATCCGGCCAGTTGCGCCATGAGGTCGAGTTCGGCCGGCCAGATGTAGCGGTGCGGGCCGCGGGACAGCTGAGCCTGCTTGGTGTCGTCGAAGTGGAAGTGGTGCGAGACGACGTGCTGGTTCAGAACGTCGTAGGTGTCCAGGCCGATGTAACCGGGCTCAGAGCCCCAGACGACCGCCGTCTGCCCGGGTGGAAGCTTGCGCAGCTCGGGTACCCAGAGCTCGATGACGAACCGGCCGCCGGGTGTGAGGTGGCGGGCGGCGTTGCGGAAACACTCGACCTGCTCAGCCTGGGTGAGGAGGTTGGAAATGGTGTTGTAGACGAGGTAGACCAGCGTGTACTTCCCAGGGGCCACGGAGGTCGCCATGTCACCGATGACCACGGGAACCGTCGCTTCGTCTGCCTTGGTGCGCAGTTGATCGACCATCGGCCGCGACAACTCGATGCCGGTGACCGGTACTCCTCGCTCAGCCAGCGGGACGGCCACCCGGCCGGTGCCTACAGCGAACTCGAGCGCTGCTCCGTCGCCTGCGAGCTCGGCGAGGCGATCCACGGTCGGCCCCAGGATCTCGGGTGCGAACATGCCCGCCCCGGGCGTGTCATAGTGCTGGGCGGCGTCGACGTCCCAGAGAGATTCCTGTTGCATACCTCCAGCCTTCGCCGTCGGCCCGAGCGATGTCCAATGATTATCGGATCCCTACCAAGCAGCCGCCTTGATCACGTCCACGGCGATGTCCTCGATCGACCGGCCGTCGGTCGGGATACGGACGGTGCCTGCCGGAGCCTTCTCGTCCAGTTCCCGTGCGTTCCGCAGGCTCCGCTCGATGTGGGCGGTGAGCTGCGAGCCGATTTCGCGTTGGGCGAGGCGTTCCCGCACGGTCGTCTCCCCTGCCGTGAGCAGGACGCAGGTGGCTCGGACCTCGCCGCCGCCCATGGCCCGGCTGATCATCGGCGCTTCCAGGATGCTCACCGTGTTCGTGTAGATGAGGCGACGCTGGCCGAGAGCGGCGTAGTTCGACCAGACTGCCGCGGTGTTGCGTTCGGTGATGGCTGCGCGGTGAGGGTCGTCCTGTGGGGCTGGGTGGATCTGGTCCATGTAGTCGCCCTCGATCAGACAGTGCGCCGTTCCCCTCCCCTGCAATGCCGCAGATACCTCCCACGCGACGGTCGTCTTGCCGACGCCCGCCCCACCACCGATGAGCAACAGTTCGTAAGCAGTCATGGGTGGGCAGCCTGACAGCGTCCGGACTGTCACGTCGACCGGAAATACCCAGTGCCGGAATTCGGGCTTCGTGAAGAGGCGGTGAGAAAAACGACCGGCGCGGGCTGGCCACGCGTGCTCTCGTAAGGGGAACGAGACGTTCTCGAACTGAGGGGGCGGGTTGCCGGACCATGGATGTGTCTTCTGCGCGATCGCGCGAGGCCAGGCAGAGGCCAGCATCGTCTTCGAGGACGAATGGGTCCTCGCGTTCCTGGACCTCCAACCCGTGGCCCCGGGGCATCTGCTCGTCATCCCGAAGGCACATGCCGAAGGGCTGGAAGATTTGCGGGAGGACATCGGCGTGCGGGTCTGGACGGTGGCGCACCGGCTCGGACGCGCGCTGCGGCTGTCCGGCCTGCGGTGCGAGGGGGTCAATCTCTTCCTGGCGGACGGCGAGGCTGCCTTCCAGGAGGTCTTTCACGTCCACCTGCATGTCTTCCCCCGCTTCAAAGGGGATCCGTTCCGTATCGAGGCGGACTCGCGGGTGCGCGAACGTCATCTGCTGGACGAGACGGCAGCGGCGGTCCGCAGCGGAATCACCGCCCTGGACGCGGCGGGTGGAGTCGGGTCACCGGGTGTCCTGGAGTAGCCGTAAGGCGCCTCTCGCAGAACCACTGCCATCCGGGCGCCCGGGTTGGGATCTGGTCACAGCGTCTGGAGCCCGCCTCGGGCCGCAATTCGCTCACGGATACGCGCGGCCATGTCGACGAACTCCTCGGGCCGCATGGCCGATACGCCGTTCTCTGTCATCAGCGCGTGGAACTGCTGCTGCTCATAGGGTACGTCCGGCGGCAGACCGGCGATGTGCCAGTGGAGATGCGCGTTGCCCTGCTGGCTCCCCAGCGAATAAAGATACGTCCGCTCGGCTCCCACGCAGTCTTCCACCGCCAGGGCGACCTCCCGAACGACCAGCATGAGCCGGACGTACGACTCTTGGTCGAGATCACGAACGGCGTGCTCGACATGCCTCCTGGGCGCGACCAGGACCTTGCCGGGCAGGGTCGGCCACCGGTCGAGGAACGCGACGTGATCGTCGTCCTCGAAGACAGTGTGATGCGCATAGTCGGGGCGCCCCGACACAAAGGCGCACACGAAGCACGGCCCTCGACGTGCTCTGGCCCGGTACGCATCCATGTCCGGCCTCTGCCGTTCTGTCGGCATGCACAACTCCTTTGCTTGACGGCTGAGGTCCGGCGTCGAACGCGGCTCGAACTTGACCAGTGTCATGCTTCCGGGCGGAGTTGTACTCGTGCCTGACCGCTCGGGGCGACCCACTGTTCGAGTTGTGCGACGCGTTGTTGTGCACGGACGGGCCGGTGCGGACGCTGGCTTCGCGTGTCGTGTTACTGCACGCGCAGACGCCCCACCCGCTCCGGTAATTCGGTTGTGGAGGGCCGTCGAAGGTACGCCATGATGGGCGTGACCACACCGCCGAACCTCGGGAGCCCCCCAGTGCGCCGACTCCTCGGAACGATCCAGCGCCCCCACCGGCTCACGGTTCTTGAGGACTCGACCACGCATGCACACCCTGAACATCGGCATTCTGGCGCACGTCGACGCTGGTAAGACCAGCCTCACCGAGCGGCTCCTCTTCGACGGCGGCACGATCGGCCGGCTCGGCAGCGTCGATGCCGGCGACACCCGCACCGACGACGGGGAGATCGAGCGTCGGCGCGGCATCACGATCCGCTCGGCCGTTGCCGCCTTCACCTCCGGCGACGTCCAGATCAACCTCATCGACACCCCCGGTCACTCCGACTTCGTCGCCGAGGTCGAGCGTGCCCTGGAGGTCCTCGACGGCGCGGTGCTACTGCTCTCCGCCGTGGAGGGCGTCCAGGCCAGGACGCGGGTCCTGCTGAAGACCCTGCGGCGGCTCGGCCTGCCCACGCTCGTCTTCGTCAACAAGATCGACCGGGCGGGCGCCCGCGAGCAGGGCCTGCTCGACGACGTCCGGCGCCTGCTCACTCCGTACGTCGTACCGCTCACGGGAGCCGAGGACATCGGCACGCCGCACGCCCGCGTCGTACCGCGTCCGCTCACCGCACCGGGGGTGGCCACCATGCTCGCCGAGGTCGACACCGGGATCCTCGCCGCGCTCGTGGACGGCCCCGCCCCGACCGAGGACGACCTGCGGGCCGCACTCGCCGCGCACACCGCTGACGGCTCCATGCATCCGCTGTTCTTCGGCTGCGCGCTGGACGGGCAGGGCGTCGCCGAACTCGTCGAGGGCATCGTCCGATTCGTGCCGGCGCCCACGTCCGAGCGGCGCGGCGCGGGCAGCGGCATCACGGAGGCTCCCCGGGGCACCGTGTTCGCCGTACGACCCGGGCCGGGCGGCGAACGGAGGGCCTATGTCCGGTTGTACGAAGGCGAGGTGACGTCTCGTCAGCGACTGACGTTCCTGCGGCACGAGGCCGACGGCCGTACGACGGAGGTGGCGGGCCGGGCGCTGGAGCTCACCGTGGTCGGGCAGCCCGGGGCATCGTCCCTCACCGCGGGGAACATCGCCGAGCTGCGCGGTGTCCCCGGCATCCGCGTCGGCGACCGGCTCGGGGAGGTCACCGACAGGGCGCCTCAGTTCGCCGCGCCGACCCTGGAGACCCTGGTGCGGGCACGGCACCCCGCGAAGGCGGCGCCCCTGCGGTCGGCGCTGCTCTCCCTGGCCGACCAGGACCCGCTGTTGCACGCCCGGCCCGCGGGCTCCGGCGCCACCGCGCTGCTCCTGTACGGCGAGGTGCAGAAGGAGGTCATCGCGGCGACGCTCGCCGAGGACTTCGGTATCGAGGCGGACTTCGAGCCGAGCCGTGTGCGGTTCCTGGAGCGTCCGGCGGGCATCGCAGAGGCGTATGAGGAGATGCCGTGGCTCGACCAGAGGCAGCACATGGCCACGATCGGCCTGCGCGTCGAGCCGGGCGCCCGCGGTGCAGGCACAGTCTTCGCGTACGAGACCGAACTCGGCGCCCTGCCCCGCGCCTTCCACCAGGCCATCGAAGACACGGTCCACACGACGCTGCGCTCCGGCCCGCACGGCCGGGCGGTGACCGACTGCCGGGTCACACTCATCCGGTCCGGCTTCTCCTCGCAGCACAGCACGGCGGCCGACTTCCGCGCGCTCACCCCGTACGTCCTGCTCCTGGCCCTGGAAAGGGCGGGCACGCGGGTGTACGAGCCGTACCATGCCTTCGAGGTCGAACTCCCCCTGGACGCGCTGGCGCCGGTGACGGCCCGGCTCGCCGCGTACGGAACGGAGTTCGGGGAGACGACGGGCGGCCGTACTGCGTGGCTGGTCACCGGCGAACTCCCGGCGCGCCGCGTGCGGGACATGGAGCTGTGCCTGCCGGGGCTGACGCGCGGCGAGGGCGTGTGGTGGTCACGGCCGTCGGGGGACCGGCCGCTGCGGGCGGAGCGTTACTGACTTCGGCTCGTCAGGGTGAGTCGAAGGGGGCTCGGCCCGCAGAGACCGAACCTAGGTCTGCAGAGGTACGTCTCAAGCCCGTTACGTCCGGTCGTCGCGGCCGCTAGCGTCGGGATCATGGACACCACCGGGACGCTCGACGAAGCTCTCCAGCGACTGCACGACTACGGCCCTGAACGCGACGGTTGGTTGTCCAACCACGGTCCGATGGCGGTGGAGGCGTTGGTCCGCAACGGTCACGCGACCACCGTGCACCGCTGGCTGGACTACTACCGCGACAAGCTGGAGGACCTGCCCCGCGGCACCGATCCGATCACCCAGGACGGATGGCAGGACGCGTTGGGTGATCCCCGCAGGATCGGCGACTGGACGGTGTACTTCGTTCGCCAGACCGCCAGTCGGCCGTGGCGCGAGGTGCTGGTGGAGTGGTGGCCACGCCTGCTTCCGGGCATCGCCGCCGGTGCCACCCACCCGGTGATCCGTGTCGGCCATGCCGTCCGCACCCTCCTGGACGACGACCACGGCAACGACGTGGGTGCCGGGTCGAGCGCCGACCCGCGTATTGCAGAACTGGCCCATGGTCTCGCCTACTGGGCGGCCCGCAGCCTGCCGACCCCCGGCGTCGCTGCGCCGGGCGGTACCGTCGGCCCGGGTAAGGCGCTGGACGGCATCCCGTTGATCGCGGACCAGGACGGGGGCTTTCGTGACGGCCTCGCGCAGTTGGCCGGAACGCCCGGCTGGACGGCGGCGACCGCCGCGCTCCGCCCGGCAGTGACGCCTGGGGAGTCCCGCGACGTGCTGGCCGAGCTCGTCCGGGCAGCCACCTACCGCTACGCCACCCACGGCCACCTCAGCCCCATCATGCTGGTGCACGCCGCCACCGCGCCCAACGCCGTGCTGCGCGCCCTGCCCGCCCTGCCGTCCGTGCTGTGGGCACCGAGTCTGAACGCCGCCTGGACGGCGAGCGCCGCGGTGACCGCCGTGTACTCACCAGCCACCCCGGCGCCGGCGTCCGAACTACCGCAGGTCCCTGCCGGATCGGTGGCGGACGCCGCACAGGAAGTCTTCGCACGCGCGGCCGAGCACGGCGACGAGCACGTGGTGAAGTTCGCCGACACCGCGCTGGACGTAGCCACCACCACGGGCAGCACCGGCGCGCTGGTGGGCGCGACCCGGGCCTGCGAACTGATCGGCCCGATTCCGTAGCGGGATCCCGCCATTCCATCGTGCTCTCTTGGAGATGGACCAGGGCCTGTCCGATCGGCGGGGAGGAACACCGGACAGGCCCTGGCGGATTTGGGCGCGACTGGGCGCGGGGGACGTCGGACGGGGTGATTCCGTCACCGTTCGTCAGTCCCGGTGCAGCAGGACCGTGGTGTCGGCGGTCAGCAGCCCGTCCTTGGTCAGTGGTCCTGAGGCGAGGAGGGGGCTGGTGGCGTCGGGGAGCGGGATCGGCCGGCCGGAGAGGTTGACCGCGCACAGCAGGCCGTTGCCGCGTTCGAAGAGGAGCGTGCCGGCTGGGCTGTCCAGCCAGCGAAATTCCTCGCCCCGCAGGTCGGGGTTGGTGCGGCGCAGGCGCAGGGCGGAGCGGTAGAGCTGGAGCATGGAGGTACGGTCGGCCTGGTTGGCTTCGGCGGTGTAGGACTTCCAGTCGTCGGGCTGGGGGAGCCAGGGCATGGCGGACCCGAAGGTGCTGAAGCCGAAGGGCGGTGTGTCGCCGGTCCAGGGGACGCGGCAGCCGTCGCGGCCTCGGACGGTGTGGCCGGAGCGTTCCCAGGTGGGGTCCTGGAGCGCCGAGTCGGGGAGGTCTTCGACCTCGTACAGGCCGAGTTCCTCGCCCTGGTAGATGTACGCGCCTCCGGGCAGGGCAAGCATCAGCAGGGCCGCCGCTCGGGCTCGGCGGGTGCCGAGGGTGAGGTCGGTGGGGTGACCCTGGTCAAGGGCCGGGGTTGTGACGCCGGTGTGGGCGCGGCCGTAGCGGGTGACGTGGCGGGCTTCGTCGTGGTTGGAGAGGACCCAGGTGGCGGGGGCGCCGACCTTCGCCAGATCGGTGATGGTGCGGTCGATCACCTCCCTCAACTTGTCGGCCTCCAAAGCGCACTTGAGGAAGTCGAAGTTGAAGGCGGTGTGGAGCTCGTCCGCGCCGAGGTAGTCGGGCAAGCGGCCCGGGCGCACGTGGGCCTCGGCGACGAAGACGCGGGGGTCGGGGTAGCTGTCGGCGATGGCCCGCCAGCTGCGGAAGACGTCGTGGACGCCGTCGCGGTCCCAGTGCGGGTGGCCGTCTTCGTGAGCGATGACGGAGAACTCCGTCAGGCCGAGGTCCGGGAGGGCCGGATCCTTGACCATGCCGTGGGCGACGTCGATGCGGAAGCCGTCGACGCCCAGGTCGAACCAGAAGCGCAGGATCGACTCGAACTCGGCCCGTACCTCGCCGTTGTCCCAGTTGAGGTCGGGCTGTTCGGGGGCGAAGAGGTGGAGGTACCACTGGCCGTCCGGCGTGCGGGTCCAGGTGGGGCCGCCGAAGGCCGCGTGCCAGTCGTTCGGGGGCAGGGAGCCGTTCTCGCCCTTGCCGTCGCGGAAGATGAACCGCTTTCGTTCCGGGGAGCCGGGCGCCGCCGCCAATGCCTCCTGGAACCAGGCGTGTTGGTCGGAGACGTGGTTCGGGACGATGTCCAGGATCACCCGCAGACCCAGTCCGTGGGCCTCGGTGATCAGTTTCCGGGCTTCGTCGAGGGTGCCGTATGCGGGGTGGATGTCGCGGAAGTCGGAGACGTCGTAGCCGCCGTCGGCCAGCGGGGACGGGTACCAGGGGTTGATCCAGATGGCGTCGACACCGAGGTGGGCCAGGTACCGCAGGCGGGAGCGGAGGCCGGCGATGTCGCCGGTTCCGTCGCCGTCGCCGTCGGCGAAGCTGCGTATGTAGACCTGGTAGATGGTCGCGGAGCGCCACCAGGAGTCAGCCGCGGCGTCGTGCGTGGGGGTCGGGTTGGTCATGTGGCTGGGTCCTGTCGGAGGGGGTGCGTGGTCCACGCCGCCCGCGCATTGATCACGACGGTGGTTCGAGTGCTGTTCCGGCTATCCCTTGGTAGCGCCTGATGTGCCGCCGCGGACGAAGTGCCGCTGGAAGGCGAAGAAGACCAGTGCCACGGGGATGGTCATGAGCAGGGTCGCCGCGAGTTTGAGCGGGTACTGGTTGCCCGAGCCGAGTTGGCCGGAGACGAGTGAGGCGACTCCGGATGTGAGGGTGTTCAGTTCCGGGCTCTGCCGGGACACGATGAAGTGCGGCAGCTCGTTCCACGATCCCTGGAACGACAGGATGGTCAGGGTGATGAGGGCCGGCTTGGCCATCGGCAGCACGACGGACCAGAAGATCCGGAAGGTGCTCGCGCCGTCGATGCGGGCTGCTTCCTCGACGCTGACGGGGATGGACTCGAAGAACTGCTTCATGATGAACACCCCTGCGGCGTCGGCGAGGAGCGGGACGATCATGCCCGAGTAGGAGTCGTACATCCCGAGTTGATTGAGGACGAGGAACTTCGGGATGAGCAGGACGACGCCGGGCACGGCCATGACCGCGATGACGGCGGCGAACAGTGCGCCCCGGCCGCGGAAGCGCAGCCGGGCCAGTGCGTATCCGGCGAGGGAGTCGAAGAACACGCGGCCGGCGGTGACGAGGAGTGCGACGACGACGGAGTTGGTGAACCAGCGCGGGTAGTCCGCTTCGGCGAGCCGGCTGAAGGCGGCTGTGGTGAAGTGGGTCGGCCATAGCGACAGCGGGTTGCTGGTGGCGTCCGCGTCGGTCTTGAAGCTCGCCGCGAGCTGGATGAGGAAGGGGTAGATGTAGAGCAGCGCGACGACGACGAGGGCCGTGTAGCCGAGCGCTCGGGTGAGGGCACCGCCACGGCGGGTGCGGTTGCCTGAGCGGCGGGTTGTGGGCTGCTCGACTGTGTGCGCCGCGGTGTCCGCGTCGGCGAGCTTGTGCTGTGGGCTCATCGCGTGCCTCTGTTGTGGACGTCGGCTGTGGCCGCCGGAGCGGTTGCGGTGGTGGGCGCGCCGGTTCCGGGCGTGGGCTGGGCCGCTGCGGCGGTGCGGGTCATCAGGCCGCTCCCGTGGTCGGGCCGGAGCCGGAGCGTGCCGCTTTCGCCGCGCGCCGGGTGGCGGCCTTGGCGCGGGCCTCGTCCTTGTCGCGCAGGATGAACCGCTGCAGCAGCGTCATCGCGACGATGATCGCGAAGAGGATGAAGGCGATGGCGCTGCCCTGTCCCCACTCGTTGTCGGTGAACGAGGACTGGTACGAGAGGAACGCAGGGGTCAGTGTCGTCTTCGCCGGTGCGCCCTTGGACATGACGTAGATCTGGTCGAAGACCTGCCAGGTGCCGATGAGTCCGAGGGTCAGGACGAGGAAGAGAGTCGGCTTGAGCATGGGCAGCGTGACGTGGCGGAACCGCTGCCAGCGCCCGGTGCCGTCGATCTCGGCGGCTTCCTCGACTTCGAGGGGTATGTCCTGGAGCGCGGCGAGGAACATGAGCATGAACGTGCCCGCCGTCGTCCACACGACCAGGGCGATGACGGCTGTCATGGCGACGCTGGGGCCGGAGAACCAGTCCCACAGGGACAGGCCGCCGACGGTCGTGTCGGCGAGTGCGGCAGGTGGCGCGTCGGTGTTCACGCCGAGGGCGCCGAGGGCGAGGTGGATGATGCCGCGTGGATCGGCGAACCAGGCCGGCCCATCGACTCCGATCTTCGCCAGCAGCGAGTTGACGACACCGCTGGAGGAGAAGATGAACAGGAAGACGACCGAGATCGCGACCGAGCTCGTCACCGCCGGGAAGTAGTACGCGGTGCGGAAGAAACCTTTGCCCTTCAGTCGTCGCCCGTTGACCAGGAGCGCCAGGCCCAGCGCGAGCGCGGTCTGCAGCGGGACGACGAAGAGCACGTAGTAGGCGTTGTTGCGCAGACTCGTCATGAAGTCGCTCTGCGCCAGGCCGGGTTTGGTGACGATCTGCTCGTAGTTCTCCGCACCGTCGAAATGCACGCCTGACGAGAAGGGGCTGCCCTGGCCGTTCCAGTCGGACAGGCTCACCCAGAGCGCCATGAGAATGGGCACGACCAGGAAGAGCCCGAGCACGACGATCACCGGTGAGACGAACAGCCAGCCGGCGAGACCTTCCCGGCCCCGAATACCGCCGCGGGGGGATCGCTCACGGCGGCCTCGGCCGCCACTGGCCTTGGCAGCGGCTGCCGTCCGGGCCGGTGCCGGGCCGCTGCCCGGGCCCTGTGCGGGCCCGGGATTCGGTTCATTCATCGTAGGTCCACTCTCGTTCCGTTCCTGTCCGGATTACTTGAGCCGCCCGGGTCGTCCGGGTCACTGGCCTACGACCGCCTGCGCGTTCTTCTGGAGCCGCTTGAGGATCTGCTTCGGGTCGGCCTTGGGCAGCCCCTGGAGGCCGGTGTCGAAGTCGGCGAGTACCTGGTCGATCTTCGCGACGTTCACCGGGGCCTGGGCATACGCGGCCCCGTCGATGAATGCCTTGTCCTGCGGGGACTTGGCGATGTAGTCGGCCTCAGCGGACTGCAGGGACGGCATCACGCCGATCGCCTGGGCGAAGGTCAACTGGTTGTCCTTCGCGGTCATCGCCTTGACGAAGTCGATGGCCGCGGCCTTGTTCTTGCTCTCGGCCGCGATGCCCCAGCACTGGGTGAAGGCGAGCGTGCCCTTCTTGCCCGTAGGCCCGGTCGGCAGCGGGACCGTCTTGTACTTGACGCCCGGGTAGTCGTTCTTCATGGCGCCGGCGATCCAGTTGCCCTCGATCGTCATGGCGGCCTTCTGCTTGCCGAACGCCTCGCCCGACCAGCCCGAGTCAAGCTGCTTGGGGTACTTGGCCGAGCCGTCGGCGAGCAGCGACTTCACGTAGTTCAGGGCCTTGAGGTTCTCGGGAGAGTCCGCGGTGACCTTGGTGGCGTCCTTGTTCGTCACCCATCCGCCGGCCTGGACCATGAAGGCCCCGATCCGGTCGCGCGTGTCGCCGAGTGCGAGGCCCACCTGCTTGCCCGTGGTCAGCTTCTTCGCCACGGCCGCCAGCTCCTCCCAGGTGGTGGGGTAGTCGGCGTCGGTCAGGCCGGCCTTCGACCAGGCCGTGGTGTTGATCTGCAGGCCGAGCGTGGAGAAGTCCTTGGGGGCGCAGTAGAGCTTGCCGTCATAGGTGAACGCCTGACGCAGCGCGGGGTAGAAGTCGTCCTTCGTTTCGAGACTGTCGCCGTACGGTTCGAGATTGCCCGCCTTCGCGTACGTCGCGAGTCGGCCGGCGTCGACGTAGAAGACGTCCGGCGGGTTGTTCGAGGCGAAGCCCTGGCCGAGCTGCTGGGTCATCTCCTGGGCCTGGGTGACGGTCGCCTTGTTGCCGGACTTCGCCCCCCATGCGTCGGAGGCGTCCGTGACGGCCTTCGTCTCCGCGTCGCCGCTGGAGGCTATGAGGACCTTGATCGAGGCGGGCCCGGACGACGCCTGGCTGTCCGCCTTGTCGGTGTCGTCGAACCCGCTGCCACCACAGGCCGACAGGCTGAGCGACAGTAGCGCGATGCTGCCAACAGCCCAACGGGTACGAGGATTTCTCATGACAAATCTCCTTGCGCAGGCCGGCCTGATGAGCCGGTGGTAGAGGGGACCGCGTCCCGTCCGCTGCACTGGCAGCTGTGAGCGGGATCGCAGATGTCGGCCGGATGGGCTCAAGAAGCCGCTCGGCGGGTGGAAAAGGTGCGGCGTGGTGGGACGGCTCAGCCGCTCGCCCGGACGACGAGCCGGGGCGCCAGCAGGACGGGGGTGGGC
>NZ_POUC01000131.1 GCF_002891435.1 Streptomyces cahuitamycinicus
GCCCCTGCCCCATCGCTTTTCCGCCCCTTCGCATACGATTCCGGCCACAGTTGCGACTTAGGCAAGGCTAACCTAAAGGAATGAGGGGGTCCGGCGTGACCACCGAGATCTACCGTGACGCCTGGGGCATCCCGCATCTGCGCGCGGGCAGCGCGGCCGGACTCGCCAGCGCACAGGGCCTCGTCACCGCAAGCGACCGGGCCTGGCAGCTGGAGGTCGAGCGCCACCGGGCGCAGGGCACCACGGCGTCCTTCCTCGGCGGTAGCGCCCTGGCCTGGGACCGGTTCGCGAGACGGGCCCGACTCGCCGACACCGCCAGACGCTGCTTCGCGGAGCTGGAGAGACGCGACCCCGGGACGGCGCGGTGGGTGAGCGCGTACGTCGACGGGGTCAACGCGTCACTGGCCGACGCCACCGCACCCGAGTTCGCCCGCACCGGCCTCACCCCCGGCCGCTGGGAACCCTGGACCCCCCTCGGCGTCTGGCTCGCCACCCACATCCTCTTCGCCGGGTTCCCGGCCAAGCTCTGGCGCGAGCAGGTCGCCGCCCACCTCGGCGCGGACGCCGTCGGTCTCTTCGCCGCCGACGGCCCCGGCACCTCCGGCAGCAACGGCTGGCTGGTCGGCGGCGAGCGGACCGTCACCGGGCAGGCTGTCATCGCCGGCGACCCCCACCGCTGGATCGAGGACCCGGGCGTCTACCAGCAGATCCACCTGTCCTGCCCGGAGTTCGACGTCGTGGGCCTGGCCGTCCCCGGTGTCCCCGGCATCGCCCACTTCGGGCACACCGGCACGGTCGCCTGGGCCATCACCAACGCCATGTCCGACTACCAGGACCTCTACCGCGAGCGGCTGCGGCGCACCGGCGCCGGGGTGGAGGCCCTCGACCCGGACGGGCTCTGGCGGCGGGCGGCCCGGCACACGGAGACCGTCGAGGTGGCGGGCGGGGACCCGGTCGAGGTGGAGGTGATCGAGACCGGCCGCGGGCCGGTGATCATCGGCGGCCCCGAAGGGCTCGACGGCGACCCGGCCGACCCGTCGGACCCCTCCGGCGTGCCCGTGGCGATCAGCCTGCGCTACCCGCCCCGCGTCACCGGCGACCTCGGCTTCGCCGCCCTGCTGCCGCTGCTGCGGGCTCGCCGGGTCACCGACGTGGACCGGGCCTTCGACCGCTGGGCGGAGCCGGTCAACGTCGTCCAGGCCGCCGACACCGAGGGCGGCGTCCTGCACCGCGTGGCCGGGCGGGTGCCGCTGCGCGCCGGGGTCAACTCCCTGCGGGTGGTGCCCGCGTGGGAGTCCGGGCACGAGTGGCAGGGCTGGCACGCGACACCGCGCGCCGGGCTCACCGACGGCGTCGCCGTCATGGCCAACCAGCGCGGTCCGGCCGCACCCCTCGGCGTCGAGTTCGCCCCGCCGCACCGCGCCGACCGCATCACCGAGCTGCTCGCGGGCAAGGAGCGCTGGTCCGCCGCCGGCATGCCCGCGATCCACACGGACACCCACCTGGCCTCCGCGTCTCCCCTCCTGGACCGCCTCGACGCCCTCGACGACCTCACCCCCGAGGCCGCCGCCCTGAGGGACCGCCTCCTCGGCTGGGACCGCCGCATGGACGCCGGCAGCGCCGACGCGGCCCTCTACGCGGCCGTGCGCGCAGCGGTCGTACGGCGGCTCGCGGCGCACCCGGCGTTCGCCGCGCTCACCACACCGCCGGTGTATCCGGAGGTGTTCCAGCCCTGGCTGGCCCTCGTCCCCCGGGTCGGCTTCGCACTCGAACACCTGCTGCGGGCCGAGGACCTGTTCGGCATCGACCGCCCGGCGGCCGTCCGCGCGGCGGTCGAGGAAGTGGCCCTGCGCCCGCCGGCCGGTGTCTGGGGCGACACCCACCGCCTCGCCCCCTGGCGTGCGCTGGAACCGGAGCAGCCGTACGACGAACCGGGGCTGTCCGGTGACCACGACTGCGTGCTGTGCACCTCGGGCGTGCCGGGCCTCACCGACCGCGCCGCCCGAGGCCCGGCCGCCCGGTACGTCTGGGACCTGGCCCGGCGCGAGGACAGCCGCTGGGTCGTCCCGCTCGGCGCCTCGGGCGTCCCCGGCTCGCCCCACCACCGCGACCAGCTCCCCCTGTGGCTCGCGGGAGACCTCGTCCCGGTCGTCACCGACTGGACCAAGATGAAGAAGGAACGCGATGTCTGACCCCTACGCCTCCCGCACGCCCGTCCACGAACAGGTGGTCGACGGCTTCGGCACCGTCCGCGTCCTGCCGCTGGACCCCGGGGCCGACGCCGCCGTGATCCACCGCTGGGCCGGCGAGGAGCGGGCCGCCTTCTGGGGCATGACCGAGCTGACCGAACACCAGGTCGCCGCGGTCTACGCACACATGGCCACCCTCGGCACCCACCACGCCCACCTCGTCGTCCGGGACGGCGAGCCGGTCGCGCTCCTGCAGACCTACGAGCCGGAGGCCGACCGCGTCAGCGAGTGCTACGACGTCCGCCCCGGCGACATCGGCGTCCACCTGCTGCTCGCCCCGGCCGGCCCGGGCGGCGCACAGCCCGGCTGGACCGCCCGGCTGGTTTCCGCCCTCGCCGCGTACGTCCTGCTCGGGCTGGACCGCCGACGGGTCGTGGTCGACCCGGACGTGGGCAACGAGAAGGCGGTCGCCCGTTTCCTCGGACTCGGCTTCGCCCCGGGCCCGGTCGTGGTCCTGCCCGAGATCGACCTCCCGGACGTTTACCTGCCGGAGAAGAAGGCGCAGCTCGCCTTCCTCGACCGGGAGCTAATGTTCCCCGGGTGACCCCGGACGACCTCATCGCCCACTACGGCCTGGAGCCGATCCCCGACGAGGGCGGCCTCTTCCGCCAGACCTGGGCCGGGCCCGAACGCCCCGACGGCAGGCCGGAGGGCACGGCGATCGTCGCGCTCCTGACAGCGGACGACTTCTCCGCCCTCCACCGCCTGCCGACCGACGAGATCTGGCACTTCTACCGGGGCGACCCCCTGGAGCTCCTCCTGCTCGCCCCGGACGGCACCACACGAACGGTGGTGCTCGGACCGGACGTCCTGCGGGGCCAGCACGTCCAGTTCACGGTCCCGGCGGGCACGTGGATGGGCGGCAGGGTGGAAGAGGGCGGCTCATGGACGCTGTTCGGCTGCACTATGGCACCGGGCTTCACCTTCGCCGGCTACCAGCACGGAGACGCGGCGGACCTGACCGCACGCTATCCGGCGGAGGCGGCCGCGATCGCGAAACTGTCCCGGCCTTCTCCTGGGCTGGCGTCCTGTTGAGTGCTGCGCCGGTCTTGTCCTTCTCCCGGGTTCGCGTCCTGTTGAGTGCTGCGCCGGTCTTGTCCTTCTTCCCGGCCCTCATCCCGTTGAGCGCTACACCGATCCCGTCCGTACATAACCCGGAGCCGTCCAGCCCGACCCCGGAGAGCCACGTGGACCAACGGCGGAACGAGGATCGCAATGCCGGGCACCCCCGGCGATTCCAAGCCCTGGTGCTGCTGGGCACCGTGCTGGTCCTGCTCCTCGCCGGAGCAGCCCCCGCCTCGGCCCACGCCGCCCTGCGCAGCACCGACCCCGATGACGGATCCGTCGTCCAGCAGGCCCCCCGCCACGTCACCCTGACCTTCACCGAGTCCGTAGGCCTGCTCGACGACTCCTTCCGGGTGTTCGGCCCCGACCAGCGCCGGGTCCACACCGGCGAGGCCACGCACGCGGACGGCCGCTCCGACACGGCCCGGGTCGGCCTGCCCGGCAAGCTCGCCAAGGGCACGTACACCGTGGCCTGGCGGGTCGTCTCCGCCGACAGCCACCCCGTCTCCGGCGCCTTCAGCTTCTCCGTGGGGAAACGGTCCGCCACCACCGTCCAAGCCGACACCGGCCCGGCCGAGGACCCGCTCACCCGCGGGCTCCACGACGCTGCCCGCTACCTCGCCTACCTCGCCGCCGCGCTACTCGTCGGCATCGTGGCCTTCGCGCTGCTGTGCCGGCCCGCGCACACCTCCCCGCTGCGCCGGCCGCTGGTGGCCGCCTGGTGGACGCTGCTGGGCTCGACGGTCGTCCTGCTCCTGCTGCGCGCCCCGTACGAGTCGGGCACGGGCCCCGCCGCGGCGTTCGACGCCTCCGCCCTCGGCCGCACCCTGACCAGCCGCCCGGGCCTGGCCCTGCTGGCCCGGCTGCTCGTCCTCCTGCTGACCGCCGTCTTCCTGATGTGGCTGTCCAGGTCCCGTGACACGGGGAAGCGGCCCGTCACCCTGGCGATCGGCACGGCCCTGGCCGCGGCCCTGGCCCTGACCTGGGCGGCGGCCGAGCACGCCTCCGCCGGGATCCAGGTGCCGGCGGCGATGACGTCGTCCGTGGTGCACCTGCTGGCGACCGGCGTCTGGCTCGGCGGTCTCGTGGCGCTGCTGCTGACCCTGCGCCGCTCGCCCGGCGACGACCTGGTGGAGGTCGTGCCCCGCTTCTCCCGGATCGCCTTCACCTCGGTGACCGTCCTGGCCGTCACGGGCCTCTACCAGTCCTGGCGCGGCCTCGGCTCCCTTCCCGCGCTGACCGGCACGGCGTACGGCCGTCTGCTGCTCGCCAAACTGGCCGGGGTGGCCGTGCTGTTGCTGGTGGCCGGGTACTCGCGGCGCTGGACGGCGCGGATCGCGGCTCCGGCGTCCCCGGTCCGGGCGGCCGTACCGGCTCCGGTCCCGCAGCCGGTCGGCGCACCGGCGGAAGGCCGCGAGGCCGCCGCGGAAGCCGGGACGCGCGCATTGGAGACGTCCGAGGAGCCGGAGTCGCCCGACGGCCCGGCGCAGCCGGGGGCCGGATCCGGCGACCCCGGCATCCGGCGCCGCCTGCGCCGCTCCGTCCTCGTCGAAGTCGCCGTCGCCGCCGTGGTGCTGATGATCACGACCGTGCTCACGGGAACCCTCCCGAGCCGGGCCCAGGCCGAGGCGGCTCAGCAGGCCCCGACGAGCGCGCTGCCGGCCACGACCCAGATCACGGTGCCCTACGACACGGGCACGGGATCCGTGACCGGAAGCGGCACGGTGCAGGTCACCCTGGACCCGGCACGCGTCGGCGAGAACGGTGTTCAGGCCGTCGTCTACGGCTCCGACACGGGCCTGGTGGTGATCCCCGAGGTCCGCATCACCTTCACCCTGCCCTCGCGCAAGGTCGGCCCGATCGACGCCGAACTCACCGACGTGGGCGGCTACTGGGGCACCAACTCCGTCAATCTGCCGCTCGCCGGGAACTGGACGATGAAGACGACCGTGCGGGTGTCGGACGTGGACCAGGTGTCGGTGGAACGCCAGGTGCGGATCGAGCCCTAGGCAACCGCGCCGCCGTCGGCGGGGCGTCGTCCTCGGAGGGCACGTCGTCCACCGGCGGGGCGTCGTCGAGGAGCCGTGTCATGGTCTCGGCGGCGCTGACGGCGGCGTCGCCGCAGCAGTTGTTGAACAGGACGTGGACCTGTTCGGTCCGCTGGGCCAGCCGGCGCACCCGGGGCAGCCACTCGGCGAGTTCGTCCTCGCCGTAGACGTGGCGGAAACGGTCCTCCTTGCTTCCGGTGCCCCAGGCGGTGCTGCGGCCGTGGAAGCGGACGACGGACAGCCGGGGCGAGGTCACGGGAGTGACCGGCGGGACGGAGGAGGCGAGCCTCTGCGTCATGTCGACGGCGACCGCGGCCATGCCGTGCCGGGCGAGCAGCGCGCCCGTCGCCTCGGACCGTCCCCGCTCCCACCAGGAGGGGTGCCGGAACTCGACGGCGAGCGGCCAGCCCTCGGTCCGCTCGGCGCACTCCCGGAGGAAGATCTCCGCCGGCTCCCCGGGGCGGAACCAGGGCGGGAACTGGAACAGCACGCTCCCGAGCCGCCCGGCCTCCCGCAGCGGTTCGATCCCGGTCGCGAACCGGGCCCACACCTGATCCAACACCGCCGGATCCCGGTGCTCCGCCCGCAGTCCGTCCGGCATCACCGCCTCCCGGGTGGGGTGCCCGGTGAGCAGCGAGAACGCCTTCACGTCGAACACGAACCCGTCCGGTGTCCGCTCGGCCCACAACCGGCTGTTCCGCTCGCCCGGCAGCGCGTAGTACGAGGCGTCGACCTCGACGACACCGAACCGCTCGGCGTAGTGCCGTAACCGCCCCTCGGCGTCCCGTCGGCCCGGGGGGTACCAGCCGCTGCCGACCAGTGCCCGATCGGTCCAGGAACACGTGCCCACCAGGATCTGACCCATGGGGGAGCGGTTACCCGGGCCGGGCGGCGGCAGGCTCGGTCTCCCGGGGCGGGCGCGACGGTGAGACCCCGGGCGTGACGGTGAGACCCGGGCACGACGGTGAGACCCGGCGCAATCTGGGTAACCAAGATATATCTGTGCATATCCGGGGTTATGGCTGATTACCTCCCCGAGAGTGAGATGACCGACCATGGAGCAGCCCGCCACCGTCGGCCGGGCCACCCGGCCGTCCGGGGAAGAACCCGAAGCCCTCGAAACCCTCGTCGGCGCATCCCTCACGGCCCGTGTCACCCTCGACGAACTCGGCACCGTGACCGGCTGGAACGCGGGCGCCGAGCGGCTCCTCGGGTACTCGGCCGCGCAGCTCACCGGCTGCCGTGCCGCGGATCTGCTGGCCGAGCCGATCCCGGTCCGCGGCGGTCTGCCCACGCTCGCCGGGCTGCCCCGCTGGAACGGCGACGTCGCACTCCGGCACCGCGACGGCCGGAAGCTGACGGTCCGGATCCTCGCCCACCACAGACCACCCGGCGCCGACGCCCCCGCCTGGCTCATCGTCTCCGCCCTGACTGACCGCCAGCCACCGGCCGGTCTCGACGAATCCCTCGTGAGCTGGAGCTTCGCCCAGTCCCCGTGCTGCGCCCAGGCGATCTACGACACCCGGCTCCGGCTGCGCCGGGCCAACGCCGGCATGGAGCGAGCCACGGCGCTCGGCGAGGAGGAGATGCGGGGCCTGCGGGCGTCCGAGATCGTCGACGACGACGCCGGACTACGGATGGAACGCAGCATGGCCCGGGTCCTGCGCACCGGCGAGCCGGAGTACGCGGAGAACTACCTGCGCGCGCCCGGCGAAGACCATGAGCACGCCTGGTCGGTCTTCGTGTCCGCGCTGCGCGACCACGAGGGCACCGTCCAGGGCGTCTGCCTGTCCGCGCACGACATGACGGAGCAGTTCTGGGCCCGCAAGCGCCTCCAGCTGATCGCCGAGGCCGGCCGGCGCATCGGCAGCACCCTCGACGTGACGCGCACGGCCCAGGAGCTGGCGGACGTGACCGTCCCGGCCCTGGCCGACTTCGCCGGCGTCGATCTGCTGACCGCGCTGGACGACGCACCCGAGCCGCCCGTCCGGGCGGTTCCGGCGGACGGTCCGCTGCTGCTGCGCCGGGCCGCTCTGCAGTCGGTGACACCGGGGGCCCCGGAGTCGGTCGTGGCGGCCGGTGCGGTGGACGCCTACCCGCCGGGCTCCGTGCCCTTCGAGAGCCTGCGCACGGGACGGCCCGCCGTGCACGAGGTGACCGACACCGCGTTCACCGCTTGGCTGGCCCGCGACCCGGCCCGCGCCGCCCGGGTCCGGGCGTTCGGCATCCACTCCGTGATGGCCGTGCCGCTGGTCGCCCGCGGCAGCACCCTGGGCGTCGCCTTCTTCGTCCGGCACCGCAACCAGGAGCCCTTCCAGCAGGACGACCTGGTGCTGGCCGGCGAACTGGCCGCCCGGGCCGCGGTCAGCATCGACAACGCCCGCCGCTACACCCGCGAGCGCGCCACGGCGGTCACGCTCCAGCGCAGCCTGCTGCCGCAGCGGCTGCCCCGGCAGGCGGCCGTCGAGGTCGCCTCCCGCTACCTCCCGGCCGGCGGGCACGCCGGTGTCGGCGGGGACTGGTTCGACGTCATCCCCCTCTCGGGGGCGCGGGTGGCGCTGGTCGTCGGAGACGTGGTCGGCCACGGACTGGTCGCGTCGGCGACCATGGGGCGGCTGCGTACGGCGGTCCGCACACTGGCCGACATCGACCTGCCGTGCGACGAGCTGCTGACCCACCTCGACGACCTGGTCGCCCGTCTGAACACGGAGGAGGAAAGCGCCGGCGAGCGGACGGCGCCGGGCTCCGCGGAAGCCTCGGGCGACGTCGGGGCCACCTGCCTGTACGCCGTCTACGACCCGGTGACGCGGCGCTGCTGCTTCGCCGGAGCCGGGCATCCCCTGCCTGCCGTGGTCAGCCCCGGCGGCACCGTCGACCTCGTCGCGCTCCCGGCCGCGCCCCCGCTCGGCCTGGGCGGCCTGCCGTACGAGTCCACCGAGGTCGACCTCCCCGAGGGCAGCTTGCTCGCCCTCTACACCAACGGCCTGATCGAGACCCCAGAGCGGGACCTCGACACCGGTCTCCACCGGCTCCGGAAGGCCCTGGCCCGCCCGGCGGGCTCGCTGGACGCCCTGTGCGACACGGTCCTCGCCGATCTGCTGCCGCAACGCCCGGCCGACGACGTGGCCCTGCTCATCGCCCGTACCCGCGCGCTCGACGCGCGGCAGGTCGCCACCTGGTCGGTGCCGTCCGAACCGTCCGCGGTCGCGCAGACCCGCAAGGACGTGGTGGCGCAATTGGAGCGGTGGGGGCTCTCCGACGCCGCGTTCGTCACGGAGCTGGTCGTCAGCGAGCTCGTCACCAACGCCATCCGGCACGCCCAGCCGCCGGTCCAGCTCCGCCTGATCCACGACACGACCCTGACCTGCGAGGTCTCCGACGGCGGGAGCACCGCTCCCCACCTGCGGCGCGCCCGCACCTACGACGAGGGCGGCCGCGGCCTGCTCCTCGTCGCCCAGCTGACCCAGCGCTGGGGCACCCGCCAGAGCGCCACGGGCAAGACCATCTGGGCGGAACAGCCCCTGTCCCTCGCGTGAGGAGCCACCGGCCATGACCACACCCGCGTCCCACCGGGCCGCCCGCGCCCCCGTCCAGCAGGCCGCCCTGCTGCTCGGCCTCGTCTTCCTCGTGGTCGGCGCACTGGGCTTCGTCCCGGGCATCACCACCGACTACGGCTCGCTGGAGTTCGCCTCCCACGAGTCGGGCGCCGAACTGTTCGGCCTGTTCCAGGTCTCGATCCTGCACAACCTGGTGCACCTGGCGTACGGTCTCGCCGGCCTGATCCTCGCCGGCACGGCCGCCGGGGCGTACTCGTATCTGCTGGTCGGCGGCGCCGTCTACCTGGTGTTGTGGGTGTACGGCCTGTCCGTCGGCCACGACAGCGACGCCAACTTCGTCCCGCTGAACACCGCGGACGACTGGCTCCACTTCGTTCTCGGCATCGCCATGATCGGCCTGGCCCTCGCCCTCAGCCGGCGCGGCACGCGCACCGGCGCACGGTAACGAGCACCGGCGACCGCATGCAGACTTTCCTGCCCTACCCCGACTTCCGCACCACGGCCCTGTCCCTCGACCGCCGCCGACTCGGCAAGCAGCGGGTCGAGGCCCTGCAGGTCCTGCGCGGCCTGGTCGTCCCCGGCTACGGCTGGCGCCGCCACCCGGCCGTGAAGATGTGGCTCGGCTACGAGGAGGCGCTGGTCCGCTACGGCCTGGAGATCTGCCGCGTCTGGCGCGAACAGGGCCACCAGGACACCTGCGCCGCGACGCTCGTGGCCGACCTGGCGGCGACCCGCCCTCACGCCCCGATCCGCGATCAGCAGCAACTGGCCGCCGAGGGCGAACTCCCGCCCTGGCTCGGCGACGACCCCTTCCACGAAAGCCACCGCTCCGCCCTGGTCCGCAAGGACCCCACGACCTACACGTCCCTCTTTCCGGGCGTCCCGGACGACTTGCCGTACGTGTGGCCTACGTCGGACCGCGAGATCTGACCGGACCGTCGGAAGTGCCCGGACCGTCGGGAGTGCCCGGCGAGGGCGGGCCGATCGGGAGGGCGTCCGCCGAGATCCATCGCAGACGTCGCCTTGAGGAGCGAAGCTAGGCGGCCCTGCGGCGCGCCGGACGCCTGGACGAGGCGGGCTGCTCGGTCATGTCCTCGAGCGGGAAGATTTCGTCCTCCTCGAACTCCGGGGCGAAGTCCGGAGCCTGGAAGGGGTTGGTCGCCGGAGTCGGCGACGCCGCGCTGGAAAGGCGGGTCTGCCCCTCCACGGCGGAGAACAGCGAAGTCGGTTCGATGAGAGGTCTCTTTTCCGTTACTGGCCCAAGGCAGGGCCAGGCGCGCCCTGACCGGGCACGAAGGTCCTACAGCTTGGTCATCTTGGCGTAGGGGCTCAGGATCCGCATCTGCGCCGAACCGAAGTCGACGAGCGCGGCGATCCCGTCCTCGATGCCGATGACCCGGCCGAGCCCGTACATGTCGTGCGTGACCTGGTCACCCACGGCGAAGTGCTTGGGAGCGGGGGCAACCGGAGCCTTGAAGGGGCTGGTGGGCAAGTGACGCTTGTGAGCAGCAGGCTTAGTCATTGACCTCAGTATGCGCCTACTAGGGCCCCTCGCGCTGCGGCTGTCCACGTCCGGTGCCCGAACCGAGACGTAACAGAAGCCTTGCGCTGGCCCAAAAAATCGAACACATGATTGAATTCGGCCATGCGAACGTTTCCCGACGATCTCGTCCGGGCGCAACGGGAGTGGAGTGCCACGTACCGGCAGCTCGCCGATCGGCCCGGCCGCACCGAGCTGCGCCGACGTCTGTACCGGCTGTCGGCTCAGGCGTTCTTCCACCCCTACTGGCGGCAGCGACGGCCGAGCTCCGCGGCGTGGTGGGAGCTCCGGGAGCTGGGGCGGACGGCCGGGGACATGAACGAACGGCTCCATCGATGACGTGCCGGCCTGCGGGACCGTACGTCCCGGACGATCCTGAAGGCATGTCCGGACCGATTCGTGTGATCGTGCATCCGCCGTCGCCTTCGGGCGGCCGGCGCGTCCGCGTGGACGGCGAGATCCTCGGCCTCGCCCACAACGTCGGCGACGTCGCGGAGTTCCTCCGCCGCGCCGGGCTGGAGATCGATCCGGCGGACGTGGCGGAGGTGTCGTGGATCGACTGGCGCGGAGTGGGGCCGGAGCACTGGGGCCCGGAGGCGGGTGGCTGAGACGGCTGACGCGGCTGACGCGGCTGACGCGGCTGACGCGCGAGTCTGCACATCGCGCAAAAGAGACCAGAATGGGTGGTATCCGCTCTGTGTCACCCCGGAGGGCACCCATGAAGGACCTCACGTTCGAGCAGAAGCGTTCGCTGTCACGCCATGAGGCCGCTGACCAGCTCACGGCACTCGCAGACGCCCTGAGGGAAGGCGGGGACGCCGAGCTGGACCTCGGCCCCGGAACGCTGGGCCTCCGGATCCCTGACGACCTCCACAGCGAGCTGGAGGTCGAGATCGGCGGCGGCGAGATCGAGCTGGAGATCGAACTGAAGTGGAAGACCGCCCCCACGCGGGCGACGCCCCAGCGGAGCGACTCCCGCGCGGAAAAGCCCAAGCGAGCGAACACCCCCGCCTCGGGCCGAAGCGGCACGGGTGCGGGCAGAGCCAAGAGCACGAAGCGGTCCGCTGCGAAATCCCCTTGAGGTGAGGATTGCCCACGCGAAGGGCAAGCGGCACTCGCTCGAGCTCGGTAGTCGGGCAGGTCGCGATGAGTCCAGCCGTGGCGGCCTGGTCCCAGCCGTACTGCTCCGCTTCCCCGAGCATGAACCGCGCGAGCGCGCTGGTGTCGATCAGGAACTGGCCGCGTTCACCGGCGGTAGTTCCCCTTGTTCTCGAACAGCTCCGGATCGAATGCGCCGTCGCCCGCCGCGGCCCGCAGCCGGGCGAAAGCCAGGCCCTGGACGACGACCTGGTCGCGGACGTGGCGAAAGCCCTCGGGACGAAGACCAAGAAGGTGACTGTCAACACCGCCCTTCGCGAAGTGCGCACCCGGCACCCGGCCTTGGCCGCCGAGTCCTACGCGGGCATCACGCCATGGATGCGGGAGAGAGTGAAGACACGTTCCGCTTCGCGCAGGTGGCACCAGGCGTCGAGGTAGGGCGGGTCGAGTTCCAGATCGCTGAGGGTGCGTACGGTCCGGTTGCCCGAGGTGGCGATGTACTCGACCGTGATGGCCGCACCGGTGTCGATGGCATGGGCGACCTGGCGGACGTCGCTGTACGACAGGTGCTTCGCGTATCCGGCGACGATCTCCTCGGTGTCCGTCGCGAAAGGCACCCCGCTGCCGAACGGGTCGGGTTCCGGTGGCATCGGCGGGGCCTTGAGCAGCCGGTCGGCCAAGACGTCCATCCCGGCGTCGGTGGGTACGTCCGAGGCGCGGGTTGCGGTGGTCCCGGGGCCGCGCCGCCCGACGTTCCTTCGCGGGGGCCGGACGGCAGCGGTGGCCCGCTGCGGCAGGCGTTTCTCGATGCGTACCGTCCCCCCGGCGGTCTCGGCGACCGGGGCGTAGCCCGCAGCGCGGAGCGCGGCGAGAGTCGTCGCGGGCGGGCTGCCGCTGACCAGGACCGTCGGGGCGAGCTGCCGCAGGTCGAGCTTGCACAGCGCGCGGTGGGCGGCGACTTCGGCGAGGAGCGCGGGTTCGTCGCCGTGGATGACACAGGCCGCAGGGGCGATGCGCACCCGTCCGTGACCTCGTGCGGTGTCGGCGATGAGATAGGTCAGCGGCTGCGGCAGGACCGTGGCGGAGCCGGCTGCCAGGTCGGCCGTGATGTCGTCCGGGGTGCGGCCGGCGTCCAGGGCCCGGCGGATACTGCCGGCACTGAAGCGCCATACCGACGCCGTGCCACTGGTCTCCCGGTCGGCCATCGAATCCAGCAGCGCTGCGAGTCGCGCGGACGGGGTGCCGGTGACGACGGCGGTGAGGTCGGCGCCGATCCGGGCCGTCGTGGTCGCGGGGGGCAGCAGTCGTCGGGCCGTGATGTCGAGCTCTTCGTCGGCGTGGGCCGCCAGGTGGGCACCGAGCGGGGACAGTGCACCCCGTGCCAGCACGCCCAGCAGTTCGCCTTCGCGGATCACGGTGCTGAACGGTGCCGTGTCCTGGGGCGAGACGTCATCGGCGAGCGGACGGTGCCAGGCCACGAGCGGCCCCAGCTCCGAAGCGACCTTCACACCCTGTCCTGCCGGGAGCCCCGCTGCCGCGGTGATCACCCCGTGGCGGGCCTGCAGACAGCCGCCGCAGTCAGGCGCACCGGCGAGCGCGGGAAGCGCCTTGTTGTCTTCGTCGCGCGTCCGGGTGGGGGTGAGCGGCAGGTCCCGCCAAGCCCGGAGCAGTACGGTGAGTTGTTCTGCGGGCTCCTGCTCGGACCAGGCGTCGTACGCCTCGGTGGGAGGTACGCGATCGCCGTCGCGGGCCAGCAGTCCGGCGGCGTACGCGGTCTCCAGGGCGATGCGTACGACGGCGTCGTCCGCTTGGGCGGCCTTGCCGAGCCGGGCCAGTTCACGCGCGCCGATCCCGCCCGACTTCAGCCGGGTCGGTGGAGCGGTCGCACACGCCGAGAGGACGGAGGCGGCCTGGGCCGCGAACGCGGTGGCGGCCACCGCGGCCTCCCGCTCCACCTCCGATGAGGTGAGGGGCACCAACTGTGTGACGGGTGGTAGAGGTTCGAACGGAGCGTGCCAATCGGGGCCCCGCAGAGCCAAGGCCACCTCGACCGGCATCCGGACGGGCCCGTACCGGTGGCGGTCCTGGAGCAGAAGCCCGCGGTCGAGTGCCCATCGGGCGCCTGGTTGGAGGCCGCCGCCAGGAGCCCCGAACGCGACGAACAGTGTCTGACGAGGCGTGGACCTGGCGCTCTGCTCGAGCAACTTCCGCGTGGCCGCCGGTGCCCCCGCCACCAACGCGGCGACCCGTTCCGCGTCAGTGTGATGCTCCACCAGAGCCGCGAGTCGCTGCTGCTTGGTGCCGGGTGGCTTGATACCCAGGACCGCCAGCATGCCGCGCAGTTCCTCCGAGCTGGTGTCGGCCAGCAGCTCTTCCAGCGGGGCGTCAAGTCCCAGGGGCGTGCTCCACACCTGCCGCAAGGGCGTAGGCATGCGGAGTGTCTCGTTGCCGTCGTGCCACACGAGCGCCCGATCCGACAGCGCCTCCAGGGTCGCGTCCAGCGCGTGTACCGCCGCAGGGGATGTCGATCCGAGCAACTCCGCGAGGCTGTCCCGGGTCGCTCGTGCTCCCAGGGCTGCCAGCGCCTCGGCGGCCTGCAAGCACGGCAGCGTGAGTTGCGGCAGGACGAGTGCCACGGACCCCGGACGTTGGAGACGGTCCGCCAGTTCCCCCACCGAGCGTGGTTCCGGAGAGGAAGCTGCGTCCTTCCGCATGGCGAGTACGCGCGCCAGGCGGGGGCCATCGAGTTCGCTCAGCCAAGTCGCAAGCGTCGATCGGGACTTCATGGGGGGAATACCTCGACAGACAGGGAACGTCACAGGCGGGCCGAAGCCGCTTCGGCGCCAACGTCAAGGATGGCTCAGTTCCGTGATCCGCGGATGCCGTACGAAGACAGAGTCCGGGGCTCCTCCTCGCCGCGGGCCCAGCCTGACGAGACGAGCCGACGGCAGGAGAAGATACGGGCTACCCGCTCGCCGAAATGTCCTTAGACGGTGTCCTATGTGGTGAGGCGGACGTACCGCTTGTAGCAGCAGAGGGCTGCGGCGAGGCCGAGAAAGGCCAGGTAGTTGCGTGGATTGCGTTCATAGCGAGGGCTGAGTCGGCGGTAGCCGGACAGCCAGGAGATGGTCCGCTCGATCACCCACCTACGGCGGCCCAATCGTTCGCTGGACTCGACGCCTTTGCGGGCGATGCGCACCCCGATGCGCTTGCCTCGTAACCATTTTCGCAGGTGGGGAATGTCGTAGGCCTTGTCGGCATGCAGGCGTTGGGGCTTGAAGTAGCGGCCGCGGTGAGGGTCGTGTCTCGTTTGGTGACCGGCCACCATGGGCTTCAGGCCTTCGCTGTCGTGGACGTTGGCGGCGGAGACGCCGACGACCAGGGGCAGTCCGTTCGCGTCCGACAGGACGTGCATCTGGGAACCCGGCTTGCCCCGGTCCACGGGACTCGGACCTGTGTGTTCGCCCCCTTTTTGGCGCGCACGTGCGCGGAGTCGAGGACGACGCGGGAGACGTCGATGAGGCCCGCGTCGTCGAGTTGGTGCAGGACCGCTTCGTGGAGCCGGCCCCAGACGCCTGCCCTGGACCAGATCATGAACCGGCGATGGGCCGTCGACTTCGATATGCCGAAGCACGGCGGCAGTGCCCGCCAGGCGCACCCGCTGACCAGCACGTAGATGATCGCCGCGAACAGCGTCTCATCAGGCGTGTTCTGGGTCCCGCCACCCTGCGGCCGTACCCGGTCCTCCGGAATCAACGGCCTGGCGAGCTCCCACAAGCCGTCCGGAACAATCCAACTCCACGTACCCCGCCCCATGAACGGACCAACGAGCGATCACCACATAGGACACCGTCTTAGGTGTCATCTCACGTGGTGGTGGATCGCCTGGTAGCTCTTTCGGCTACCTCGCGACGCTCGCAGTGAGCGTGTAGATCTCGGCAGCGAGGCTGCGCATGTCCTCGCCTGCTGCGTGCACCGTGATGGTCTCGAAGTGCCATTGCTCGGACGGCGCTCGGTCATGGATGCCCCAGGTCAGTTGGACGCTGGCCACCGGGACGGTGCTCCGCTGAGAGAGTCAGGTCGTAGCAGAGGGAGTGCCAGGTACGTACTCCTTCCCAGCCCCGGAAGTCTTCGGCAAGCGAGGTGAGGAAGGTGTCGAGACCGTCGCCGTCCCAGGTCTGTACCGGGGTTTCGACAACTCCCCATGGCCCGCAGGCCCGGAGGAGGAAGTCGAGCGTTGGTTCGTCCTCGAACGGTCGTGTCGGCTCCGAGAGCAGTAGGCGGGCGGCACCGGGGTCTCCCACCTGGACCACAGGGCGGCCGGAATCGTCGTAGTCGATCACGCGAACAGAAGAGCGGGCTCGGCAGCCGTCCGCCGCTCTCGGACCGGCCGGCATCAGGCGCGGTCGCCTAGAGGCGTGATCGTCCACTGTGGATGTGGATGTAGATGTGGATCTTGAGCGTGATCTGGTGCCTGACGGGTTGTGGGAGATGGCAGCGCCGCTGATACCGCCGTTTCAGCCGCGTCGGCAGTGCGGTGGAACGGCTCCGGTGGCGGACCGGAACAGCTGCCACCCCTGCACGCGCATACCGCAGTATGCTTGCGGCTATGGCTGACACCACGCGCATCACCGTGACACTCCCCACCGAGCAGGTGGCGGAGCTGAAGAAGATAACGGACAACATCTCCGGCTACGTCGCCGAAGCGGTCGCCAGGCAGATCCGGAACCAGCTCCTGGGGGCCGACCTGCGCAGCCACACAGACGAGCACGGGGCCTTCAGTGAGGAAGAGCTGGCTGAGGCGCGAGCGCGCATCTTCGGTACGGCGTCGGCCGCCGGCGGCGCGAGCGCCGCGTGAGCGGGCACATCGAGACCGTCGTCCTGGACAGCGAGGGACTGTCGGCCTGGGTGGTGCAGGACCGGAAGGTTCTGGCGATGTTCCAGGTGTTCCATGACATGGGGGCGGACCTTGTCGTCAGCGCCAACACCATCGTGGAGGTGAGCCACGCCAAGGTGAACCTGCCCCGACTGCAATGGGCGCTCTCCCGGGTCAAGGTGGAGCCGATCACGGAGGCAGCGGCCAAGGCGGCGGCCCAACTGCTCAAGGGCGCCGGTCTGCACGGATACAAGTACGCGATCGACGTGACCGTCGCGGAAGCGGCCTTGCGTCAGCCTGGCCCGGTCGCCATCCTCACGTCGGATGTCGATGACATGACCCGGCTGTGCGGCAGCAAGGTCCGGATGATCGGGCTATGACCGCGACACGGGACCATGGACACTTCCGCGTGGATCCGCCGAGACCAGAGTCGCCGCAGGCCAATCCGTGATGGGTGAATAAGGCATCGACGGATGCGGGGATGACTGAGTGACGCGTCGACTCTCCAGCACTTCGAGTGTCTCCGGGTCGTAACGGCACGAAATGAGGGTGGAGAAGCGCCGCGTCCGGACCCCTCGGTAAAGCTCTGGTCATGGGATGGGAGCCGGGAAAGTCCGCAAGCATGCGGGCCCGGTACTCCACGTGCCGGACGCCATGCCCAAGGATGTGACCCGGAAGATCGCCGATGCCATCCGGGGAACTCCGGAGACACCCGCTGTGGACAAAAACCAGGACAACGAGGGCTGAGAACCGTCGAAGGGCCCCACCGCGAGCGGTGGGGCCCTTCGACATCGTGCCCGGTGAGGCACTGGCGGAGGATACGAGATTCGAACTCGTGAGGGGTTGCCCCCAACACGCTTTCCAAGCGTGCGCCCTAGGCCTCTAGGCGAATCCTCCGCCAGGAACATTACATGACCGAGAGGAGTGCTCGCGAACTCGTTCCCTGCCCCCGACATCAGGTAACCTGGGCGCAGCCCCTCACGCGGCGCTATCTGACTGAACTCCCCCAGGGCCGGAAGGCAGCAAGGGTAGGTTGGCTCTGGCGGGTGCGTGGGGGGCGTCTGCGTTGCCGGACCGGATCTCCCGGTCGGGCCCGGGCTGGGCCCGATGTCAGTGGGCGCCTATAACCTCGTATGCGTGTCGTCTCTCGCTCTGTACCGCCGCTACCGCCCCGAGACCTTCGCCGAGGTCATCGGGCAGGGGCATGTCACCGACCCGCTGCAGCAGGCGCTGCGGAACAACCGGGTCAACCACGCGTACCTGTTCAGCGGGCCGCGCGGCTGCGGCAAGACGACCAGCGCCCGCATCCTGGCCCGCTGCCTGAACTGCGAGCAGGGGCCCACGCCGACGCCCTGCGGTGAGTGCCAGTCCTGTCAGGACCTGGCGCGCAACGGCCCCGGCTCCATCGACGTCATCGAGATCGACGCCGCTTCCCACGGTGGCGTGGACGACGCCCGTGACCTGCGTGAGAAGGCCTTCTTCGGGCCCGCCCGCAGCCGGTACAAGATCTACATCATCGACGAGGCCCACATGGTCACGTCGGCCGGCTTCAACGCGCTGCTGAAGGTCGTCGAGGAGCCGCCGGAGCATCTCAAGTTCATTTTCGCGACCACCGAGCCCGAGAAGGTCATCGGGACGATCCGGTCCCGGACCCACCACTACCCCTTCCGGCTCGTCCCCCCGGGAACCCTCCGGGAGTACCTCGGAGAGGTCTGCCAGAAGGAGACGATCCCGGTCGAGGACGGCGTGCTCCCGCTCGTGGTGCGGGCCGGCGGCGGGTCCGTGCGTGACTCCATGTCCGTCATGGACCAGCTCCTCGCGGGCGCCGCGGCGGACGGTGTGACCTACGCCATGGCCACCGCCCTGCTCGGATACACCGACGGTTCCCTCCTCGACTCCGTCGTCGAGGCCTTCGCCACCGGCGACGGAGCCGCGGCCTTCGAGGTCGTCGACCATGTGATCGAGGGCGGGAACGACCCTCGCCGCTTCGTCACAGACCTCCTGGAGCGGCTGCGCGACCTGGTGATCCTCGCCGCGGTCCCGGACGCGGCGGAAAAGGGGCTCATCGACGCCCCCGCCGATGTGATCGAGCGCATGCAGGCCCAGGCCGCCACCTTCGGCCCCGCTGAGCTGAGCCGCGCCGCCGACCTCGTCAACGAGGGCCTGACCGAGATGCGCGGCGCCAACTCGCCGCGTCTCCAGCTCGAGCTGATCTGCGCCCGCGTCCTGCTGCCCGCCGCCTACGGCGACGAGCGCTCCGTGATGGCCCGCCTCGACCGGATCGAGCGCGGCGTGAACTACTCCGCGGGCCCGTCCGGCGTGCCCGCCATGGGATACGTGCCCGGCCCGGAGGGCCATGGGGGAGCGGCTCCCGCTCCGGTCCAGGCGGGTGGCGGCGGTCCGCTGCCGACGGTCGGCCCGGCGGCGGCCCGGGCGGCGGTCCGTGCCACCGGAGCACCGGGCAGCGGCGGCGCTGCGACCGGCGGCGGTGGCGGCATGACCGGGAGTGGTGGCGGCCCCACGGAGGCCGCGCCCGGCTCCGCCCCTGCGGCGGCGGGTCAAGGCGTGACCCAGTCGTCGCCGCCGCGCCAGAGCGCGCCGCCGTCGGCCCCGGCGACCACGCCCCCAGCCAC
>NZ_POUC01000132.1 GCF_002891435.1 Streptomyces cahuitamycinicus
CCTGGGGGTTGAGGCCTCGGCGTGCGGGAGCGCGGGGCGGTCGACGGCCGCCGCGTCCCGACCGGGCGCGCCGTCGGCCACCGGCCGGGAGCCATCGGGCCGTGCCGCGTGAACGGTCCCGGTGTCGTGGAGGACGTCTCCGGCCCCTGGGGTCCCGTCCCTGTCCGCGTGGGCGGGGGGCGGCGTGACCTCGGCCGGGTCGGTCGGCGCCGACGTGGGCCGGGCGTCCTCGGGGGACCGCGTGGGCCTGCGGGTGTGCGTGTGGCTCGGGGGCGGGTCGGTCGGCGTCGCCGGAGGCCGGGCGTCCTCGGGTGAGCGCCTTGCTCCGTCGGTGTGCGAGAGGCCCGGCCGCGGGGGCGTGGCCCGCCCGTCGTGGTCGGAGCGTGGGGTGTCGTACCCCGGCGGACGCCGCTGGTCCTGCTGCGCCTCAGGCGTGGAGGGCGTCCCCGGCACGGAAGGTATCCCCGGCACGGACGACGTCCCCGGCGCGGAAGGCGTCCCCTGGGCGATCTCCACGTACGGGCGGATCCGCAGCGGGTCGAAGTCCTCCGCTGCCGCCGCCTGGGCGGTGCGGGCGTCGCGGAGAGCCTCGGCGGCCCGGTCGGTGCAGCCGCAGGCGGGGGTGTTGTCCCGCTGTCTGGGTGCGCCGCACTCCGGGCACGGGTGGCCGTTCGGCGGTTCCACGCGTTCCTCCCTCCCCTCGCGAACTCCAGAGATTATCCAGATCTTCTCCACAGTGCGGACGAGGAGCCCCCGGAAGCACAGCTTCCAAAAGGGCCCAGCGGGCTATAACAGGTCACAGCGGTCACGATGGAAAAAGTCACAGGAGACTCGGGAGGTCGCATGGCCGGGGACGGCAACGCCACCACGCTGACGCCCGAGGGCGCGGCCTCGCAGGAGCAGGTGTCCGGGAACGTCCTGGTCTCCATCGGAGCCCTGCTCCTCGGCATGCTGCTCGCGGCCCTCGACCAGACCATCGTGTCGACCGCGCTGCCCACGATCGTCAGCGATCTCGGCGGTCTGGATCATCTCTCCTGGGTGGTCACGGCGTATCTGCTGGCCGCGACCGCCGCGACCCCCCTGTGGGGCAAACTCGGCGACCAGTACGGGCGCAAACGGCTGTTCCAGACGGCGATCGTGATCTTCCTGGTCGGGTCCGCGCTGTGCGGCGCCGCTCAGGACATGGCTCAGCTGATCGCGTTCCGGGCCCTGCAGGGGCTCGGCGGCGGCGGACTGATCGTGCTGTCGATGGCGATCGTCGGCGATCTGGTGTCGCCTCGTGAACGCGGCCGCTACCAGGGCCTGTTCGGTGCCGTCTTCGGCGCGACCAGCGTGCTCGGGCCGCTGCTCGGCGGGCTGTTCACCCAGCACCTGAGCTGGCGCTGGGTGTTCTACGTCAACCTGCCCGTCGGCATCGTGGCGCTCGCCGTGATCGCGGCCGTCCTGCACATCCCCCGCACGGCGCAGCGGCACGTCATCGACTACCTGGGCACCTTCCTCATCGCCGCCGTCGCCACCTGCCTGGTCCTGGTCGCCTCGCTCGGCGGGACGACGTGGGCATGGGGTTCCTGGCAGATCGTCGGCCTCGCGGTCCTGGGCGTCGTCCTCGCCGTCGCCTTCGTCGCAGTCGAGCGGCGGGCCGCCGAACCCGTCCTGCCGCTCAAGCTGTTCCGCGTACGGACCTTCACGCTCGCCGCCGTGATCAGTTTCGTCGTCGGGTTCGCCATGTTCGGCGCCATGACCTACCTGCCGACCTTCCTCCAGGTCGTACAGGGCATCAGCCCGACCATGTCCGGTGTGCACATGCTTCCGATGGTGCTGGGCCTGCTGCTCGCCTCGACCGGCTCCGGGCAGATCGTCAGCCGCACCGGCCGCTGGAAGGTGTTCCCGATCGCCGGCACCGGCATCACCACGCTCGGGCTGCTCCTGCTCCACCGGCTCGACGAGCACAGCTCCACCGTCGAGTTGAGCGGCTTCTTCTTCGTCTTCGGGCTCGGTCTCGGCCTGGTGATGCAGGTCCTCGTGCTCATCGTGCAGAACGCCGTCCCCTACGAGGACCTCGGCGTCGCCACCTCCGGCGCGACCTTCTTCCGCTCCATCGGCGCCTCGTTCGGCGTCGCCGTCTTCGGCACTGTCTTCGCCGGCCGCCTCGGCGAACAGCTCACCGACGCCTTCCGCGGTGTCCGGCTGCCGCCCGGAGTCTCGGTGGAGGCGCTGGAGGCCGACCCGCGGGGCATCGCCGCCCTGCCGCCCGGCCTGCGCCCGCCGGCCCTGCACGCCTACGCCGTCTCCATCACCGACGTCTTCCTGTACGCCGCCCCCGTCGCGCTCCTCGGCTTCGTGCTGGCCTGGTTCCTGAAGGAGGACCGGCTGCGCGGCTCGGTCACCGCGCCGGACGTCACCGAGACCCTGGCCAGCAACCCCGTCGAGCGGTCCTCGTACGACGAGGTGTGCCGCGCGCTGTCGGTGCTCGGCACCCGTGCGGGCCGCCGGGAGATCTACCGGCACATCACCGCCCGGGCGGGTTACGACCTGCTGCCCGCGACGAGCTGGCTGCTGCTGCGGATGCGGCGCTACGGCTCCGTTGAGCCCGGCGTGCTGGCCGACACCATGCCCGTGCCCCTGACCGTGATCATGGAGGCCGCCCGACAGGCCGAGGTGCGCCGTCTCGCCGTGCGCCGGGGCGTCGACATGGTCCTGACCGAGCAGGGACGCGAGGTCGCCGACCGGCTGGCCGAGGCCCGCGAGGAGTCCTTCGCCGAGCTGCTCGGCGACTGGTGGGGGCCGGACCGGCCGACCGAACTGGAACAGCTCGTGCGCGAGCTCAACGGCGAACTGTGCGGGTCCCGGCGTGAGCGGCCGTACCGCACGCCTTCCACGAAGGAGAAGGGCTGAGTTCAGGCCAGGTCCTTGCTGAACCAGTGCTCCGCGTACGGATCGTCGTTGTGGCGTCCGGTCTCCCGGTAGCCGAGGCGGGCGTAGAGGCCGCGGGCCTCGACGAGATCGCTGCGGGTGTCGAGGATCATCCGGGTCGCGCCGAGCGCACGGGCGGCGCCCTCGGCGGCCCCGACCAGCAGCGGGGCACCCCCTCTGCCGCGCATCGGCTCGCGCAGGAACACCCGCTTGAGCTCGGCCGTCGTGCCGTCCACCAGCCGTACGCCCGCGCTGCCGGCCGGCTCACCGCCGTACCGGGCGACGAGCAACAGCCCGTCCGGCGGGGCGAGATCGGCACCGGGCTGGGCGGCGATCTCCCGCTCCAGCTCGGCCGGGTCGGTCCGGCGCCCCTCGTGCAGCAGGTACCAACGGTCGCTGACCTCGGTGTAGTAGGCCCGCCACAGAGCGGCGGCGGCGGGGGAGTCGTACGGTTCCGGAGTCACGGTCCAGGTCATGAAACCGCATGGTGCACAGGCGCCCCACCGGTCACGCAACCGAATAGTCCCGGCCATGTGTTCGCGCCCCGGTTGCGCCCGGGCGCCGTTTGGACACCGGGTTTGGGGCAACCCGACGGGCGAACCGGCTCGCGAGGAGAGCCGGTTGGGCCGAGAACCCGGAAGGCACTCATGTCCACTGGCCTGATCATTGCTCTGATCGTGATCGCGGCGGTCGTCATCATCGCGGCCGTCATGACCCTGCGCGCCCGCGGGCCTCGGCGGGGCCCGAGCCTGAAGCGGCGCTTCGGACCCGAGTACGACCGGGCCGTGGCCCGGCACGACGGTGACGCCAAAGCGGCCGAGCGGGAACTGACCGAGCGCGTGCAGCGCCACGGCGAACTGCGCGAGCGGCCGCTGGAGCCGGCGCAGCGCGAGCAGTACGAGGCGCGCTGGACGGCCGCCCAGGAGCGGTTCGTCGACTCACCGCGCGACGCCGTCGCCGAGGCGGACCGGCTGCTCGCCGAGCTCGCCGGGGCCCGGGGCTTCCCGGACGGCGGGCAGTACGAGGAACAGCTGTCCGCGCTGTCCGTGCACCACGCCCACCACGTGGACGGCTACCGGCGGGTCCACCGCGCCGCGCATCTGCGCGCGGAGGACGCCCGCGACGGCGGTCAGGGTACGGAAGACATGCGTGAGGCCATGGTGGCGGCCCGCGCCCTGTTCGAGGAGCTGGTGAAGCCGGCCCGCCACGACGGCGGCGGCCACACCGGCGGACGGCACGACAACGGCCGCGAGCACGCCGCTGCGAACGGCGGCCGCAAGGCCCACGCCCGCGGCGGACACCTGCCGTGGGCGATGAATCGACGTCAGGCGAAGGAGAGTTGAGGCAATGACCGACATGACCCGACCGCCCGGCGACCAGTCGCCGGATGCCCGCGGCGAGAGCGCCCCGGGCACCGGCCACCGCCCGGCCGCATCGGGCACCGACCGTCGCGAGACGGCCCGGGGCCTGGAAACGAACCGCGGCGCAGCCCGTGACCTCCCTACTGACCGCGGCGCAGCCCGTGACCTCCCTACGGACCGCGGCGGCGAGCACGGCACCGACACCGGCCACGGCGTCCCGCCCGCCACCGACGCCGACCGCGCCGCGGCGCACGGCACCGATGTGCCCGGCACCGGCCTCCCCGGCACGGACCGTCACGGCACGGACCGGGACGCCATTGACACCCTCCGCGGGGACCACGGCACCGGCCCCGGCAAGGCCGGTCCCGCCAAGGCCGGTCCCGCCAAGGACCGAGCCCACCTCCTCGCCCACGACGAGTCGGACAAGCTCGGCTCGCAGTTGCAGCACGCCGTCGCCGGGTTCGTCGACGGGCCCCGGGCCGCCGTAGAGGAGGCCGACCACGTGCTGGAGGAGATCGCGGCCCGCTTCACCGAGGCCGTGACGCAGCGCCGCCGCACCCTGCGACACTCCTGGCAGTCCGTCGAGGGCGGCGAGAGCAGGTCCGTGTCGTCGGCCGACACCGAGCAGCTCCGGCTGGCCCTGAAGGACTACCGCGAGCTGGCCGAACGGCTGCTGCACGTGTGAGCAGCGGGGATTCCTCCGGACGTGTGAGCCGGAGGAATCCCTGGATCACCGGTCCGCCCGGCGTTCCCGCCACTGCCGTACGACGTCCTCGACGTCGTACGGCTTCTTTCCCAGCGGGGGGCCGGGCGGCGGCTTGAACATCATGTCGCGGACCTTGACGTTGACCTCGTCGATGATCTTCCGGACGATCCGCTCCGAGGGGGCCGCGAGCGCCGCCTCCAGCGCGTCCTCCGCTTCCTTGCGCAGGGCCAGCGTCGGCGGGAGGACGGAGAAGCCCTCGCGGGCCATCTTCCGCTTGACCCACCACAGTTCGTCGTAGGTGCTCTCGACGTCGGCCGGGAGCGGTGCGCCCGCGCCCGGCAGCCGGTCGAACTCCCCGCGCGCCTCCGCGTTACGGATCTGTTTGTCGACCCAGGACTCGAAGTCGACGCCTGGTGGCTTTCGCTCGGTCATGAATCCATTGTGCCGGACACCGTGTGGCCGGGCGTTTTATCATGCGGCGGGCCAAGAACCTGTCTGGCCCGCCGGGACATCTCAGGAGGAGCGCACGTGCTCGAACTCACCATGGCCACCGTCGCGGAGGCGGAGGCGGGCGCCACGGCCGGCATGCTCATGGCCGACGCGCCCAGCGAGCCGGGTGCGGTGCTGCGGGTGGGCCGCGACAAGTCCGTGTGCCGGCTGAGCACACCGGACGACTGGCTGTTCGTCTCCCGTGTCCACCTGGAGTTCCTGTGCGGACCGGAGGGGACCTGGCAGGTCACGTGGCTGCGCGGCTCCCAGCCCGACCCGTCCTCCGAAGTGCGGCTGACGACGGGGGAGTACGCCCAGCCGCTCGCCTACGGCGGCACCGTCCCGCTGCCCAGGGGCGGCAGCGGCGAGATCATCATCCAGGACCGCACCGCCCCACGCAGCGTCAACGTCGGCTTCTACCACGAGGTGTGACGGTGAGGGCGCACGCACGGCGACGGTGAGGCCGCAGTACTGCGACGGTGAGCCCGCTCGGTCTGTGCCGGCGGGGCCTCACGCCAGCACGCGGGCCAGCGCGAACCCGTCGTAGCCCTTCATCCCCACCGTCTGGATCGCGGTGCCGCTCAGCCTCGGATGGCCGGCGATCAGCTCGATCGCGGTGCGGGTGCCCGTGACGTCCGGGGCGGTGCTTGCGGCGTCGACGACCCGGCCGCCCCGGACGACGTTGTCGAGGACGATCAGGCTGCCCGTGCGGGTGAGCCTGATCGCCCACTCCACGTAGTGCGGGTTGTTGGCCTTGTCGGCGTCGATGAACACCAGGTCGAACGGGGGCGGGTTCTCGTCGGCCAGCTTGGGCAGCGACTCCAGGGCCGGGCCGACCCGCACCTCGACCAGCTTGTCCAGGCCGGCGCGGGCGATGTTGCGGACGGCGACATCGGCGTGCAGGGGGTCGTACTCCAGGGAGACCAGGCGTCCGTCGGCCGGCAGGGCGCGGCCCAGCCAGATGGTGCTGTAGCCGCCGAGCGTGCCGATCTCCAGGATGTGACGGGCGCCCTGGATCTGGGCGAGGAGCTGGAGGAGCTTGCCCTGGTTGCCCGCGACGTTGATGTGCGGAAGCCCGGCGGCGTCGCTGTCGCGCAGGGCGGCCGCCAGGGCTTCGTCGTCCGGGGCGAGGTGGGCGGTGAAGTAGGCGTCGACCTCGTCCCAGACGTGCGACTCGCTCATGCACCTCTACCTTTCGTCAGCATAGTTAGCATCCCTAACTACTGGCGTTGACGAAGATAGTTGGTGCGCGGGTCGCTGTCAGCGGGATCTCACTCGGCGTGTCGACCCGCCACGGAGGGCGCCGAGCCGGGCAGCGGACGCCCCGCCGACTCCGCCATGCGCCACACCGCGAATCCGCCGATCACGGCCGCGGCCATCATGTAGTACGCGGGCATCATCATGTTCCCGGTGGCGCCGATCAGGGCCGTGACCACCAGTGGAGTGGTGCCGCCGAACAGGGACACCGAGACGTTGAAGCCGATCGACAACGAGCCGTAGCGGACCTTCGTCGGGAACAGCGCCGGCAGCGCCGAGGGCATCGACGCCGTGAAGCAGACCAGCAGCATGCCGAGCGCGCCCATGCCGAGCGCGACCGCGAGCAGGCTGCCCTCGCGGATCAGCAGCAGGGCCGGGACCGACAGCAGCAGGAAGCCCGCGCAGCCGGCGGCGATCACCGGGCGGCGGCCGACCCGGTCGGTGAGGGCGCCGGCGAACGGCTGGACGATCATCATCACGGCCATCACGGCGAGGACGACCAGCAGACCGTGTGTCTCGTCGTAGTGGAGCTGGCCGGTCAGGTAGCTCGGCATGTACGACAGGAGCATGTAGTCGGTGACGTTGAAGACCAGCACCAGGCCGACGCAGAGCACCAGCGCGCGCCACTGGCCGGCGACCATCTCGCGCAGCGGGGTCTTCGGGCGGTCGTTCTCGGCCTTCTCCGCCTCGGCCGCGAACGCCGGGGTCTCCTCCAGGCGCAGCCGCAGGTAGAGGCCGATGATGCCCATCGGGCCCGCGATCAGGAACGGGATGCGCCAGCCCCAGGAGGTCAGGTCGTCGGTGGAGAGCAGGGCGGTCATGATCGTGACCAGGCCCGCGCCGGCGATGTAGCCGGCGAGCGTGCCGAACTCCAGCCAGCTGCCGAGGAAGCCGCGCCGCTCGTCGGGGGCGTACTCGGCGATGAACGTGGAGGCGCCCGCGTACTCGCCGCCGGTGGAGAAGCCCTGTACGAGGCGGGCCACCAGGAGCAGGACCGGCGCGCCGACACCGATCGTCGCGTACGACGGGATCAGGCCGATCGCGAAGGTACCGGCCGCCATCATGATCATGGTGAGGGCGAGGACCTTCTGGCGGCCGACGCGGTCGCCGAGCGGGCCGAAGATCATGCCGCCGAGCGGGCGGACCAGGAAGGCCGCGGCGAAGGCGCCGAACGTGGACAGCAGCTGGGCGGTGGGGTTGCCGGAGGGGAAGAAGACCTTGCCCAGCGTGACCGCGATGTAGCTGTAGACGCCGAAGTCGAACCACTCCATCGCGTTGCCCAGGGCGGCCGCCTTCACGGCGCGCCTGACGAGCGCGGGGTCGGTGACGGTGGGGTCGGGGGTCTTCGCCGTGCGGGTCTTCACGAGGGACGCGGGGGCGACGACTGAGGCAGTCGACAAGACTCGCTCGCCTACCTTTCGACGGGGACAGGGACGCGGTCCCGCGCGGCGGCGCTGTCGTACGGGCCGAAAGAGCGACGATAGGCGGATTTGCTCCGCTTACGGGCGGTACGTCTTTCGTTGCACACTGCACGTAAATCGCGGCTGTGCTGGTGTTTCGGCCCGACGGAAGGCGACTGCCTACCGATCTTCATGTGATCCATATCGCGTCCACGAGTCGTGCTGTGCTCAGTCCGCTCGCGCACGGTCGCCGCCGCCCGCGTCCTCTTCTCCGGAACCGCGCATTCCTCATAGGGTTCGCAGGAGGAATTCCCGCATTCAGGACATGCGGGATGAACTGGTGCGAGAGGCCGACGAGACGTGGCGCATGCGGATCACGGCGGACAACCGCCGGAAGGCTTCGGAGCTACGGCCACCGGTGGGGCTCACCCACGCCTGCGCGCCGCCCGCCTCGGGCTGTGGCTGGTCGCCGCCCTCCTCGCCGTCCGGCAGGTGGCCGTGGTCCTCGCCACCCCGCGCGGTGAGCGGCTGACCGATCTGGAGACCTGGGTCGGGCCGAACGGCGTCCTGCACGTGAACGGCTCGCTCTACGACTCGACCCGCTTCACCGGCACCCCCTTCGGCGGCCTCGCCCTCAAGCCGCTCACCCGCTCGGCCGAACAGGCCCTCGGCTGGGGCTGGACCTTCGGCACGCTGCTGCTCGTCGTCGCCCTGGGCCTGATCGCCGCCCGCGCCCTGCCTCAGCCGGTCGGCCGCCGCACCGCACAGCTGGCCGCGCCCGTCGCCGTCAGTCTGCTGATGCTGTCCCTGCCCGTCCGCAACACCCTGTGGCTCGGCCAGACCAGCATCATCCCGGTCCTTCTCGTCCTGCTCGGCTGCTTCACCGCCCGCGGCCAGCGCACCAGCGGTCTGCTCATCGGCGTAGCGGCGGCGCTCCAGCCCACCCTGCTGCTGTTCACGCCCCTGCTGTGGTGCACCGGCCGCAGACGCGCGGCGCTCACCACCGGCGTCACCTTCGCCGCCTGCACCGGCCTCGCCTGGGCGGCGATGCCCCACGACTCCCACCGCTACTGGGTCCACCACATGGCCGGCGTCGGCCTCGGCGGCCCGGCCGACGACCTCGCCAACCAGTCCCTGCACGGCGCCCTGCTCCGGCTCGGCCTGGACGGCCCCCCGGAGATCGCGCTCTTCCTGACGCTCGGCGCGGCCGTCGCCGTCCTGGCCCTGCGCAGGGCCGTGCGCTGCTTCCGCGACGGTCAACTGCTGCTCGCCGTCGCGATCACCGGCTGCGCCGCGATCGTCGTCTCACCGACGGCCTGGCAGCACCAGCTGCTGTGGGTGCTGCTCGCCGTCGTCGGCCGGGCCGGCAGACGCGCCTCGGACCGGTACGTGTGGCCGGTCACCGTCGTCCTGGTCATGACCCTGCCGGCCAAAATGATCCTGCCGAACATGGCGTCCCTGAGCCCCGTGCGGGACAACGTCATCTTGCTGACCGCGCTCGCCGCCGCCACCGCCGTGCCGTTCCTGTCCCGCACCTCGCCGGCCTGGCGATCGCCGCTGCCGGCCGCCCACGCCCCCGCGGTCCCGGCCCGCTTCCGGCACCTGCCGCTGCTGCCGCCTCTGCGCCGCGTCCTCACCCGCCCCAACCTCCTCCTGGAGCTGCTCCTCCTCCGCGTCACCTACGCCGCCTACTCCCAGGTCCGCCTCGCCGCCACCGGCGGCAGCTCGGCCGGGCGCGCCGAGGCCGAGGAGCACGGCATGCAGATCTACGAACTGGAGCGCACCCTGCGGCTCGACATCGAGCACTGGGTCAACCACACCGTCGTCGGAATCGACTGGCTGCGGGACTTCGCGGACCACTACTACACGTCGTTCCACTTCGTCGTGCCGCTGGCGGTCCTCGCGGTCCTCTACTGGCGTCGCCCCGGCGACTACCGCTGGGCCCGCTCCACCCTCGGCTTCGCCACCCTGCTCGCCCTCGTCGGTTTCTGGCTCTACCCCCTGGCCCCGCCCCGGCTGATGCCGACGCTCGGCTTCATCGACACCGTGCACGGCACACAGGACTTCACCCAGCCCGACTACGGCACGCTCACGGCCCTCACCAACCAGTACGCAGCCATGCCGTCCCTGCACTTCGGCTGGGCGCTGTGGTGCGGTGTCATGATCGCCGTCCTGGCGTCACGGTGGTGGATGAAGGCGCTGGGCCTGCTGCATCCGCTGCTCACCGCGCTGTCGATCGTCGCGACGGCGAACCACTGGGTGCTGGACGCGGCCGGGGGAGCGGCGGTGGTGGCGGCGGGGTTCGCACTCACGTACCTGCTGTCCGGCCCCCGGGCGGTCACCACCGCGGCGGCCGAGCGGCAACCACGTGCTGACCCGAAAGACCGTACGCGGGTGACTGGTTGACGGTGCAACCTGCCCGAGATGCAGCCCGGATGAGGGCCGCGCACGATGAGAGCAAGGCACCCTCTCAGGAGGTGAACGGCATGCGACGTGTGCTCATCGCCGTAGCGGCGCTGGCTCTCCCTATCTCCCTCGCGGGAGCACCGGCTGCGGCTTCGGCGACTGACGAGGTCAAACAAGCCCAGGTCGTAGAGAAGTTGAATCGTCCAACAGTCCTCGTGACCCAGGGGCCGCATGACATCTGCGACATCACCGACAGCCGGCCGTCCCTTGGCGTGGGATCGTCCGGAGCGGCGGTCCGGCAAGCCCAGTGCTACCTCAACCAGGCGATCGGCGCGGGCCTCGACGAGGACGGGGACTTCGGCCGAGTCACGCAGTCCGCGACCAGGGCCTTCCAGCAGTGTGCCGGCATCGTCGTGGACGGCCGCATCGGAGCGCAGACCTGGTCGTTCCTCTCCTTCTGGGCCAACGCGCCGGGCGCTCCCTTCTGTTAGCGGGCCCCGCGTTCGAACCACACGGTCTCCGCCCCCGGACCACAGCGACATGCCCCACTTGTCGGCCATCGCGTCGAGCAGGAGCAGCCCGCGGCCGTTCTCGGCCTCGGTCCTCAGTTGCTTGTCGTGGCCAGCTTCGCCGCGAAACCGAGAAACACCGCTCCCGCCCCCGTCGTCAAGCCTGCCGTCAGCTTTCGGCGTCGGCGGAACTGCGCGGCGAGATAGGTGCCGCCGAGGATCAGCGCCGACACGTACGCGACGCTGATGAGTTGGTAGACGAGTGCGAGCAAGCCGAAGGACAACCCCGGGTAGGCGTAGCCGGGGTCGACGAACTGTACGAAGAACGAGATGAAGAACAAGATCGCCTTCGGGTTCAGGATGGTGATCACCAACGAGCGCCGGAACAACCGCCCGCCCGTCGACGGCTCCCGGGCCGACGCGTCCTCCCCGCTCTTCTCGTCGCGGCGTCGCGACATCGCCCATGCCGCCCGCAGCATGCCCACGGCGATCCAGGTCAGATAGCCGGCCCCGGCGTACTTCACGATGGCGAACAGCAGCTCGTTGGTCTGGAGCAGCGAAGCGAGACCGGCCGCTGTTGCCATCATGAGCAGGCTCTCGCCCAGGAACACCCCTGCCGCGGCGCGATATCCGGCCCTGACTCCCAGCCGTGCCGCGACCGACAGCGTGAACAGGGAACTCGGCCCCGGCAGAACGATGATCAGCGCAGCGCCCAGAGCATAGGTGAGAAGGTTCTCCACTCCCAGCATTCCGGCACCTTCCTCTTCGCCCTCGCGGGCCCGGCATCGGACGGGCCCCCGGGGTTCACGGCCGTCCGACGCCGCCCGGACGGATCATGAACGGTTGCATGCGGGAAGTGCCTTCAGAAGACACCAACCGGCCAGCGGGGGGCTGAAACCGAATCCTCCGATTCCATTCGGCCAGAGGGGGGAAAGGTCAAGACATCGAAGCGGCCTGTCGTTCACGGAAGGAGTCGGCCCCGCATTCGAACCACACGGTCTTCCCGCACCCCCGGACCACAGCGACACGCCCCACTTGTCGGCCATCGCGTCGAGCAGGAGCAGCCCCCGGCCGCCCTCGGCCTCGGTGTCCAACCCGTCCGGCGTGCACGGCAGTTCGTCGCTGCCGTCCGTGACCTCCACCCGTACGCCCGTGGGCTGCCGCAGCAACAGCAGTGCGCAGCGGCGGTCCGGGACGTGCCGTACGACGTTCGCGAGCAGCTCCGTCACACCCAGCTCCACCGCGTCCGACAGCTCGGGCATGCGCCACTCTTCGAGGAAGGAGCGGACGATACGGCGGACGTGCCGGGGGGCGTGCGAGCCGACGGTGAAGCGCATCGCGTACTGGGCGGGAATGTATTCGTTCACGAGACGAGGCTGACGTGCGGTGACTACCCTCGGCTACAGGACGGATACAACCGGTTCCGTTGTGGACCGGGTTGCGTGAGAGGGGCTTCTGCCGTGACCCACATCAACGCCCTTGATCCGGGTGCCTCGCCGCTGGACTACTACGGCTTCGAGCTGCGGCGGCACAGGGAGGCCGCCGGGCTGACGCAGCGGCAGTTGGGGGACATCCTCAACTACACCGGCTCCCTGGTGGGTCAGATCGAGACGGCTCGGAAGCTTCCGACGCCGGAGTTCAGCGAACGGGCGGATGCGGCGCTGGGGACGGACGGGATGTTCTCCCGGCTCGTCGAGCTGGTGTTGTGGAGCCGGCTTCCGGCGTGGTTCCAGCAGGTGGCGGAGCTGGAGGGGCGGGCGACCGAGATCAGCACCTTCCAGACTCATGCCATCCACGGCCTTCTGCAGACCCCTCAGTACGCACGTGCAGTACTCGGGGTGCTGGACGACACCGACCTGGAAGACCGCACTGCCGTCCGGTTGGCTCGGCAGCGCATCCTGGAGAAGGGGCAGGCCACGGTCCTCTGGATGGTCATCAGCGAATCCGTCCTGTACCAGGAGGTGGGCAGTCGGGAGACCATGCGGGGGCAACTGGGTCATCTGTTGGCCTTCGAGCGCATCCCCGCGGTCAACATCCAGATCTTGCCGTTCTCTGCCGGTGCGCATGCAGGAATGCAAGGCTCGTTCACCCTCTTCCGGTTCGCGAGCGACACGGCCATCGTCTACACCGAGGGCTACGGCAGCGGGCATCCGACCGCGAATCCGGACACCGTCAAGGACTGCTCGCTCCGTTACGATCATCTGCAGGCCGCCGCGCTCTCCCTCAGAGATTCGGCGGAGTTGATCCGGCGAGTGATGGAGGAACGCTATGGCGAGCAACGCGCTTCCGGCGGGGACTCAGTGGCGTAAGTCCAGCTACAGCGGCGATCAAGGCGGCGAGTGCGTCGAATGCGCGTCGATCGGGTCCCCGGGCTGGCGTAAGTCGACGTACAGCGGCGACCAGGGCGGCAACTGCGTAGAGATCGCCGAAGCGCCCTGCGCCATCGCCATACGCGACAGCAAGACCCCGGCGGGACCGATGCTCACCCTCGATCCCGCCGCCTTCACCAGCTTCATCAACTGGACGACGACTACAACCGCTGAATGATGGTGCCGGTCGCCAAACCGCCTCCCGCGCACATGGTGATCAGCGCGAACTCCTTGTCCGCGCGCTCCAGTTCGTGAAGTGCCGTCGTGATGAGCCGGGCCCCGGTCGCTCCCACCGGGTGCCCGAGCGCGATCGCGCCGCCGTTGACGTTGACCTTGGACAGGTCCTGGTCGAAGACCCGCGCCCAGCTCAGCACCACGGACGCGAACGCCTCGTTGATCTCCACCAGGTCGATGTCCTTCAACGACATCCCGGCTTTGCCCAGCACGGCGTTCGTCGCGTCGATCGGGCCGTCGAGGTGGAAGTGGGGGTCGGACCCCACCAGTGCCTGGGCCACGATCCGGGCCCGGGGGCGCAACTTCAGTGCCCGCGTCATCCGCTTCGACGCCCACATGACCGCTGACGCCCCGTCGGAGATCTGCGACGAGTTGCCGGCCGTGTGCACCGCCGTCGGCATGATCGGCTTCAGGGCGGCCAGCGCCTCCGCCGACGTGTCGCGCAGGCCCTCGTCCCGGTCGACCAGGCGCCACATGCCCTGCCCGGCGTGCTGCTCCTCCTCGGTCGTGGGGACCTGAACCGCGAACGTCTCCCGTTTGAAGCGTTCCTCCGCCCAGGCGAGCGCGGCCCGCTCCTGCGAGGCGAGTCCGAGCGCGTCGACGTCCTCGCGGGTCAGGCTCCGGTGGCGGGCGATGCGCTCGGCCGCCTCGAACTGGTTGGGCAGGTCCACGTTCCACTCGTCGGGGAACGGCTTGCCCGGCCCGTGCTTCGAACCCGACCCCAGCGGCACCCGCGACATCGACTCCACCCCGCACGAGATGCCGACGTCGATCACGCCCGCCGCGACCATGTTGGCCACCATGTGCGAGGCCTGCTGGGACGATCCGCACTGCGCGTCGACGGTCGTCGCTGCCGTCTCGTACGGGAGCCCCATGGTCAGCCAGGCCGTGCGCGCGGGGTTCATGGACTGCTCGCCGGCGTGCGTGACGGTACCGCCGACGATCTGCTCGACGCAGTCGGCGGGGATGCCGGTGCGGCCGAGGAGTTCACGGTAGGTCTCGCCGAGGAGGTAGGCGGGATGCAGATTGGCGAGCGCGCCGCCGCGCTTGCCGATGGGGGTGCGTACGGCTTCGACGATCACGGGTTCGGCAGCCATGGGTGCGGGTCCTCTCCGGGAGGCTCAGCGGAACTAGTACGCGTTCTAGTTCTGTGAGTAGTGTGCTGAGGGCCGCTCGGTGACCGCAATAGTCGTGCGGGCAATTGGCGGGGCCGTGCCTCTTGCTACTTGTAGAACCCGTTACTACCGTCACCGCAACTCCGCACAGCTGATGGGCCGTCAGACCTCAGAGTCGGTACGAGTGGTGGGAGCCGCCCATGCCCTGTCCCGCGCTGCCCGACGGGTTCGACTTCACCGACCCCGACCTGCTGCACCACCGCGTGCCCCTGCCGGAGTTCGCCGAGCTGCGCAGGGCCGAACCGGTCTGCTGGGTGGCGCAGCGGGCCGGACTCGCCGGCTTCCAGGACGAGGGCTACTGGGCCGTCACCCGGCACGCCGACGTCAAGTACGTCTCCACGCACCCGGAGTTGTTCTCGTCGTCCCTCAACACGGCGATCATCCGCTTCAACGAGCACATCGAGCGCGACTCCATCGACGCGCAGCGGCTGATCCTGCTGAACATGGACCCGCCGGAGCACACCCGGGTACGGCAGATCGTGCAGCGCGGGTTCACGCCCCGGGCGATCCGGGCGCTGGAGGGGCGGCTGCGCGACCGGGCCCACTCCATCGTCGAAAACGCCCGCGCGCACTCCGGGCCGTTCGACTTCGTCACCCAGGTCGCCTGCGAGCTGCCCCTCCAGGCGATCGCCGAGCTGATGGGCGTCCCGCAGGAGGACCGGGACAAGATCTTCGACTGGTCCAACAAGATGATCGCGTACGACGATCCCGAGTACGCCATCACCGAGGAGGTCAGCGCCGAGTCGGCGACGGAGATCATCGCCTACGCGATGAACATGGCCGCCGAGCGCAAACAGTGCCCGGCCCACGACATCGTCACGCAGCTCGTCGCGGCGGAGGACGAGGGCAACCTCAGCTCCGACGAGTTCGGCTTCTTCGTGCTGATGCTGGCCGTCGCGGGCAACGAGACCACCCGCAACGCCATCACCCACGGCATGCACGCCTTCCTCACCCACCCCGACCAGTGGGAGCTGTACAAGAGCGACCGCCCCGAGACGGCGGCGGAGGAGATCGTGCGCTGGGCGACCCCGGTCGCCGCCTTCCAGCGCACGGCCACCCAGGACACCGAACTCGGCGGCAAGCGCATCCGCGCGGGCGACCGGCTGGGCCTGTTCTACGCCTCGGCCAACCACGACCCCGAGGTCTTCGACGACCCGGACACCTTCGACGTCACCCGCGACCCCAACCCGCACCTCGGTTTCGGCGGCGGCGGTCCGCACTACTGCCTGGGCAAGTCCCTCGCGGTGCTGGAGATCAACCTCATCTTCAACGCGATCGCCGACGCCATGCCCGGGCTGAAGCTGGTCGGGGACCCGCGCCGGCTGCGCTCGGCGTGGATCAACGGAGTGAAGGAGCTGCCGGTGAGCACGGAGTGAAGGAGCTGCCGGTGAGCACGGGCTGACGTACCGGTCCGGACATGGCGCAGGCGACGGCCCCGGGGATCAGGGGGCCGTCGCCTGGTCGTCCAGGGAAACAGGGCCCCGCCCGTACCGGCAAAGCCCTGTCTTACTAGGCCGGGCCGCATGTCCGGCGCGGCACCGGGCGTCTGACCGGGACCGGACGCCTACGAACACGCTTCGTACGTGACGCGGGTCATGTGGGGGGCCTCACTGCCGGGGCGCCTCGAACGTGACCGGCGTCTCGAAGGCCGCCCGGCGCGTCGCCCGGCGCAGCGCCCTGAGGACCACCGGGCCGAGGGCGAGCGTCAGGACGACCGTGACGACGGCCCGCCCCAGGTCCCAGCCGAGCGACGTCGCGACGCAGTACGCGACGAAACGGGCCAGGTTCGCGGCGACCGCCGCGTGCGGATCGAAGGCCACGTTCGAGGCGAGGGCGCTCATGAAGGGCCAGCCCGCCATGTTCATCACCGTGCCGTAGGCGAACGCGGCCACGAAGCCGTAACAGGCGAGCATCCCGAGTTCGGCCCGGCCGCGCAGCCGGTCCGGGCCCGGCAGCAGGCCCGCGCCCATCGCGAACCAGCCCATCGCCAGCATCTGGAAGGGCAGCCACGGCCCGACCCCGCCCGTGAGCAGCGCGGACGCGAACATCGTCACCGAGCCGAGGACGAACCCGAAGCCCGGGCCGAGCACCCGGCCGCTCAGTACCATCAGGAAGAACATCGGCTCGATCCCGGCGGTACCGGCGCCGATCGGCCGCAGGGCCGCCCCCGTGGCGGCCAGCACGCCGAGCATCGCGACCGCCTTCGGGCCCAGACCCGACTCCGAGATCGCGGCCGCCACGACCGCCACCAGCAGCACCAGCAGGCCCGCGAAGAGCCAGGGCGCGTCCTGCGCGTGCGCGCCGATCCGCGAGCCGGGCGGGGCGAGGAAGGGCCAGCCGAAGCCGGCGACGCCCACCGCGCTGACCAGCGCCAGGGCGGCGAGGGAGCGGGGGCCGAGACGGACGGCCCGGGCCTGTCGCTGGATCGTGGCCGAGGTGCCCATCAGCCGGCCTCGGGGCGCAGGGCCTCGCGGACCTGCGAGACCGTGAGCCAGTGCTGGGGCGCGAGGATCTTGGTGACCTGCGGGGCGAAGGACGGCGAGGAGACCACGACATCGGCCGTGGGGCCGTCCGCGATCACCTCGCCCTCGGCCAGCAGCACCACCCGGTGGGCGATCTCGGCAGCGAGCTCCACGTCGTGCGTGGCCAGGACGATGGCGTGCCCCTCGGCGGCCAGCGCGTGCAGCACCGTGACCAGCCGGGCCTTCGCCGCGTAGTCCAGGCCCCGGGTCGGCTCGTCCAGCAGGAGCAGCGGGGGCCGGGCGGTCAGCACGACGGCCAGCGCGAGCGCTAGCCGCTGCCCCTCGGAGAGGTCCCGGGGGTGGGTGTCGTCCAAGACGCCGGGCAGCAGCTCGGTGACCAGGGCGCGGCAGGTGCCGGGGTCCGCGCCCGCGTCCTGGTCCGCCGCCGCGCACTCGGCGGCGACGGTGTCGGCGTAGAGCAGGTCGCGCGGCTCCTGGGGGACCAGGCCGACCTTGCGGACGAGGTCCCTCGGTGCGGTGCGGTGAGGGGTGGCCTCACCGAGGCGGACGGTTCCGGAGCTGGGCTTGACGAGGCCGACCAGGGCGTTGAGCAGGGTGGACTTTCCGGCGCCGTTGCGGCCCATGAGGGCGATGGTCTCGCCGGGGGTGATGGTCAGGTCGATGTCGCTCAGGGCCTGGACGCGGCCGCGGAGTACGGAGAGGGCTCGTACTTCGCCTATGGGGCCGGTCCGTGCCGGCCGCTCGCGGGTGCGGGTTGTCCGTGGCTTGTCGCGCCCGCGCGGCGGCAGCCGCATATCGATCACAGCCCCGCGCCCCTGAGGTCCGATGCCCTCGCGTACCCCGAGTCGTGCGCGCAGATCCCCCGCCCTGCGCCGGGCGTCGCGGACCGTCAGGGGCAGAGGGGTCCAGCCCGTAAGGCGGCCCAGGGCCACCACCGGCGGGTACACCGGGGACACGGCCATCACCTCGGCCGGGTCGCCCAGGACGGGGGGTGCGCCCGGGGCCGGAAGCAGGACGACCTGGTCGGCGTACTGGATGACGCGTTCCAGGCGGTGTTCGGCCATGAGGACCGTCGTGCCCAGGTCGTGGACCAGCCGCTGGAGGACGGCCAGCACCTCCTCGGCCGCCGCCGGGTCCAGCGCGGAGGTCGGCTCGTCCAGGACGAGGACGCCCGGGTGCGGGGTGAGGACCGAGCCGATCGCCACGCGCTGCTGCTGGCCGCCGGAGAGCGTGGCGATCGGCCGGTCGCGCAGACCGGCCAGGCCCAGCAGGTCGAGCGTTTCCTCGACGCGGCGGCGCATCACGTCCGGGGCGAGGCCCAGCGACTCCATGCCGTAGGCGAGTTCGTCCTCGACGGTGTCCGTGACGAAGTGGGACAGCGGATCCTGGCCGACCGTCCCCACGACATCGGCCAGTTCGCGCGGCTTGTGGGTGCGGGTGTCGCGCCCGGCGACCGTGACCCGGCCGCGCAGGGTGCCGCCGGTGAAGTGCGGGACGAGTCCGCTGACCGCGCCCAGGACGGTGGACTTGCCGACGCCGGACGGGCCCGCCAGCAGGACGAGCTCGCCTTCCGGGACCTCGAAGTCGATGCCCCGGACGGTGGGCTCGGCGGCCCCGTCGTAGGTCACGGAGACGTCCTCGAAGCGGATCACGACAGCTCCTTGGGATCAGGGGCGACGAACGCGGGCAGCAGGCCGAGCAGTACGGCCGCGGCCGGCCAGAGGGGGAG
>NZ_POUC01000133.1 GCF_002891435.1 Streptomyces cahuitamycinicus
CCAGCAGACGATCACACGATCGAGCTAACTCAGCGTTGTGCGCACTCCTTGGTGAGCAGTTCCAACCCCCGCCAGCGACTCCGGGGCCGAGCGCCCCCGCAACGGTCGGCCGTTGCCCGGGGGTGCTGACGACCGGCCGGGGCGGCCCTCGGAGGCGGTGGCGGTCGGCCGCCCGGCGAAGCGGCCCCACCCGACCGAGGGCCCACCGGCTCCGCCCGGACCAAGGCACCCGGTCCGGTTCGCCGGAGGCTCAGGCCTCCGCGGGCTGACGGGCGTTCGTCCGGACCCAGTCCACGATCGAGGCCGTCGTCGCGCCCGGCTTGAAGATCTCCGCGACGCCCTTCTCCTTCAGCAGGGGGATGTCCGCCTCGGGGATGATCCCTCCGCCGAAGACCAGGATGTCCTCCGCGTCCCGCTCCCTGAGCAGATCGATCACGGCCGTGAAGAGCGTGTTGTGCGCTCCGGACAGGATGGACAGCCCGATCGCGTCGGCGTCCTCCTGGAGCGCCGTGTCGACGATCTGCTCGGGGGTCTGGTGAAGCCCCGTGTAGATGACTTCCATACCGGCGTCGCGCAGGGCACGCGCGATCACCTTGGCCCCGCGATCGTGGCCGTCGAGCCCCGGCTTGGCCACCACCACGCGGATCGGACCGGCTGCCACACCCATCACTGCCTCCATGAAGCGACTACATCAATCCGCACCGACAAGTACCGCACACATCGGGCAAGCCGTACACGCCGCACCGCACGGACGCCCCGCCCCGAACCTTCCGGGCAAGTGAACGGACGTTCTCCAGCATCCCGCAACCGGCAGTTTCACGGTGGATGCCGAGGGGGAAATCACACGATGGGACAAGCGCAAGGGGAGTTGCATCGAGGTAGCCGTACCGCCGCACCGTCCACGACGGACCGCGACAGCACGGCGCTTCGGCGAAGGCACGCAGGGCAAGCACCGCACTCACAGCACGCAGGGCAGACACGGCACACCGGCGGGGAGCCTCGTCACCCCACCGATCGGGGACCTCCGCCGACCACCGGCGTCACATGCGCCACACGCCGCGCTCTACCCCCGCGGCTCACGCGGCACACGCCGCTCTCGCGGGCATCGCCGGCCGTCTTCGCGGCTGCTTTCCACGAGGGCACACAGGGGGCGGAGGCGTCCTCCCGCGTGCCGACAGGAGGTCGGCCATGAAGGTCACCAGGGCGGCTCTGCCCTTTCTTCCGTTCTGCGAGCGCCTGCTGCCGGGCAGACTGGCGGGACTCTCCCTGGCTCTCCTGAAAGCCACCGCCCTGGAGATCGCGATCCTGGCCGGGCATCTCCTCCTCTACCCGTCCGGCATCGCCCAGGAGCGCCGGGCCCCCGTCCCGGCGCTGCCCGGGGACGGTGCCGCCCAACTGCCCACGGAGGCCAAGCCGCCGGTCCTGCTCCTGCACGGATTCATCGACAACCGCTCGGTCTTCGTCCTGCTGCGCCGCAGCCTGGCCCAGCACGGCAGGCAGCAGATCGAGTCGCTCAACTACTCGCCGCTGACCTGTGACATACGGGCCGCCGCCGAACGGCTCGGCCGGCACATCGAGGAGATCTGTGAGCGCACGGGGGCCGACCGGGTCGACGTCGTCGGGCACAGCCTCGGCGGACTGATAGCGCGTTATTACGTGCAGCGGCTCGGCGGCGACACGCGCGTACGGACATTGGTCACGCTCGGCACGCCGCATTCGGGAACCCGAGTGGCGCCCTTCGCCGACGCGCACCCCATCGTGCGCCAGATGCGCCCCGGCTCACCGGTGCTCAAGGAGCTCGCTCTGCCCGCCCCTGACTGCCGTACGCACTTCGTCAGCTTCTGGAGCGACCTGGACCATGTGATGGATCCGCTGGAGACGGCCTGCGTCGACCATCCCGATCTGACGGCGCAGAACGTGCGCGTGACCGGCATCGGCCATCTCGCCCTGCCCGTTCATCCCGCCGTCGCCAACGGCATACGGCAGGTCCTGGACACGGCACACGCGGGTGAACCCTCGGCCGAACAAACCGGCGGTCTGACGGTCGCCTGAGAATCGTCATACAGCGATCACTCAACGCCGAAGCACCGATCAACCTCGAACAAACTTCGAACACAGAGCCAAACCCGTGCCCGCCGTCCGCCAAAACACGGCCGAATGCCCGTTTCCTGCGCGCGCGAAACCTGCGGAAGATTGTCGTGCTCGCGTACCGCCGGGTACAGTCGCCGCACTGCTCTGGCAGCCCCTGTTGTCGAGGCGAAAGAGAAGTTGGTGAACGACCGTCACCCGTCGGGGACCATGACCCCGGCTCCGGCTTCCGACGCCGCCTCCGCGCACTACGCGTCGTACGGCACCCAGGAAGCCCAGTACGGCGACCTCACCACGTACGGCGACTACGCCGCCACCGGATTCGACGCCACCGGGCACACCACCGCGAGCTTCGCGACCGACCCCCTCTTCGGCGACATGCCGGGCAGTGGCCAGGACACGGGCAGCTACGACACCGGCCACTGGCCCACCGGCACGCACGAGAACATGCACTACGACGGATACGCGGCCCAGCACCACGGCGCCTACGACACCGGCGTCTACGACACGACCCCCTGGACGGCCGAGCAGCAGCCGATGTCGGCCATCCCGTCCCAGTCCCCCTCGCCCGACGCCACGGGGCAGTGGGAGTCGGGCGCCTGGCTCCAGCCGGACCAGTCCGGCAACACCGCCGACCACACCCAGCAGTGGGAGTGGGGCACGCAGGCTTTCGACACAGGCGCCTACGACGCCACGCAGTGGAACTCCGACGGCAACGCCGCACCGGATCCCGACGCGTACGAGCACCCCGCCGAAACCTTCGGGCAGCACGAGACGGCGACGTTCGAGCAGGTCGCCTACGACGAATCCGCCGGGGCCGGTTTCCACGACCCCGCCGCGGACGGAGACGAGTCGGCCGCCACCGGTGAACTGCCCGTCGTCACCCCGCTCCTGGACGGCCAGGAGGACGTCGTCCCCGCCGCCCGGTCGTCGCGGGCGGCCTCGCGCGCCGGTTCCCGTTCCCGCCGCCGCACACCGCCCAAGCGCTCGGCGCTGATGACCATCGCGGTGCCCTCGGCCTGCGTGATGGGTGTCGCCGGGATCGCCGCCGCCTCCGTGGGCAGTTTCGCCGACGACAGTGCCGCCGAGGCGCAGACGACCGCGGCGGACGCGCAACCGGTCAAGCCGGCCGCCGCCAACAACAAGCTCGACACCCAGCTGCAAAGTCTTTCCGCCGGCGCCGACGACTTCGCAGACCGGGCCAGCCGTACACAGGAGCGCATCGACCTCAAGGCCCAGCAGGCGGCCGAGAAGAAGCGCGCGGCGGAGGAAGCGGCCCGCAAGGAGCGGCTGCGCCCCAAGTTCGCCCTGCCGGTCGCCCGGCACGGACTCAGCGCCTACTACGGCCAGTCCGGCATCAACTGGATGTCCCTCCACACCGGCATCGATTTCCCCGTCTCGTACGGCACGACCGTGATGGCCGCGACCGACGGCACCGTGCGCACCCAGTGGAACAGCGCGTACGGCAACATGATGATCGTGACCGCCAAGGACGGCACGGAGACGTGGTACTGCCACCTCTCCACCTACACGGTCCCCTCGGGTACGACCGTGAAGGCGGGCGATCCGATCGCCCGCTCGGGCAACTCCGGCAACTCCACCGGTCCTCACCTGCACTTCGAGGTGCGCCCGGCCGGCGGCTCGGCGATCGACCCGCTGCCGTGGCTGCGCAGCCACGGCATCGACCCGGCGTAACGTCCCGGCAGCCCCCGCCGGTCCGACGACAGGGCTGCGAACCAAGTCCGGCAGGCCCTTCGCACGCTGAACGTTGATGCCGGTCAGTCGGCAGGTGGCCGCTGCCCGTGGCGAGGCTTCGGATCCTTCACGGACTGTGTGTGCCAGAACCCCAATGGCGCAGACACGACCAGTAGGGCCTAGGAGTCTGCGAGCCACGCCAGTAGGCGGCCCTGCGACCAGCAGCGGCCGACGGCCTCGGCGCGCAGAACCGATTGGCCGAACACCGCCAGGCCGATGATGCTGTGGCCGGAGGCACGGCGGTCGCCGAGTGTCGGTATCGCCGGTGCGACTCCGACCCCCTCCGCTGACACCCACGCCACCGTCCGGCCGGCCGCCGCCTCGTCGAGGCGGTGCAGGAACCGCAGGCGGCGCTCGAGCGGGAAGCGCGACAGCGCCCACGTCGTGGTGACGACAGGCAGGGCGTCGGCGGGCACACGGGCGAAGGCCTCGGGCAGCACCTCGACGGCGTCACCTCGCAGCAGCAGCGGAGGAGTTGTCGCCGACAACGCCATCTCCGCGTCGAGCCTTGCGGCCTGCTCCGGATGACCGGGCGCGTCCGGCCACAGGCAGGCGCGCAACCATCGGGCGTGGTCAGCGTCGGTCACGTCGACCGGATCGAGGTCGATGCCGACCCGGGCGACGACCTCGGGCAGGGCCCGGGTCGGGACGGGCCGGTCTCCCACGGTCGAAGACGTCATCTGCACGGGAGATGACGGGTCTCCCAGCGATTGTCCGTTGCTGTACGTGATGCCGACGCGATCGACATTGAGGTTGAGTCCAGCCGAGCAGCCCACGTCGATCAGCCCCACCGCATGCGCGCCCACCCGGCGCGCAGCCTCGGCGATGGCCGGATACAGCACGGCGCAGCGTCCGGTCTCGTTGGTCCGCGTCTGCCGGTGCGCGGCGGTGGCCACGACGGTGTCGGTCATGCGCAGCAGCGTGTCGATCGCCGCGGCGGCGGCAGCGTCGCCGTCCGCGGCGGCATAGGCCGCGGCGAGTGCCGGGGCGCGTCCGGCGAGGGCGAGATCGTGCAGCGCGGCGAGGATTACCGCGGGGTGCCGCTTGCGCGCGGGCGCCGCCTCGATGGCGCGCAGGGCCTCGTCGGATTCACTCAGGGCGACGGCGACGCGCTCGTACAGCGGCGACTTTTCGGCGGCCTCGACCTCACCGAAGTGTCGGTACACCTGAGCGAGAGTGCGGGCTCTGCCCACGGGTAGGGCGCTTCCTGCGGTCGACCTGGGCATCCGACGATCCTAGCCAACTGCAGGAAACCCCGCCCCCGTTACCCGGCACAAGGTGTCGACTCGATGGCTGATGCCTCTCCCTCACCGGGGAGCGGACACTCCGAGCTGGCCGGCCGCCCAGGTGTACTCGAACTCGGGCAGCTCAAAGCCCTGCTCGAACAGGCAGACGCGCTCGTCGGTACGCAGAGCGCCGTGCCGCTCGTAGAAGGCGATGGCGCGTGTGTTGGCGCGCAGTACCTCCAGACAGACATCCCGCCCGGGATGCTCGGTGGCGGCCCACGCGAGAGCGTGTCGGAGCAGGCGGCCTCCGATGCCGGAACCAGTACGGCCTGGCCGGGCATGCAAGTTGTCCAGAAGGATGCGGCCGTCGGGGCGCGGAACGAGGTAGGCGAAACCGTCCATCTCGCCTCCGCTCACGGCCACGAACAGTCCTGCGGTCGGCTGCGGCTCCAGCATGCGCCCTTGCCAGAGCGCCAGCCGGTCCTCGAACAGGGGGCCGGCCAAGAAATCACTCGGCATGATCCCCGTATACGCCGTACGCCAACTCTCCGCGTGAAGCGCCGCGATCTGTTCCACATCGCCCCGCACACCTGCTCTGATCTCCATGTCGACGAGCCTCGCGTACGGCCTCGGGCGTTGTCACCTCGGTGAGCTTCAACAGGCGACCGGTGATTCCCCCGGTCGATGGTGACATCGGCTTGCGTGGTACGCCGCCACCCTTCGTCCGCCGGCTCAGGGGGGACGTTCACCGGTCGCAAGCCGCGTTCGGGGAACCGCACCACCCGGACCCGCCGCTCGGACGACAACCCGATGACGCGCGAAGCGAGGATCCTGGCTCAGCTGTTCGACGTCGTGGTCGCGCCGGGCGGTGACGACTTCCCGGGCGTCCCGGGGGCTCGTCTCACGGCACTACAGCTTCTCCACCGGCGCGTACCGCAGCAGCAGCCGCTTCGGCTTGGCCTCGCCGAAGTCGATCGTCGCCTCGGCGTTCCCGCCCGTGCCCTTGACCGCGACGACGGTTCCGAGCCCGAACTGGTCGTGTGTGACGCGGTCCCCGACCGCCAGCGCCACGACCGGCTTCTCGGCGCTGCGGCGCGTGGCGAAACCGGAGGCGCCCGAGGCCGACGAGCGTGAACGCGACGAGGACAGCGAGGCCGCCACCGCCGAGACCGGCCCGGCGGACGCGGGCGCGGTCGCCCCGGTCCGCTTCCACTCCATGTGGGCCGGCGGGATCTCCTCCAGGAACCGGGAGGGCGGGTTGTACGACGGCTGGCCCCAGGCGCTGCGCAGGGTGGACCGCGTCAGATACAGCCGCTCCCGCGCGCGGGTGATGCCGACGTAGGCCAGGCGCCGTTCCTCCTCCAGCTCCTTGGCCTGCCCGAGGGCGCGCATGTGCGGGAAGACGCCGTCCTCCATGCCGGTCAGGAAGACGACCGGGAACTCCAAACCCTTGGCGGTGTGCAGGGTCATCAGGGTGATGACGCCGTCGCCGTCCTCCTCGTCGGGGATCTGGTCGGAGTCGGCGACCAGCGCGACCTGCTCCAGGAAGTCCGAGAGGGTGGTCTGCTCGTCCTCGCCGCGCTCCTGCTCGAATTCCATCGCGACGGCGGCGAGTTCCTGGAGGTTCTCGATCCGGGTCTCGTCCTGCGGGTCGGTGGAGGCCTGCAGCTCGGCGAGGTATCCGGTGCGCTCCAGCACTGCTTCCAGAACCGTGGCCGGTCCGGCGCCGGACTCGACGACCGTGCGGAGGTCCTCCATCAGCGTGTTGAACCGCTTGACGGCGTTGGTGGAGCGCGCGGCCATGCCGTACGCCTCGTCGACGCGCTTGAGCGCCTGCGGGAAGCTGATCTTCTCCCGCTGGGACAGGGCGTCGATCATCGCCTCGGCCCGGTCGCCGATGCCCCGCTTGGGGACGTTGAGGATCCGGCGCAGCGGCACCGAGTCCTCCGGGTTGGCCAGGACGCGCAGGTAGGCCAGGACGTCCCGGACCTCCTTGCGCTCGTAGAAGCGGACGCCGCCGACGACCTTGTAGGGAAGGCCGACGCGGATGAAGACCTCTTCGAAGACACGGGACTGGGCGTTGGTCCGGTAGAAGACGGCGACGTCGCCGGCCTTGGCCTCGCCGGCGTCCGTGAGGCGGTCTATCTCGTCGGCGACGAACTGCGCCTCGTCGTGCTCGGTGTCGGCGACGTAGCCGGTGATCCGGGCACCGGAACCGGCCTTGGTCCACAGGTTCTTGGGACGGCGGGACTCGTTGCGCTCGATGACCGCGTTGGCGGCGCTGAGGATCGTCTGCGTGGAGCGGTAGTTCTGTTCGAGCAGGATGGTCGTCGCGTCCGGGTAGTCCTCCTCGAACTGGAGGATGTTGCGGATCGTCGCGCCGCGGAAGGCGTAGATCGACTGGTCGGCGTCGCCCACGACACACAGCTCGGCGGGCGGGAGCTCGGCCTCGGGCGGCACGTCGACGGGGTGCTCGGACGTGCCGACCAGCTCGCGGACCAGGGCGTACTGGGCGTGGTTGGTGTCCTGGTACTCGTCGACCAGCACGTGCCGGAAGCGGCGGCGGTAGTGCTCGGCCACGTCCGGGAAGGCGCGCAGGAGATTGACCGTCGTCATGATCAGGTCGTCGAAGTCGAGGGCGTTCGCCTCGCGCAGCCGCGACTGGTACATGGCGTAGGCCTGGGCGAGGGTCTTCTCGAAGCCGTCGCCGGCCTGGGCGGCGAAGTCCTCCTCGTCGATCAGCTCGTTCTTCAGGTTGCTGATCTTGGCGCTGAAGGACTTCGGCGGGAAGCGCTTGGGGTCGAGGTCCAGATCGCGGCAGACCAGGGCCATCAGGCGCTTGGAGTCGGCGGCGTCGTAGATCGAGAAGCTCGACGTGAAGCCGAGCTTCTTGCTCTCGCGGCGGAGGATGCGCACGCACGCGCTGTGGAACGTCATGACCCACATGGCGTTCGCGCGCGGGCCGACGAGCTGCTCGACACGTTCCTTCATCTCGCCGGCGGCCTTGTTGGTGAAGGTGATCGCGAGGATCTGGCCCGGGTGCACGCCGCGCTCGGCGAGCAGGTGGGCGATGCGGTGCGTGAGCACCCGGGTCTTGCCGGAGCCGGCACCGGCCACGATGAGCAGGGGGGAGCCGGAGTGGACGACGGCGGCGCGCTGGTTGTCGTTCAGCCCCTCCAGGAGCGCGGCGGTGTCCACCGGGGGGCGCGGGGCGCCGTCCCGGTAGTAGGCGTCCCGGTCCGGGGGTGCGTCGAACTTCCCGCCGAACAGATCGTCCGGAATCGGCTCCGGTACGTGATCGTCCTCGGGTGGCGGCGGGGGCTCGTCCGCGGGGCCCCGCTGGGCCTGGAGGTTCGCCAGGAAGCTGTCGTCAAAGAGGCTGCTCATCGCTCTCCGAGTCTAGGGCGCCCCACTGACAGCCCGCCGCCGCCCTGAGAACATCGCCGGGCGCCCGGGCCCCGCCGACCGGCCGACGGCGAGCTGTCGCCCTCCGTGACGGCTTGATCACGTCCTGCTACACACTCCGCAATTGCGGACGAACCGTGACCAGGCAGCCTCGATCGTTCACTCTCGGCAATGCTCATGACCAAGGTCACGAAAATGTATCGGGCATATCACCCATCAACCTTCACAGGGGCCACACGAGTTGGCTACCGTGCGACCAGGCCGCATGACCCCCACCGGCGAACGTCGCCGGGCCGCGCGGCCTCCGCCGAGTCCGGTGTGCCGCAGCGGCAGCCGGAGCCGGGGACCCAACCGTGAACCTGGGGTGAATCGGCCCGACTCCCTGTGCGGAGACGGCCGTAGGGCAAACCTTCCGAACCACCCGCCCGAACCCGACAGCTAACCCGGTAGGCGGAACATGGAAGGAGTCGCCTCCCTTGGCGTCGCACCGCAAGTCGCGTCCTACGGGTACGCGCGTGGCAGGCATACGGACCCCCGCCCTCGCAACGGCGGCCCTCACCTCCGTAGCCCTGCTGTCCCAGTCGGCCAACGCCGCCCCCGAGGCCGACGACAAGCCCAGCCTGGAGGAAGTCGAGAAGAAGGTCGACGACCTGTACCGCCAGGCGGGGTCGGCGACCGAGAAGTACAACGCGGCCAAGGAGAAGACGGCGAAGGAGCGCAAGCGCGCCGACGCCCTCATCGACGACGTCGCGAAGCGCACCCAGAAGCTCAACGAGGCGCGCGAGCAGCTGGGTTCCTTCGCCTCCGCCCAGTACCGCACCGGCGCCGCCGCCCCGGACACGGCGACGTTCCTGCTCGCGGACACCCCGCAGGACTACTTCGACCAGACCCAGCTGATGGACCGGATGACCGGCCGTCAGAAGGTCGCGGTCGACGACTACGTCACGCAGCAGTCCGAGACGATGAAGAAGCGCCAGGAGGCCACCGAGAGCCTGGAGACACTCACCGAGTCGCAGGGCGCCCTGAAGACCGCCAAGGCGACCGTCCAGCGCAAGCTCGCCGACGCGCGCGAACTGATGTCGAAGCTGACCGCCGAGGAGAAGGCCCGGCTCGCGGCGATCGCGAAGGAGAAGCGGGAGGAGGCCGCCCGCAAGGCCGACGAGCTCGCCCGGCAGCAGGCCGCCCAGCAGCAGGCGCAGGACGAGGCCGCTCGGCAGCAGGACAGCGGATCCTCGTCGTCGGGTTCGGCGGGCTCCGGCTCGTCCTCTGCGACGGCCCCGGCCGACTCCTCGTACGCCACCAAGGCCGACAAGGCGCTCGCCTTCGCCCGTGCCCAGATCGGCAAGCCGTACGTGTGGGGCGCCGTCGGCCCCGGCTCCTACGACTGCTCCGGCCTCACCCAGGCCGCGTGGAAGGCCGCGGGCGTCACCCTGCCGCGCACCACCTACGACCAGGTGAACGCCGGCACCACGGTCCCGCTCTCCCAGGCCCGTCCCGGTGACCTGGTCTTCTTCTACGACGACGTCACCCACGTCGGGATCTACATCGGCAACGGCATGATGATCCACGCCCCGAAGCCCGGCACGTACGTGCGCGAGGAGTCGGTCTACTACGACGGCGAGTCGGCCATCCACAGCGTGGTGCGGCCGGCCTGAGAGGTCTCGTCACACTTTTTGAGGGGCACGCGCGCGTGCCCCTCTCGGAACGAGTGCGGCGCTCTCTAGCATCGGCCCTATGTCCGGTCCCTCCCCGTTTGCCACCTGGTGGTCGACATATGCGCTGGCGACCGGCATCGTGTCGGTCGGCCTCGACTCGGCGGGGTACGAGGCCCTTTCCCGCATCGCCCTCGCCCTGACCTGCGCGTCCTGGCTGGTGGCGGTCACGGGTCTCGCCCAGCGGGCACGCGGCGGGTGGCGGACGGAGACGCCGGCCGCGGGCACCGTCCAGCAGCGGGCACGCGGCGAATGGCGGGCGGAGGCGCCGGCCGCACTCACGGCCGTGGCTGCGACCGCCGTCCTGGGTACCGGCTTCTCCGCGGCGGGCCGGCAGTCCCTCGCCGAGGCACTGCTGGCGCTCGCGATGCTGCTCTGGGCGGTACTGCTCACCGCGGAGGCCGGGGGGCGGCGCGGCACGGTTTTCCTGCGCTGTGTGGCCACCCAGGGGCTCGCGGTGCTCGGCGCCACGCTCGCCGCGGCCGATACGTCGCCCTGGCTCGCCCACGCGGCCCTGGTGCTGTTCTGGCTGGGCCTCGCGCTCTACGGCTTCGCCCTCTTCCGCTTCCAGCCCCGGCAGGTGGAGGAGGGGCGCGGCGACCACTGGCTCGCGGCCGGCGCCCTCGCCGTCTCCGCACTGGCCGGAGCGAAGCTCCTCAGCGCCGACAGCGCGCGCCTGTATCTGTGGAACGAGGAGAACGCCGACGTGCTGCGCACGACGGCCGTCACGCTGCTCGTGCTCGCGCTGATCACCTGCGTCGCCCTGCTTCTCGCCGAGCTCTTCTGGCCCCGCCACCACTACGACGCGCGGCGCTGGGCGACCGTGTTCGCCGCGGTCGTGACGGCCGCGGCCGCCCTGGCGGTCGCCGCCGCCCTGGACGTCCCCTGGCTCGACGCCGCCGGGGAGGTGCTGCTGTGGATGGCGGTGGCTGCGTGGCTCGGGTGCACCGCCTGGGCGGTCACCTCGGCCCGGGCCGGTGCCCGGCGCTCCGGGGTCAGGTCCAGAGCACGGCGATGAAGATGTTCGCCGTGGTCAGCAGACCGACCAGGCCGAAGAGGCCCTTGTCCACCTTCTCGTCGTCCCGCTTCACGTACACCAGGCCGAGGATCACGATCAGCAGGGCCAGCTTCACGCCGATCTTGATGTTGTTCACGGACTGGTCGTCGGCCTGGTTGAGGCCGGTCAGGATCACACCGGTGACCAGCATCGTGAGCGCGCCGTGCAGCATCGCGGGGGTGTAGCGGGCGCTGCCCGCGCCCATCGCCTTCATCTGGGTGAGGAAGCCGCCCAGGAGCGAGGCGATGCCGATGATGTGGAGGCCGACGAAGAGGTGGATGAGTACGCCCATGAGGCCGGAGCCTAATCAGGGTCCCGAGACCGCCCGACACCGGCCCAGTGATGCACATATGCACCCCATAGCACCCGATCACGGTCACTCGCTAACGATTCGACGCATCGGTCATCACGCTGAGTTAAGTCGACGGCGTCCAGGCCGGGCCACGGTCGCATACGGTCACCGCCGGTCCTCTCAAGACACTTCCGCACACCTGCCACCGGCCCGTCGCGGCGACGCCTAGCGTCCTCCACCAGGTGCCCGGCTCCCCACCGCCGCCCGGGCCAGGGGCGGCAGTCGGACACCACCGCCGAAAGGGTCCGGCGGCGATCCGCTCCCCCTGTGCGGGCCGTCGCCGGACCGCGCAGGCCGCCCGTCCGCTCCCCCCGGGCGCCCGCACGCACCCCTCGGCGGTCGAGGAAAGGACGTGGCCTCCAGGTGGCAGCGCACCGCAAGCCCCGACAGCGCTCGACGGGTGGCGGCACGGCCCGTACGGCCGCCACGATCGCCCTCGCGAGCGCGGCGACGGCGACGGGCTTCGACGGAACCGGGCACGCCGAACCGCAGCTCACCCCCGGCCAGGTCAAGGCCAAGGTGGACAAGCTGTACCAGGAGGCGGAGGTCGCCACCGAGAAGTACAACGGCGCGAAGGAGAAGGCCGAAGCGGCCGGGCAGCGGCTGAAGAACCTCCAGGACCAGGCGGCGCGCAAGGAGGAGCGGCTCAACTCCGCCCGCGACGCCCTGGGTTCGGTCGCCGCCGCGCAGTACCGCGCCGGCGGCCTCGACCCCGCGATGCAGCTCGCCCTCTCCGACGATCCCGACCGGTACCTCGACAACGCCGAGTTCGTCGAGCGGGCCGGCAGCCGGCAGAACGCCGCCGTCGCGGGTGTACGCAAGCAGCTGCGGGAGATCGAGCAACTGCGCGGGGCCGCCCACATCGAGCTGACGTCCCTGAAGTCACGCCGGGCGGAGCTGAAGCAGCACAAGAAGTCGATCACCGGCAAGCTGGGCTCGGCACGGCAGCTGCTCTCCCGGCTCGGCCCGCAGGAACGTTCCCTGCAGGGCGCGTCGCAGGACCGCGGCTCGCGCTCGACGGGCGCACGGGACACTCTCGCGGCCCCCGGCTCCGCCTCGTCCCAGGCGACCGGCGCCCGCGCCGCCGCCGCCGTCTCCTACGCCTACCAGAAGCTCGGCAGCCCTTACGTCTGGGGCGCCACCGGCCCGAACGCCTTCGACTGCTCGGGCCTCGTGCAGGCCGCGTACCGCGCCGCGGGCGTCTCCCTGCCCCGCACGACCTACTCCCAGATCGCCGCGGGCCGCCGCGTCTCCCGCTCCGAACTCCTCCCCGGCGACCTGGTCTTCTTCTACGCCGGCATCAGCCATGTCGGCATCTACGTGGGCAACGGCCGCATGATCCACGCTCCGAACCCGTCGGCGCCGGTACGCGTCGCCCCGCTCGACGAGATGCCGTACGCGGGGGCGACGCGGGTGGTGTGAGCGCCGGTGTCACACGAGCCGGCGAGCCGTCGCCCAGCGCGTCAGCTCGTGCCGGTTGGAGAGCTGGAGCTTGCGCAGGACCGCCGAGACGTGCGACTCGACGGTCTTCACGGAGATGTACAGCTGCTTGGCGATCTCCTTGTAGGCGTAGCCCCGGGCGATGAGCCGCAGCACCTCGCGTTCGCGCTGGGTCAGGCGGTCCAGGTCCTCGTCGACCGGCGGTGCGTCCGTGGACGCGAAGGCGTCCAGGACGAACCCGGCCAGCCGGGGTGAGAAGACCGCGTCGCCCTCCTGGACACGGAAGATGGAGTTCACGAGGTCCGTGCCGGTGATCGTCTTGGTGACGTACCCGCGGGCACCGCCGCGGATCACGCCGATCACGTCCTCCGCGGCGTCCGACACGGACAGCGCCAGGAAGCGGACCGGCTGCTCGGCGTCGCCCATCAACGGGGCGCAGCGGCGCAGCACTTCGACACCGCCACCGCCCGGCAGGTGCACGTCGAGGAGGACCACCTCGGGCCGGGTCGCGGTGATCACCGTGACCGCCTGGTCGACGTCCGCGGCCTCGCCGACGACCTCGACGCCGGTCTGCTCGGTCTGCCCGATCTCGGCCTGGACCCCCGTACGGAACATGCGGTGGTCGTCGACGAGGACCACGCGCACGTGACGCCCGGGGCCGCCGCCCGACTCCGCGGGCCCTGCCGCCTCCGCCGGTCCCGCCGTACCGTTCGCCTCGGTCGGGTCGCTCATGACGTCTTCTCCGCCCTCTCCATCTCCAGCTCGACCTCGGTGCCGCCGTCCGGCACCGCGCGCAGCCGCGCCGTACCACCGTTGCGCTCCATGCGGCCGATGATCGATTCTCGGACACCCATCCGGTCGGCGGGTATCGAGCCTAGGTCGAAGCCGGGGCCGCGGTCCCGGACGGACACGAAGACCGTCTTCCCCTCGACCTCGGCGAAGACCTGTACGGCTCCGCCCTCGCCACCGTACTTGGCGGCGTTCACCATTGCTTCGCGCGCGGCCTGCATCTGCGCACTGATTCTCTCGTCGAGCGGGCAGTCGCCCACGACCACGACCTCGATGGGCACGCCGTGCTTGTCCTCCACCTCGGCCGCGTTGCGCCGCACGGCGTCGGCCAGGGTGGTGGGCTCGTCGGCCTCGTCCTTGCCGGTGCCCTCCGGTTTGTACAGCCAGGTGCGCAGGTCGCGCTCCTGGGCTCGGGCCAGGCGGCGCACCTCGCTCGCGTTCTCCGCGTTGCGCTGGATCAGGGTGAGGGTGTGCAGCACCGAGTCGTGCACATGGGCGGCGACCTCCGCGCGCTCCTGGGCGCGGATGCGCATCAGGCGCTCCTCGGAGAGGTCCTGCGTCATGCGCACCAGATACGGCCCGGCGAGGAGCGTTATGCCGACGAGGACCGCGAGGGCCGCCTGGAGGACGGAGCCGAGGTGAGCGGCGGAGCCCTGCAGGACGAAGATGCCGGAGACGCCGGCCGTCACCAGCAGCACCCCGCCCACCGAGCGCAGCAGCGTGAGAGTGCGCCGGCGGCGGCCGACCTCGACCCAGCGGGCCCGGCGGGCGTTGTCGGCCTGGCGCCAGACCAGGGCGACGCCCGCGCCGACGAGCACCGTCGGCCAGAGGTACGCCCTCGCTCCTCCGCTGAGGTTCACATTGCCCACGAAGACCAGGGCCACCACGACCATGAGGAGCAGGGCCACGATCTGACCCTTGTCGGGCCTGCGCGCGACGCGTCTGCGGCGGCCGTCGGGCGAGGTCTCCGCGGCCGGCGGCGACGGCGGCCTCTGCGCCCCGACACCGCCGACACCGAGCGGGACGAAGAACCAGAACGCGGCGTACAGCAGCGCACCGAGGCCGTCGGCCATGAACAGGCCGACGAAAACGAGCCGCACCCAGATCACGGGCAGCCCGAGGTGCCCGGCGAGGCCCCGCGCCGCGCCCCCGAGCCAGCGTCCGTCACTGCTGCGGTAGAGCTTGCGCGGCGGCCGCGGTTCGGCGAGTGGCGCTGCTGCGGCTTCCGACATGCCATTGATGGTCACACGTGCGGGAGGCCGGAGCATCAGGGTCGGCCCCTGAGGCTCCCCTGATCTCCCCGGGCCGGTCCTCGAACGCTTCCCGCGCCGACTCTCAGGGCCGATATCAGGGTCCGGCCAGGGTCGTTCCGACTCCCGCCGGGGCGTCGCGCCCGTCACCATGGACCCATGACCGATCACGAGCACGCCGCGGCGGGTCCGGGACCCGGCTCCGGCCCGCGCCCCGCCCCGGGCGCCGGGCCGCAGGATGCCGCGCCCGCCGCGGGTCCCGCACCCGGGCGCGCGGACGCGGGAGAGCAGGGGGGAGGAGTTCCCGGCTCGGCCGCCCCCGCCGAAGAGGGTGTCCCGCCGGGGCCGCCCCACGCGTTCCGCCGAGACCGCCGCCACAAGACCCTGGCCGGCGTCTGCGCGGGACTCGGACGGCAGTGCGACATGGACCCGGTCATCTTCCGCATCACCCTCGCGGTGCTCTCCGCCACCGGCGGCATCGGCCTGCTCTTCTACGGCTTCGCCTGGCTGTTCGTCCCGTACGACGACGAGGAGAACGAGGTCCGCAAGCTGCTCACCGGCCGCGTCGACGGCCAGGCCCTGACGGCCGTGCTGTTCGCGCTGGTGGGCTGCGGCGTGTTCCTCACCATGTTGAACAACGGCGGGGTGCTGACCTTCGCCGTCGTCCTCTCCCTCCTTCTCGCGGGCGCCGGCTACTGGTCGCGCCAGCGCGGCGCCCCCGGCCCCGATCCTTCCCCGAGCTCCAGGCTGCGCTCGAGCAGGGGAGTCCCCATCGCCGCGCAGGCCGTCGCCGATGCCCCGCCGGAGCCCCAGGCGCCGCCGGTGCTCCTCACCACCCCCTCCTGGTGGCGGGACCCGATCGTCAAGGACGGCACCCACATCGGCGGCACGGGCTACCTGTGGGGTCCCCGAGACCCGCATGATCTGGACGTCGCCGCAGCCCTCAACATCAGCCTCGGTACGCAGCCGGGTGCCCGCGAGGACATACCCGCCCCGCACCCCCGGCCGCTCCGGCCGCGCGGGCCGCGATCGATCGGCGGTTCGGTCTTCCTGCTGGCCCTGCTCGCGGGAGCCCTGGGCACGAGCCGCACATGGGACGGCCACCCGCTCGGCACCAGCCTGCAGACGGGCCTTGCCTGTGCGCTCGCCGTCCTCGGCCTGGGCATAGCCGTCAGCGCCTTCCTGGGCCGGACCGGCGCCGGCTCGGTCTTCCTGGCGATCATCACGGCCGGCCTGCTCGCCGGTGCGGCGGCCCTGCCCAAGGACATCGACACCCACTGGGCGCGCACCACCTGGCAACCCGCCACGGTGGCGGACGTACGGCCCGGGTACGACCTGGGCACCGGCGTCGGCACCCTGGATCTGAGCAAGCTGGACGTGTCCGGGAAGCAGACGGTCACGACCCGGGCGGAGGTCGGCATGGGCCGGATCAAGGTGCTCGTGCCCGAGGACGTGACCGTGCGGCTGAACGTCGAGGTGGGCGTGGGCGACCTCCAGCTGCCCGGCGACGACCCGAAGGACGTGGACGTGCAGCCGGACCAGCACAAGGAGATCACCCTCTCCCCCGCCGAAGGCGTCGAGGAGGCCGGCACAATCGACCTGGACCTCCAGGTCGGCATGGGGCAGGCGGAGGTGACCCGTGCTACGTCATGAACTCCAGCCCGGAAAGCTGATCGCCGGCATCGTCCTCGTACTGACGGGCGTCCTCTACGCCGGTGACGCGGGCGGCGCCTGGGAGATCCCGTGGTTCGTGGTGATCCCCCTGGTCACGGGCGGGCTGTGCCTGGCGGGCGCGGTGGCGTTCCTGACGGGCCGCGTACGGCGCCACCGACGGCGGGGCCGTACGGGTGCGGACCTGGCGTGACGGTGACCGGCCTGCTACTGGTAGCCGCCGCTGCGCTGCCGTCGCCGTGACCCCAGCTTGGCGTCGAGGGACAGCAGGGGGGCACCCGCCAGGATCAGAGGGGTCCAGGCCATGAGGTAGGCGAGATCGTTGCCGTAGTAGTACGGGTCGGAGGCCCAGCTCACGGTCAGCCACAGGCTGAGGGAGATCAGCGCGCCACCGAGTGCGGCCAGCCGGGCGAGGAGGCCGAGCAGCGTTCCGATGCCGACGGCCAGTTCACCGAAGGCGATGGCGTAGCCGAAACCGGCAGGGCTCTTGAGGGAGAGGTCGACCAGGGCGGGAATGGCGGAGGAGTCGCGTACGGCACGCATCATGTCGCCGATCGACCCGGCACCGGAGTCCTTCATGAAGGCGCTGTCGGTGAGTTTGTCCAGGCCGGCGTAGATGAAGGTGACGCCGAGGAAGATGCGTAGGGGCAGCAGGGCGTAGCGGGTGGCGTTGTCCCGCCAGCCTCCCCCGTTGCCGAAATGGGGGGAGTGTGTGTCCGTTCGCATACTGTGAGTCATCGCTGCTAGCCGCCTCTCGCCGGTGCCGAGACCCCCTCAACAGACAATACGTACGACAAACGGACCGCGCTCAATCCTGTGTCACCGGGCTGATTTCGTCGTGCCGGTGGTGCGGGGTGCCTGGGAAGCGCCGTCGCTCACTCCGTCACGTCGATCGCGTACCGATTCGTCTCCACCCCGGCCGCCGTGACGACCTGCACCTCCACCCTGCCCGGTTCGACATCCGCCGGCACCGGCACCGTCAGCACGGCGTCCGTGGGGTTGCGGAACCCTCCGGGAACCGGGATCAACGGCACATGGACGTGCACCGCGCCCACGCGCACGACCATCCGGGCCAGCCGGTCGGCCCCCTGCGCCCCCGGCGGCACGAATCCCGCACCCCGGATCTCGATGTCGTCCCCCGTACGGATCGGCCCGTCCAGGTCCCCCGCCTCCCGGGCCCGGACGACGGAGAGGATGACCGGCCGGCCGCCCTCCGCGTACTTGCCGGCCAGGTACGTCGCCGCCGAGACCAGCACCACCACCGCCAGTCCCCACGGCAGATCCGGCAGCTGCTCCGGCCGCCTGGCCAGCCGTACCGCCGCGTAGACCAGGGCCACCCCGCTGATCACGACGTACTGGATGTCGGCGAAGGTGCCCCGCCCGGCGTCGTCGGTCAGCAGATCGGCGGCCCGGGGCCGGACGGCACGCACCTTCTGCAGCCGTTGCCCCAGTACCCGCAGCCCGACCACCCGCCGCACGAGCACGGCGATTCCGCACAGCACGGCGAGCACGGTCACGATTCCGGCGCCCCGGGCGAGGTCCAGCCCGGAGATCAGCGCGTCCCGCTCCCGGTGCCGGGAGGCGGCGGCCAGCCGCCCCGCGAGGACGAGCACCGAGTAGGCCACGAAGAGCACCCACGCCGCGGCGACCGTACGGGACGTGGACAGCCGGTTGTCCTCACCGATCACGGGCGCCAGCGCCCCGCCCTTCGCCCGGTGGAACCACGACGCGGCGGTCAGCGACGAGGCCAGCACCAGCGCCGCGGCCAGCCCGGCCGTACGCGCAGCCGTCCAGCCCGCACCGACGGCCGTGAGCGCCTGCCCGAGCAGCAACAGCACCACGGCGCCCCACGCGACACCCGCCGTGCGCCGCCACACGCCCGTCAGCCAGGCCTGCCCCTCGGCCCGCCCTCGCTCGGCGACATGCTCGGCGGACTGCGACAGCTCCTCGGAGACCCACTGGCGGGAGGCCGACGCGGAGTGGGCCACCGCGGCCGGCAGCCCCTGCCCGGCCGCGAACTCGTCACGCTGGCGCAGGAACGCGGCGACGGCCCGCCGATGCCCCTCCCGCGCACCGTGCGGACCTGTCTCTTATACAAATCTGACGCTGCCGACGAACTCTAGGGTGTAGGT
>NZ_POUC01000134.1 GCF_002891435.1 Streptomyces cahuitamycinicus
GCCCCCGAACCCCGCTGGGGGCTCTGCCCCCGGACCCCCGTATCGGCCTGAACGACCTCGTCCTCAAACGCCGGACGGGCTGGGATTGCCGGACGCGGCTGCAGAGCAACCGAACGCGCCTCAACCGTCTCCGGTCGTTCCTCCCCCACCCGGTACACCGTCAGGATCTCGTTCGTCGAGGTGTCCCGTACGGCGTTGAACCAGCGGCGGCAACCCGCGGCGTGGCTCCAGCGCTCCGCGAAGGGGCCCCTCGGGTTGTCGCGGAAGAAGAGGTAGCGGGCCCACTCCTCGTCGGTGAGGGACGCCGGGGCCTCCGGGTACGGCACATGGGCCTGGCCGCCGTAGTGGAACTCGGCCTCGTCGCGGGGCCCGCACCACGGGCAGGGGATCAGCAGCATGGATCGGCTCCCAAAGCTTCCAGTGGTCCTAGTGGGCCACCGCGGCCGCGCCGTGCTCGTCGACGAGCGCGCCGGTGGTGAAACGGTCGAGCGAGAAGGGGGCGTTCAGCGGATGCGGTGTGTCGTGGGCGATGGTGTGGGCGTAGACCCAGCCGACACCGGGGGTGGCCTTGAAACCGCCGGTTCCCCAGCCGCAGTTGAGGTAGAGGTTGTCCACCGGACTGAGGCCGATGATCGGTGAGGCGTCGGGACTGACGTCGACGATGCCGCCCCAGGTGCGCAGGACATGAGCGCGGGCGAACACCGGGAAGAGTTCCAGGGCCGCCGCCATCTGCTCCTCGATGATGTGGAAGGCACCGCGCTGGGTGTAGGAGTTGTACGCGTCGATGCCCGCGCCCATCACCAGCTCACCCTTGTGGGCCTGACTGACGTACACATGGACCGCGTTGGACATGACGACCGTGGGGTGGACCGGTTCCAGCAGCTCCGACACGAGCGCCTGCAAGGGATGGCTCTGCACGGGGAGGTCGATGCCGGCCATGGCCGCCAGGACCGAGGTGTGGCCGGCCGAGCAGAGCGCGACCTTGCCCGCGGCGATCGGGCCCCGGGTGGTCTGGACCCCGACCACCCGGTTGCCGACCACGTCGAGGCCGGTGACCTCGCAGTTCTGGATGATGTCGATGCCGGCGGCGTCGGCGGAGCGGGCCAGGCCCCAGGCGACATGGTCGTGCTTGGCGATGCCCGCACGAGGCTGGTACGTGGCGCCGAGGACCGGATAACGCACGTCCGGGGAGATGTTGACGATCGGGCAGACGTCCTTGACCCCGCCGACGTCCAGCCACTCGGCGTCCACGCCGTTGAGGCGGTTGGCCTCGACGCGGCGCATACTGTCACGGACGTCCTGGAGGCTGTGGGCGAGATTCAGCACACCACGCTGGGAGAAGAGGATCGGATAGTCGAGCTCCTCGGCCAGGCCCTCCCACAGCTTGAGGGCGTGCTCGTAGATACCGGCACTCTCGTCCCACAGGTAGTTGGAGCGGATGATCGTGGTGTTGCGGGCCATGTTGCCGCCCGCCAGCCAGCCCTTCTCCAGCACGGCGACATTGGTGATGCCGTGGTTCCTGGCGAGGTAGTGGGCGGTGGCCAGGCCGTGGCCACCGCCGCCCACGATCACCACGTCATAGGAGCGCTTCGGCTCGGGGTTACGCCACAGCCGGTCGGGATGCTCCGGGAGCTCGGCGCCAGGGGTACGGGGGCTCATCGGGCGTCTCCGTCTTCGGACAGGTGCGGGTAGAGCGGGTGCTTGGCGGCCAGTGCCTCGGTGCGGGCGCGCAGGGCGGCCATGTCCGGCTCCGGCTGGAGGGCGAGGGCGATGACGTCCGCGACCTCGGTGAAGTCCTCCTCGGTGAAGCCGCGGGTGGCCAGGGCAGGGGTGCCGATGCGCAGACCCGAGGTGACCATGGGCGGGCGCGGGTCGAAGGGCACGGCGTTGCGGTTGACGGTGATGCCGATCTCGTGGAGCAGGTCCTCGGCCTGGCGGCCGTCCAGCTCGGAGTCGCGCAGGTCGACCAGGACGAGGTGGACGTCGGTGCCGCCGGTCAGCACCTTGACTCCGGCGGCTGCCGCGTCCGCCCGGGTGAGGCGTTCGGCCAGGATGCGGGACCCCGCGAGCGTCCGGGCCTGGCGTTCGGCGAACTCCGGTGTCGCGGCGACCTTGAAGGACACCGCCTTCGCTGCGATGACGTGCTCCAGGGGGCCGCCCTGCATGCCGGGGAAGACAGCCGAGTTGATCTTCTTGGCGAGGTCGGCCTCGTTGGTGAGGATGACGCCGCCGCGCGGGCCGCCGAGGGTCTTGTGCGTCGTCGTGGTCGTGACATGGGCGTGCGGTACGGGGCTCGGGTGCAGTCCTGCCGCCACCAGCCCGGCGAAGTGCGCCATGTCGACCATCAGGAGGGCGCCCACCTCGTCGGCGATCCCGCGGAAGGCCGCGAAGTCCAGCTGCCTGGGATACGCCGACCAGCCCGCGATGATCATCTTGGGGCGGTGCTCCTTGGCCAGCCGCTCGACCTCGTCCATGTCGACGAGGTTGTCCGCCTCGGACACGTGGTACGGCACGACGTTGAGCATCTTGCCGCTGTAGTTGATGCGCATGCCGTGCGTGAGGTGTCCGCCGTGCGCGAGGTCGAGGCCGAGGACCGTGTCGCCGGGCTGGAGCAGGGCGAAGAAGACGGCGGTGTTCGCCTGGGCACCGGAGTGCGGCTGCACGTTGGCGAAGCCGGCGCCGAAGAGGGACTTGACGCGCTCGATGGCCAGCCGCTCGGTGACGTCGACGTGTTCGCAGCCGCCGTAGTAGCGGCGGCCGGGGTAGCCCTCGGCGTATTTGTTGGTCGCGACCGACCCCTGGGCCTCCATCACGGCGGAGGGCGCGAAGTTCTCGGAGGCGATCATCTCCAGGGTGGACTGCTGGCGGTGCAGTTCTGCGCGGAGCGCGGCGTGGACCTCGGGGTCCAGCTCCGCCAGGGGGGTGTTCAGCGCGTTCATACGGCGTTCGCGTTCCTCTCGGCGGCCTCGACGACATTGGCGAGCAACATGGCACGGGTCATGGGGCCGACGCCCCCGGGCATGGGCGCCAGCCATCCGGCGACCTGGGCGGCGTCCGGGTGGATGTCTCCGGCCAGGCCCTGGTCGGTGCGGGTGATGCCGACGTCCAGGACGGCCGCGCCGGGGCGCAGCATGTCCTTGGTGATCAGACCGGGCGAGCCGGCGGCCGCGACGACGATGTCCGCCTCGCGTACGTGCCAGGCCAGGCCCTTGGTTCCGGTGTGGCAGAGGGTGACGGTGGCGTTCTCGGAGCGGCGGGTGAGCAGGAGCCCGATCGGCCGTCCGACCGTGATGCCCCGCCCGATCACGCACACCCGCGCTCCGGCGAGCGGCACGTCATGGCGGCCGAGCAGTTCGACGATGCCGCGCGGGGTGCACGGCAGCGGTGCCTCGACGCCGAGGACGAGCCGGCCGAGGTTGACGGGGTGCAGTCCGTCGGCGTCCTTGGCCGGGTCCATGCGCTCCAGTACGGCGCCCGCGTCCAGGTGGCGGGGCAGCGGGAGCTGGACGATGTACCCGGTGCACGCGGGGTCGGCGTTGAGCTCGTCGACCGTCTCCTCGACCTGCCGCTGAGAGGCGTCGGCGGGCAGCTCCCGCCGGATCGAGGCGATCCCGACCTGCGCACAGTCGCGGTGCTTGCCGCCGACGTAGGCACGGCTGCCCGGGTCGTCACCGACCAGGACGGTGCCGAGGCCGGGCGCCCGTCCGGTGAGGGCGGTCAACTTGGCCACGCGCTCTGCGAGGTCCTGCCGGATCGCGGCGGCGGTGGCCTTGCCGTCGAGGAGTTGTGCGGTCACCTGGAGTGTTCCTTCCAACGAGGCTGTGGTGGAACGGCTTGAGGGGCGCGGGGCCGTATCGATCAGCGGCTCCGCCGCGGTGCGCGACAAGCCACGACGCACCGGCAGACGAAGAACTCACCCACGAAGCCGGGACATGGTCGGATCGAACAACGGCTCCTCAGCCACAACCGCCTCGACGGACTGATCGAAGTACCCGATGTGCAGAACGGTCCCCGGAGCGGCCAGCTCCACCGGCAGCCACGCATAGGCGATGCCCTTGCCGATCGTGTAGCCGTAGGCGGCACTGGTGACGTATCCGACCGCACAGTCCCCGTCGTACACCGGTTCCTTGCCCATGACGACGGCCTCGGGGTCGTCGATCGTGAGACAGGTCAGCTTCCGCCGCACCTCCGTCTTACGCCGCTCCAGCGCGGCCTTGCCGATGAAGTCGTCCTTGTCGAGCTTCACGGCGAAGCCGACACCGGCCTCGTACGGGTCGTGTTCGTACGTCATGTCCGTACCGAAGGACCGGTAGCCCTTCTCCAGACGAAGACTGTTGAACGCACCCCGCCCGGCCACGATCCCGCCCAGCGGCTCGGCCGCGCTCCAGAGCGTGTCCCACAGCTTCTGCCCCAGGTCCGCGGTGGTGTACAGCTCCCAGCCGAGCTCGCCGACGTACGACAGGCGCATCGCGGTGACGGGCACGGAGCCGATGTGTGCACGCTTGGCGCGGAAGTACTTCAGCCCGGTCGCCGAGAAGTCGGCGTCGGTGAGCGGCTGGAGGACGTCGCGGGCCAGCGGCCCCCACAGGCCGATGCAGCAGGTGCCGGGAGTGATGTCGCGGACCTGGACCGTGCCGTCGGCGGGAAGGTGCCGGGTGAACCAGTCGAGGTCCAGGTTGCCGTTGGCGCCGACCTGGAAGAGGCCGGGAGCCAGCCGCGCGACGGTGACGTCACTGCGGATACCGCCGTCGTGGTCGAGGAGCAGCGTGTACGTCACCGAGCCGACGGACTTGGCGACCTTGCCCGTGCACAGCCCCTCCAGGAACTCGCCGGCACCCGGACCGCTCACCTCCAGCCGCTTCAGCGCCGTCATGTCGTACATGGCAACGGTCTCACGGGTGGTCTGGGCCTCGGCGGCGACGATGGGCGACCAGTACCGCGCCGCCCAGTCATTGGGCGTGACGATGGAACGGCCCTCCACCAGACCGGCGTTGGCCTCGTACCACTGGGGCCGCTCCCAGCCGCTCGCCTCCAGGAAGAAGGCACCCAGCTCCCGCTGGCGGGTGTGGAACGGGCTGGTGCGGATCGGGCGCGGGTCCCCCGACGGCTGCAGGGGGTGGAGGATGTCGTAGACCTCGACGAAGTTCTGGCAGTCACGGGCCAGCACGTACTCCGGCGCGAGCTGGTGCGGCTCGAAGCGGTTGACATCGCACTCGTGCAGGTCGAACGAGGAGCAGTAACCGTCCACCAGCCATTCGGCCATGGCCCGTCCGACGCCGGCGGAATGCGTGACCCACACGGCCTCGGCCACCCAGAAGCCCTTGACGTCCGGGGACTCGCCGAGCAGCGGCAGGCCGTCGGTGGTGAAGGAGAACAGCCCGTTGATGCCCTCCTCCACCTTGGCGTCCTTCGTCGCCGGGAGCAGTGACTGCGTCTCGCTCCAGGCCTCCTCGAAGTCCTCCTCGGTGAACTTCAGGACGGAGGGCATCTCGTCGGACTCGTCCACGGAGAGGATGTCGTCGGCGGAGATGGGCATCGGGCGGTGACCGTAGTAGCCGATGCCCAGGCCGTCGAAGCGGTCGCGGTAGTAGAGGTCGGCGTCCTGGTGGCGCAGGATCGGGCGGACCGCCTCCTGCGTCTGTCCCGCCAGGGCCGGGACCGGGCCCGTCCAGGCGAGCTGGTGGCCGAGCGGGGTGAGCGGGAGGTTCATGCCCACCATGCGGGCGATCTTCGGACCCCAGATGCCGGCGCAGCACACGACGATGTCGGCGGGGATCTCTCCCCGGTCGGTCAGAACGCCGGTCACCTCGCCCCCGGCCTGCCGGACCTCGAGGACTTCGTGGCGGGCGAGGAAGCGCACGCCGCGCTCGGTGGCCCGGCGGATCTGCGCCTCGACGGCGAGGACCGCCTTCGCGAGGCCGTCCGTCGGCACGAGGAGGCCGGCGAGGACCTTGTCCGGGTCGACGAGCGGGTGCTGTGCGACGCACTCCTCGGTGTTCAGCAGCCGGGACTCGATACCCCAGGAGGCGAGCCAGCCGTGCCGCCGCTGCAGCTCCGTGACGCGCTCCGGGCTGGTCGCCACCTCCAGGCCGCCGACCTGCAGGAAACAGGGCTGCCCGTCCACGTCGAGAGAGCAGAACTTCTCGACCGTGTAACGCGCCATCTCCGTCATGGTCTTCGAGGCGTTCGTCTGGAAGACCAGGCCCGGGGCGTGCGACGACGAGCCCCCGGTGGCGGGCAGCGGGCCCTGATCGACCACGGTCACCTCGGTCCAGCCGCGCGCGGAGATCTCGTCCGCGAGCGCTGCCCCCACGACGCCCGCTCCGATGATGACCACCCGGGGTCCCGCCATCGCCGCACCTCCGACGTTGAAAGCGATCCAGTTGCTGTGTGCGCAACAGGGTTCAGGTTGCGCAACTCAATGTGCCCGTCGTGAATCGGCGTGTCAAGGGGTCCACGACGCCGGAAAAACACCCGGAGGCGAGCAGGAGGAATGCCCGGAAAACGACGAGGCCCGGCAGGCTGACGACACAGCCTGCCGGGCCTCACCGGCCGGACTCACACGGGCGTTCCGCGCCCTACTTGATCCAGGCGTCGACCTTGTCGCGATTGGCCTCGACCCACTTCTTCGCCGCGGCCTCGGGCGCCATCTTGTCCACGGCGATGTACTTGGCCACGGTGTTCTGGTCCTCGTTCGTCCAGGTGAAGTTCTTCACCAGGTCGTAGGCCGGGCTGCCCGACTTGGCGAACTTCGCACTGACGATCTTGTCGAGTTCGTACACGGGGTAGTCGCAGGCGACCTTCTCGGCGTCGGCGTCACAGCCCGTCTTGTACTCGGGCAGGCTGACCTTCTTCAGTGGCACCTCGGACATGAACCACTGCGGCTCGTAGAAGTAGCCGATCACCCATTCCTTGTTCTTCTCGGCGTTGCGGTACGCCTGGATGAGCGCGGTCTCGCTGCCTGCGTACACCACCTTGAAGTCCAGCTTGAGATTCTTCACCAGCGCCTCGTCGTTGGTGACGAACGACGGGTCGCCGTCGAGGAGCTGCCCCTTGCCGCCCGATTCCGACGTCTTGAACTTCGACGCGTACTTGTCGAGGTTCTTCCAGTCGAGGATGTCCGGGTGCGCCTTCGCCAGCCACGGCGGCACGTACCAGCCGATGAGGCCCTTGTTGCCGGTCGGGCCGGCGTCGAGGGCCGTCTTCTGGTCGGTGATGTACTTCTTCTTCAGGTCGTCGTGGCCCCAGTTCTCCACGACGGCGTCGACCTCGCCCGTCCCGAAGCCCTGCCAGGCGATCTCCTCCTTGAGGTCCTTCTGCTCGACCTTGCAGCCGAGGTCGTGCTCGGCGACGTACGCGAGGACCGCCGCGTTCGCCTCGTAGCCCACCCACGGGTTGATCGCGAGGTTGAAGGTGCCGCACTTGCCCGAGCTGCCCGAGCCGGCCGCGCTGTCGTCGCCGACCTTCGCGCCCCCGCAGGCCGTGAGGGTGAGGCCGAGAACGGCCAGGCCGGCCGCGCCGGCTCTCCAGTGTCGTGCCATGGTGAGGTACTCCTTATGCTCCGGCGCGGCGAGCCGCTGCCTGAGTGATCCGGTCGAACATGACTCCGAGCAGGACGATGGCGAGTCCGGCCGCCAGTCCCTTGCCGTACAGCTGGCCCTGCGAGAACCCGGCCACGACGTCGTAGCCGAGGGCACCCGCTCCCACCAGGCCACCCACCACGACCATCGACAGCACGTAGATCAGGCCCTGGTTGGTGGCGAGGGTCAGGGCGCCGCGTGACATCGGCAGCTGCACCTTGGTGATGATCTGCCAGGTGTTGCACCCGGTGGACATCGCCGCTTCGACGGTGGTCCCGGGCACGGCCCGCACCCCGTCGGCGATGATCTTGATGGCGACGGGTGCCGCGTAGACGATCGCGGCGACGATCGCCGTGAACCGTGTCGCGCCGAACAGCGCGAGGAACGGCACGAGATAGACGAACGGCGGCATGACCTGGGCCGCGTCCAGGGTGGGCCGGAGCAGCCGGTCGACCAGCGCACTGCGTCCCATCCACACGCCGAGGGCGACGCCGAGCAGCATCACGAGCACGGTCGCGACCGCGGTGGACGCCAGGGTCGTCATGGCGTCCGACCACAGGCCGGTGCCGACGAGCAGGCCCACGCACACGACGGTGGTGGCCCCGGCGCGCCATCCGCCGAGCACCGTGCCCAGCGCGACGAGGGCGGCACCGACGAGCCACCACGGGGAGTCGGTCAGCAGGGTCTGGAAGGGGTTCAGGAGGCCGTTGGTGAGGACGTCACGGAAGGCGTTGGTCAGGCCCGACAGATTGTCCTGTGCCCACGTGGTCACGTCGGTCGCCGCCTTGGCGATGGTGCTGCCGGCGCTGCCCTCGCCGGGGAACTCGGCCGCCCACAGGTACGTGTGCGACAGGTACACCAGGACCGCGGCAACCACTCCCCCGGCCACCACCAGTTGCCGCCGCCACTTGAGGAAGGGACTGTCCGAGCCCCGGGCCGTGTCGGCCCGGGCGCTTGCCGCGGTGGTGACCCGGTCCAGCACGATGGCCATGACGACGATGGCCAGTCCGGCGTTGAACGCCGTGCCGACGTCCAGTGACTGCAGGGCCTGGACGACGGTCGCTCCGAGTCCGGGCGCGTTGATCAGGGCCGCGATGGTCACCATGGCCAGGGCGGCCATGATGGTCTGGTTGACACCCATCACCACGGTCCGTTTGGACATCGGCAGCAGGACCTTCAGCAGCGCCTGGCGCCGCGTCGCGCCCATCGAGTTCGCCGCCTCGACGGTGGTCTCGGGAACCGAGCGGATGGCGTGGGCGGTGATGCGGATCGCGGGCGGTGCCGCGTAGATCGCCGTCGCGATGGTCGCGGAGGCCGGGCCGATCAGGAAGAACAGGGTCAGGGGCGCCAGGTAGACGAAGGTCGGCATCGTCTGCATGAAGTCCAGGAACGGCGTCACGATCCGGCTGACCCGGTCGGACAGCCCGGCCCACACCCCGAGCGGGAGTGCGAACAGCAGCGCCACGCAGACCGCGGAGAGGGTCAGCGCCAGCGTGTCCATGCTTTCCTGCCAGAGCCCCTGCAGGCCGAGGAAGGTGAAGCCGGCGACGGCCAGCAGCGCGACCCGCCAGTTGCCCACGGCCCAGGAGACGTAGCCGACGATGCCCACGACACCGAGCCAGCCGATCTGCGGAACCGGGCGGCCCGCGGTCGGCTGGGAGATCAGCTCCTGGACGAAGGTCACCAGGGTGTCGATGACCAGACGGATCTCGTTGAAGAAGTAGAGGAAGAGCGGGTTGGAGTTGCGGTTCGCGCCTATGGAGTCGTTGACGTCGTTGAACCACCGGTGCAGGTCGGTCAGATCGGCCGCGCCGAGGGACAGGGTCTGCCTGCCGCGCAGCACGGCGAAGAGGACGAGCCAGACGACCAGGATCGCGGCCACGATCATCGGGCGACTGACCGTGCGCGGGCGCCGGGCGGTGGCGGGCGGCTCCTCGGTCCCGGTCCTCTGCGGTCTCTGTGTCTTCTGCACGGCGACGGTCATCAGGCGTCGCCTTCCTGCCCGGCGACCACCGCGAGGATCTCCTCGTCGCCGACGATGCCGAGCAGGGTGCCGTTCTCGACGACCTTGACCGGCTTCTCGGCCGCCAGCACAGCCCGCGTGGCCTCCTTCACCACGACGTCCGGGCCCAGCTCCGGACCGTCCAGCGGGTCGTCCGGCTCCACCGGGCGCATGATCCACCGCAGAGTCAGCACGTCACCACGGGGCACGTCCCTGACGAAGTCGCGTACGTAGTCGTCCGCGGGGGCGCCGACCAGTTCGTCGCCGGTGCCGCACTGGACCATCCTGCCGTCGCGCATGATGAGGATGCGGTCGCCCAGGCGCAGCGCCTCGGACAGATCGTGGGTGATGAACAGCATCGTCTTGCCGACCTCGTGGTGCAGACGGACGACCTCATTCTGCATGTCCCGGCGGATCAGCGGGTCGAGTGCCGAGAACGGCTCGTCGAAGAGGAGGACCTCGGGGTCACCGGCCAGGGCGCGGGCGAGACCCACGCGCTGCTGCATGCCGCCGGAGAGCTGGTCGGGGTAGGAGCTCTCGTACCCGGAGAGCCCGACGAGTTCGACGACCTCCAGCGCGCGCTTGGTGCGCTCGGCTCTGCTCATGCCGCGTATCTCCAGGCCGAAGGCCACGTTGTCGACGACCCGGCGGTGCGGCAGCAGCCCGAAGTGCTGGAAGACCATGGAGAACTTGCTGCGGCGCAGCTCGCGCAGACGGCTCGCGTCCGCGTCGCGGATGTCCTCACCCTCGAAGAGGATCTCGCCGGCGGTGGGTTCGATGAGCCGGGTCAGACAGCGCACCAGGGTGGACTTGCCGGAGCCGGACAGGCCCATCACGACGAACACCTCGCCGGGCGCGACCTCGAAGTTCACGTCGCGTACGGCGGCCGTGCATCCGGTGCGGTCCATCAGTTCGCGGCGGGTGAGCCCGCGCAGTTCCTCGGAGCCGGGCACCTGGGCCGCCTTCGGCCCGAACACCTTCCACAGCTCGCGTACGGAGATGACCGGCGTGCCTGCCGCGTCCTGGGGTGTGCCGCGCCGCTGCGGCACCTCGGTCGTTGCTGGGGTCATGTTCGACCTCTTTCGGCGTTCAGCCGCGGAACCAGTGCTGCGGCCTGGGGTGGATGTTCTGCCAGATGTGTTTGGGCTCCCGGTACTCGTCCAGGCCGGTCGGGCCCAGCTCCCGGCCCACGCCGCTGTGCCCGAAGCCGCCCCATTCCGCCTGGGGCACATAGGGGTGGTAGTCGTTGATCCACACCGTGCCGTGGCGCAGCCGGCGGGCGACCCGCTGGGCCTTGCCGGCGTCCTGGGTCCAGACGGCGCCGGCGAGCCCGTACTCGGTGTCGTTGGCGATGCGTACGGCGTCGTCCTCGTCGGTGAAGCGTTCCACGGTGAGCACGGGCCCGAAGGACTCCTCATGCACCACCCGCATGTGCTGACCGCACTCGTCGAGCACGGTGGGCGGGTAGTAGTGGCCGTCGGCCAGGGCCGGGTCGTCGGGGCGTTCGCCGCCGCAGCGCAGGACGGCGCCCTCGGCGAGGCCGGCCGCGACGTACGCCTCGACCTTCGCCAGGTGCTGCGCGGAGATCAGCGGGCCGGTCTCGGCCTGCGGGTCGAAGGGGCCGCCGAGCCGGATCAGCCGGGCGCGGCGGACCACCTCGTCGACGAACCGGTCGTGCAGCGCGTCCTCGACGATCAGCCGGGCGCCGGCCGAGCACACCTGGCCCGAATGCAGGAAGACGGCCGTGAGCGCGAAGTCCACGGCCGTCTCGAAGTCGGCGTCGGCGAAGACGACATTGGGATTCTTGCCGCCGAGTTCCAGCGCGACCTTCTTCACGGTCGCCGCGGCGGTGGCCATGATGCGCCTGCCGGTGTCCAGGCCGCCGGTGAAGGAGACCAGATCGACGGCCGGGTCCTCGGCGAGGGGTGCGCCCACTTCGGGCCCGGCCCCCAGGACGAGGTTGGCGGCACCTGGCGGGAGCCCGGCCTCCGCCAAAGCCTTCATCAGCAGGACGGACGTCGAGGGGGTGAGCTCACTGGGCTTGAGGACGATCGTGTTGCCCGCGAGGAGCGCGGGCGCGACCTTCCAACTCGCCTGGAGCAGCGGGTAGTTCCAAGGGGTGATCAGTGCGCACACACCGATCGGCCCGTACTCGACGCGGCTGACGGCGTCGTCGCGGCCGGTGTCGATCACCCGGCCCGCGTCGGTGCCTCCGAGCCCTCCGTAGTAGCGGAGGCAGGAGACGACGTCGGCGATGTCGTACTCGCTCTCCACGAGCCGTTTGCCGGTGTCCAGCGATTCGGCGCGGGCGAACGCGTCGGCGTCACGTTCGAGGAGGTCGGCGGTGCGCAGGAGGAGGGCGCCGCGCTCGCGCTCGGGGGTGCGGGGCCAGGGCCCTTCGTCGAAGGCCCGGCGGGCCGCGGCGATGGCCGCCTCGGCGTCGGGTCGGGTGCCTTCGGACACCGTCACGGAGAGCGAGCCGTCGGCGGGGCAGCGGATGTCACGGTGGCCGCCGGCCACGGGATCCCGCCATTTTCCGTCCACGTACAGGTCTGCCACGTCGAGGGCCCTTCGAGCGAATCGCGTTGCGCATCGTGCATCGAATTGCTTGTGGTGGAACACTCTGGGTAAGGCCGCAACCCACGTCAAGGGGTTGATGATGACGGTTTGGCCAAGGAGACGGCCACGAGGACGCAGCACCGGCAGGCCCGGAACGCCTTGCCTCCGGGCCGGTCGGCTGTCTGAAAAGCGCTGGTTACGGCAGGGGGCGGTGCCGGTGGTAGGCGGCGGCGGACGGCGGCAGCGGATCCTTCCCGAGGATGAGGTCGGCCGCCCTTTCCGCGATCATCATCACCGGTGCGTAGATGTTGCCGTTGGTAATGTACGGCATCACCGACGCGTCAACGACACGCAGCCCCTCCACCCCGTGCACCCGCATGCTGGCCGGATCCACGACGGCCATCTCGTCGGTGCCCATCTTGCAGGTGCAGGACGGATGCAGCGCGGTCTCGGCGTCCTTTGCGACCCAGGCGAGGATCTCCTCGTCGGTCTCCACGGACGGACCGGGCGAGACCTCCCCGGCGTTGTACGGGGTCATGGCGGGCTGGTTGAGCAGCCTCCGCGCTACCCTGACGGCCTCGACCCACTCGCGGCGGTCCTGCTCGGTGGAGAGGTAGTTGAAGCGCAGCGCGGGGTGCTCGGTGGGATCCTTGCTCCTGATCTTCACCGAGCCGATGGCGTCGGAGTACATGGGTCCGACGTGCACCTGGTAGCCGTGCCCCCCGGCCGGCACGGAGCCGTCGTAGCGGACCGCGACGGGCAGGAAGTGGAACATGAGGTTGGGGTAGTCCACGTCGTCGTTGCCGCGGACGAAGCCGCCCGCCTCGAAGTGGTTGGTCGCTGCCGGACCCGTACGGAAGAGCCACTGCAGGCCGATGAACGGGGCACGCCACTTCGCGAGATAGGGCTGCATCGAGACGGGCTGCTTGCAGGCGTACTGGATGTACACCTCCAGATGGTCCTGGAGGTTCTCGCCGACGCCCGGCAGATCATGTATGACGTCCACGCCGAGCGCCGCCAGCTCCTTGGCGTTGCCGACACCGGAGAGCTGAAGGAGTTGCGGCGAGTTGATCGCGCCTCCACAGAGGATGACCTCACCGGCCCGCACCCGCTGGGGTCTGCCGCGACCGCGCCGGTACTCGACACCGACGGCCCGCTTGCCCTCGAAGAGGACGCGCGTGACCAGGGCACGCGTGGTGACGGTGAGGTTGGGCCGCTTCCGCACGGGCTTGAGGTACGCCTTCGCGGCCGACAGCCGGCGCCCGCGGTGGACATTGCGGTCGAACCTGGCGAAACCTTCCTGTCGATAGCCGTTCACGTCGCTGGTGGGAGGGTGCCCCGCCTCCTCGGTGGCCTTGAGGAAGGCCTCGAAGAGCGGGTTGGTCCCCGGACCACGTTCGAGGACGAGGGGGCCGTCGTGGCCGCGGAACTCGTCGTCCGGGTCGGCGGCCAGGCAGTTCTCCATCCGCCGGAAGTACGGCAGGCAGTGTGCGTAGTCCCAGCTCGCCATCCCGGGATCGGCCGCCCAGCGCTCGTAGTCCATGGGGTTGCCGCGCTGGAAGATCATGCCGTTGATGCTGCTGGAACCGCCCAGGACCTTGCCGCGCGCATGGTAGACGCGCCGGCCGCCCATGTGGGGTTCGGGTTCGGACTCGTACTTCCAGTCGTAGAAGCGGCTGCCGATCGGGTAGGTCAGTGCCGCGGGCATGTGGATGAAGACGTCCCACGGGTAGTCGGGCCTGCCCGCCTCCAGGACCAGTACCCGGTTGCCGGGATCCGCGGAGAGCCGGTTGGCCAGTGCACTGCCGGCCGATCCACCACCGACGATGACGAAGTCGTACTGCAAGTCAGCCATGAGGCCTCGTCTCGCTCGCGCCGTAGAGAATGCGCGGCATGCTAGTACCGGTATCTCTATGCGCACCAGGTTGCGGACAACGCAACTTCCGGTTTTCTGGCCCAAGGCCCTGACCTGCAACGCTGTCGGCTATGTTAATCGCCCGTATAGTTGCGTCGTGAGCAACTACCATGCAGATACCGAAACGACAAGTGCGCCGACCGGTGGGGTGCAGTCGGTCGACCGGGCCATCACCGTGCTGGAGATCCTGGCCCAGCGCGGCGAGGCCGGCGTCAGCGAGGTAGCCGCCGAGATCGACGTCCACAAGTCCACCGCGTTCCGGCTGCTGGGCGCCCTGGAGGTGCGCGGCCTGGTGGAACAGGCGGGCGAGCGCGGCAAGTACCGCCTCGGTTTCGGCATCGTCCGTCTCGCCGGTGCGGTCACCGGACGCATCGACATCACGCAGCAGGCCCGCCCGGTGTGCGAGCGTCTCGCCGAGGAGATCGGCGAGACCGTGAACCTCGCCGTGATGCAGGAGAAGTACGCGATCAACCTGTTCCAGGTGCGCGGTCCCGGTGCCGTCACGGCGTTCAACTGGGTCGGCCAGCTGACGCCGCTGCACGCCACCTCGAGCGGCAAGATCCTGCTGGCCCACATGCCGGCGAGGGAGCGTGCCACGCTGCTGTCGGACGCGGGCCTGAAGAAGATGACGCGCCGCACCCTGACCGCGAAGACGAAGCTGGAGAAGAACCTCGCCGAGGCGCTGGAGCGCGGCTACTCCTGGACGCTGGAGGAGTTCGAGGCGGGGCTGCACGCCATGGCAGCCCCGATCCGCAACCGGGACGGAGAGGTCATCGCGGCGATCAGCGCCTCCGGACCGGCGTACCGGCTCACCGAGGACCGTATGCACGACCTCGCTCCGGTGCTGGTCAAGGGCGCGGACGAGATCAGCCATCGGATGGGCTACCTGGGCTGACCCCGCCGCACCACCTGCGCCGGCCGCCCCGCGTACCAAGGGCCGGGGACGCCGGGAACCGCCGCTACTGCGGCCGCCCCGAGCCCAGACGCTCCTGGACGAAGGAGTGGAACTCGCCGATGTGATGCTCGCTGGGCACGAGGACCCCGCCCTTGTCGTACAGCCGCGAGCGCATCGTGGGCTGGCAGCGCTCGCACGCATCGAAGTCCTGCCGGTTGACCCGGTCGAAGAGCTCCACCGACCGGCTGACGTCCTGGCCGCTCTCGACGACGTGCTTGAGGTAGAGCCAGTCGCACTCGACGATGGTGCGGTCCGCGGCGACCGGGTACATCCGATGGAAGATCACATGGTCGGGCACGAGGTTGATGAACACCTGCGGGCGGACGGTGATCGCGTAGTAGCGGCGGTCCTGGCCCTCGGTGACACCCGGAATGCGGTCGAGGCCCTCTGAGCCGTCGACGGTGAAGCCCTTGACGTCGGAGCCGAACTCCGCGCCGTGTCCCACGTAGTACTGGGCGGCGTAGCCGTCGGCGAACTCGGGGAGCACCTCGGTGAGTTCGGGGTGGATCGTCGCACAGTGGTAGCACTCCATGAAGTTCTCGACGATGAGCTTCCAGTTCGCCTTGACGTCGTAGACGATCCGTCTGCCGACCTCGAGGTCCTCGATGCCGTAGCGCTCGATCGACTTCGTGTCGCCGAGACGCGCGACCACGTCCTGCACGACCTCGTCGAAGGGGGGCGGGTCGTCGGCGAGGCACACCCACACGTAGCCGAGCCATTCGCGCGTCGCCACGGCCGCCAGGCCGTACTCGGTGCGGCTGACGTCGGGCATTCTGGTGAGGTTGGGCGCCGCGACGAGTTTGCCCGTGAGGTCGTACGTCCAGGCGTGGTACGGGCATTGGAAGGCGCGCTTGGCCTCGCCGCTCTCCGCCGTGCAGAGCCTGGCTCCGCGGTGCCGGCAGACGTTGAGGAAGGCGCGTATCGACTGGTCTCGTGCACGGGTGACGAGGATGCTCTCGCGGCCTACCTGGACGGTCCGGAACGCCCCGGGACCGGCGAGGTCGGCGGAGCGCACGGCGCAGAACCACATCTCCTCGAAGATGTGCTCCTGCTCCTGGGCGAAGATCCCTGGGTCCGTGTAGGCGGAGCCTGGCAGGGTGGCAATGAGACTTTCCGGCAGGCCGGTCGAGGTCACAGCGCACTCCTCGGAGAAACGTCGTGGATCGGGCATGCACGCGCCGGGACGAGCTACACCGGACGTCGTCGGATCAAGGAGCAACGCCCTGCTCAGGACGTGTTGGCCGCGAGCTGCTTGCGCCAGCGCATGAACAGCCGGGGCTGGTTCATCCCGAGTACGGCGACCGGGTGCCCGGCACGCCGGTAGACGGCCAGGACGTTGCGGTCGCCCGCGGCGCCTTCCTCGATCGTGACGCTGTCGGCACGGGACGCGTAACCGGCGAACTGGATCTTCACGCCGTACTGGTCGGACCAGAAGTACGGCGGCCTCGGTACGCCCGGTTCGGACTCGCCCCAGGAGAGCAGGGCGGCCACCGCGGCGTCGGGGCGTTCCCGGGCGCCGGTCCAGTGCTCGACGCGGCGGTGGGTGCCCGCGCGCGGGTCGTACCAGGAGGCGCAGTCGCCGACGGCGACCACCCCGGCCAGGCTGGTACGGCCGTCCGCGCCGCACGTGACGCCGTCATCGATGTCGACACCGGAGCCTGCCAGCCAGTCGACGCAGGGTCTGGCCCCGACACCCACGACGACGATGTCGGCAGGGAGGCTGCGGCCGTCCTCCATGAGGACGGCGTCGACGCGGGTCTCGCCGCTCAGCCCCTTGACGCCCACGCCGCACAACAGGCGTACGCCGTGGTCGGCGTGGAGGGCGGAGACGATGCTTCCCATGGTCGCGCCGAGCGGTCCGGCCAGTGGTGTGGGCGCCGCCTCGACGATGGTCACGTCGAGGCCCAGCGCGCAGGCGGTGGAGGCGACCTCGGCGCCGATGAAGCCGCCGCCGATCACGACCAGGCGTCCACCCCGGGCCAGTTCGTCCCGCAGGGCGCGGGCGTCGTCCAGAGTGCGCAGGGTGTGCACACCGGACAGGCCGTCCATGCCGGGCAGGGTGCGGGCGGAAGCGCCGGTGGCGATGACGATGCCGTCGGCTCTCACCTCCCGGCCGTCGGTGAGGCGCACGGCGCGGGGTGTGGTGTCGAGTCCGGCGGCGCGGGCGCCGAGCAGCCACTCCGCCTGCAGGTCCTCGTCGTCCGGCTCCAGGGCGAGATCGGCTTCGCCGATGCCGCCTGCCAGGAACTCCTTGGAGAGGGGCGGCCTGTCGTACGGACGGTGGAGCTCGTCGCCTATGACGACCAGCCGCCCGTCGTACCCCTGCTTTCGCAAGGAGCGCGCCGCCGACAGACCGGCCAGCGACGCGCCCACCACGGCCACTGTCCTCACGCGACGCCCCCGGCGAGCCGGGCGGCGATGCAGGGAGGCAGGTTCGGGGCTGCCGTGGACAGCCGGACGTAGATCATGCCGTCCTCGACGAAGACCTCGTGCGTGCGCACCGGGAGCTTGGCCGGCGGGGCGTCGACGGCTCCGGTCTTGAGGTTGAACTTCGAGGCGTGCAGCGGGCATTCGACCTCGCAGCCCTCCAGCCAGCCGTCGGCGAGCGAGGCGTCCTGGTGGGTGCATGTGTCGTCGATGGCGAAGAGTTCGCCGTCGTCGGTGTGGAACACCGAGACCGGCGGGTCGATGTCGAGCCTGTGGGCCTCGCCTCGGGACAGATCCACGAGACGGCACGCGGGAATCATCATGACACCTCGGTGCGTATAGCGAAACGGATTGCGGTGAACGCAACGCCAGTTTGAAGGCGCCCACAAACCCTTGTCAAGGAGTTCACGGGGCACTCGGTCCGATAATTTTCGTTGCGTTATGCGCAACGTCCTGCATCATAGGAAACGCAGGTCAGGACTTTGGCGCCCCTCAGAACCGGGGCGCAGGCGGTGCCGGCGCGCCCTCAAGACCCCAGCGGGCGGTCACGCGTACCGCGTCGACCGTCGAGGCCACGTCGTGGACGCGGACGCACCAGGCGCCCTGCGCGGCGGCCAGGACCGACACCGCGGAGGTGGCCGCGTCCCGCAGGTGCGCCGGGCGGGGCCGGCCCGTCTCCGGGTCCCTCAGCAGATGGCCCAGAAACGCCTTCCGTGCCGCGCCCACGAGAACCGGCGGGCCGAGTGCGGCGGTGACCTCCCGGAGGCGGCCGAGGAGTCGCCAGTTGTGCTCGGGATGCTTGGCGAACCCCAGCCCCGGGTCGACGACGAGGCAGTCCGGCGGGATCCCGGCGTCGAGGGCCGCCTCGACTCTCACCCGCAACTCGTCGATGACGTCGGTGACGACGTCGTCGTATACGGCGTGCGCCTGCATCCCGGCGGAGTGCCCGCGCCAGTGCATCACCACGTAGGGTCTGCCGGCCCGCGCCATCAGCGGGAGCATCGCCGGGTCGGCGAGTCCGCCGGACACGTCGTTGACCAGAGCGGCGCCGGCCTCGACGGCGCGGGCGGCGACCTCGGCCCGCATGGTGTCGACACTGACCTTCGCGCCCGCGGCGGCGAGCGCGCGGACGACCGGCAGCACGCGCCGCAGTTCCTCCTCGACCGGCGGGCGCGTGGCACCGGGGCGGGTCGACTCGCCGCCCACGTCCAGGATGTCCGCGCCCTCTTCGAGCAGCGCGAGTCCGTGCGCGACGGCCCGTTCCGGATCGAACCACCGCCCGCCGTCGGAGAACGAGTCGGGCGTGACGTTCACGATGCCCATCACCAGGGTCCGGCCGGGACGGGGAAGACCTCGCGGGCCAAGGGCGGGAGCGGCCCGGGCGGCGGTGCTCATGCGACGCGGGGTGGGTCGGCGA
>NZ_POUC01000135.1 GCF_002891435.1 Streptomyces cahuitamycinicus
AGGAGACGGCATACAAGATGAGCGCTAGTCTCGTGGGCTCGGAGAGGTGTATAAGAGACAGCGCCGAAGCCGTGCTCGGCGGCGACACGGGCGGCACCCGTGTAGACGCCGGCGAAGAACTCCGTGGTGAGGGCCGGGACGACCAGGAGGACTGTGCGGGTGCGGCCCAGGCGTAGGTTGCGGGCGGCCAGGTTCGGGCGGTAGCCCAGGTCGCGGGCGGCTTCCCGTACGCGCTCTGCGGTGGCCTCCGAGACGCGGCCGCGCCATTTGTCGCCGAGGACCAGGGAGACGGCCGCCTGGGAGACGCCGGCGGCCTGGGCGACGTCCCGGCTCGTGGGGCGGTTGCTGCCTCGTGCCACCGTGGGCCCGCTCCTTCGTCTGGACTCGTGAACAGCGGACATGGTACGTATGGAAGCCGACGTTATACGTAAAACCTATCGGGGGGCGGCGGGGACATGGCCACGGGGTACCTGGAGATCCTTCGGGCGCGGCACGCCGCCCGGCTGCTCGTCGGCACTCTGGTGGGCCGGCTGCCCAACGCCACGGCCGCCATCGCGATCGTGCTGTTCGTCCGCGCGGAGGGCGGGACGTACACCCTGGCGGGGGCTCTGGCGGCTGTCTACGGCGTCGCCAACGCCGTGGGGCAGCCCGTGCTGGGCAGGATCGTGGACCTGCGCGGGCAGCCGCGTGTGCAGCTTCCTGCGGCCGTCCTGTCCGGGCTGGCCATGGCCGTCTTCGCCTTCGCCGGCATCGGGTCGTTGCCGCTGGCCTACGCCGCCGTGGCCGGCGCCGGGCTCTTCACGCCGCCCCTGGAGGGCGGGCTGCGGGCGCTGTGGCCGTCCGTGCTGCGCAGGGAGGACCAGGTGCACGCGGCGTACGCCATGGACGCCGTGGCCCAGGAGGTGATGTTCACCGTCGGGCCGCTGCTCGTGACGCTGTGCGTGTCCCTCTGGTCGGCGCAGGCCGCGCTGCTCGTGCTGAACGTGATCGGGGTGCTGGGGGCGCTGTCCGTCGTGGTGTCGGAGCCCTCGCGCGCCTGGCGGTCGGCGCCGCGCGAGGCGCACTGGCTCGGTGCGCTGCGCTCGCCCGGACTGCTCGCGCTGCTGGCGGCGTTCCTGTTCATCGGGATGGCGCTCGGATCCATCACGGTCGCGTCGGTGCCCTACGCGGACGACCACGGCGGAGACGCCGTGTACGGCTGGCTGATGGCGGCCCTGGGCTTCGGGGCCCTGGTCGGCGGCACCGTCTACGGCGCCCGGCAGTGGGCGGGTGAGCCCGCGCGGCGTCTGCGGATGCTGGTGGCCTTTCTGGTGGTGTGTTACCTCCCGCTGATGCTCATGCCGGACGCGGTGCCCATGGTGGCGCTGACCGCGCTCGCCGGGGTCTTCCTCGCGCCCGCCATCGCCTGCGCGTTCGTCCTGGTGGACCGGCACGCCCCGCGCGGCACGGTCACCGAGGCGTTCTCCTGGCTGGTGACGACGTTCACCGTGGGCCACTCGGTCGGAACGGGCGTGGCGGGGCCGGTGGTCGAGGCGGGCGGGGCCCTGTGGGGCTTCGCCGTGCCGGGTGTCGCAGGTGGCGTGTCCCTGCTGGTTTTGACCGCCACAGGACGGGTAGTCGCAGCTCCCGGCCAGGGTGCGGTCGTTGCGGCCGGTTCGGAAAATGATCCAAACCGTGCCGTCGAACCCCGTTTCAGTTCAGGGGATCGGGCGTAATGTTCCCTCATGGACCGCCGCATTTTCGGGCTGGAGAACGAGTACGGCGTCACGTGCACGTTCAGGGGACAGCGCCGCCTGTCTCCTGACGAGGTGGCGCGGTACCTCTTCCGCCGTGTCGTGTCATGGGGCCGCAGCAGCAATGTCTTTCTGCGAAACGGCGCCCGCCTCTATCTCGACGTGGGATCGCATCCGGAATACGCGACACCGGAATGCGACAACGTGACCGAACTGGTCACCCACGACAAAGCAGGCGAGCGCATTCTCGAAGGACTCCTGGTGGACGCCGAACGACGCCTGCACGAGGAGGGAATCGCGGGCGACGTCTACCTCTTCAAGAACAACACCGACTCTGCGGGCAACTCCTACGGCTGCCACGAGAACTATCTGGTCGCCCGGCACGGGGAGTTCTCCCGGCTCGCGGACATTCTCATTCCGTTCCTGGTCACACGGCAGCTGCTGTGCGGTGCCGGCAAGGTGCTGCAGACGCCGCGCGGTGCCGTGTACTGCGTCAGCCAGCGGGCCGAGCACATCTGGGAGGGCGTCTCCTCGGCGACGACCCGCTCCCGGCCCATCATCAACACGCGTGACGAACCGCACGCGGACGCCGAGCGTTACCGTCGCCTGCACGTCATCGTGGGCGACTCCAACATGTCCGAGACGACCATGCTGCTCAAGGTCGGTGCCACCGACCTGGTGCTGCGCATGATCGAGGCGGGCACGGTGATGCGGGACCTCACCCTGGAGAACCCGATCCGGGCGATCCGCGAGGTCAGCCATGACATCACCGGCCGGCGCAAGGTGCGCCTGGCCAGCGGACGCGAGGCCTCGGCCCTGGAGGTGCAGCGCGAGTACTACGAGAAGGCTCTGGACTTCTGCGAGCGCCGGGGCATCCGCACCGGCACCATCGAGCAGGTCCTGGAGCTGTGGGGCCGCACACTGGACGCGATCGAGGCCGAGGACCTCGACCGTATCGGTACCGAGATCGACTGGGTGATGAAGTACAAGCTCATCGAGCGGTACCGCGCCAAGCACAACATGACCATGTCGCATCCGCGGGTCGCGCAGATAGACCTCGCCTACCACGACATCCACCGCCGTCGTGGCCTGTACTACCTGCTCGAGAAGAAGGGCCAGGCGGCCCGTATCTGCAACGACTTGAAGATCTTCGAGGGCAAGTCCGTTCCCCCGCAGACCACTCGGGCCCGGCTGCGCGGCGACTTCATCCGGCGGGCCCAGGAACAGCGCCGTGACTTCACGGTCGACTGGGTTCACCTCAAGCTCAACGACCAGGCCCAGCGGACCGTGCTGTGCAAGGACCCGTTCCGTTCGGTGGACGAGCGGGTGGAGAAGCTGATCGCCGGAATGTGAGCCGGTTCCGGCCACTTTGTGAAGCCGGTGCCCGGAGGATTTCACACCTCCGGGCATCCGGCTTTTCCCGCCCGTTCCGGCCGTCCCGAGCGGCCCGGGTGACGCGGTGTCGCGCGGTGAGGCGAGTGCGGAGCGTGTACGCCGTAGAGTGGCGGACATTGCCCCCACACCACCGATCCCAGTTGGACTGATGAACTACAACACGAAACGACGCGTGGCCGCGTTGCTGGCCGTTCCCGCCCTGTTGTTCACCGCCGCGTGCGGATCGGACGACGGGAACAACGGCGACACGGCGGGAGGCGTCGCCGAGATCAAGGGGAAGGTCGGGGCGAAGCCCGAGATCTCCGTGCCCAAGGACGGCAAGCCGTCCGACAAGACCGTGGTCAAGACGGTTTCGACGGGCAGCGGGACCCCGATCAAGGGCTCGGACTTCGTCCGCCTGGACTGGACCGTCGAGAAGTGGGGCGGGGGCCAGGAGCTCGGCGGCACCTGGGCCGCGGGAGCGACGGGTGACAAGGCTCCCCGCCGGCAGTCCATCGAGCAGATCGGCAAGCCGAGCCAGCAGCTCCCCGAGAAGGTCCTCGACGCGGTGAAGGGCAAGAAGCCCGGCAGCCGGGTCCTCGTGCAGGGCACGGCGGGCGATCTGATCGGCCAGAGCCTGAACACCTCCTCCGGGATCGCCGCCAAGGACGTGCTGATCTGGGTGGTCGACCCGGTCGGTGCCGCGAGCGTCGACACCAAGGCCGAGGCCAAGGGCGAGCAGGCGGCCTCCGAGGCGGGCATGCCCGAGGTGAAGTCGCCGTCGCAGAAGGCCGCGGCCATCACCGTCCCCAAGGGCGAAAAGGCTCCCAAGGACCTCAAGGAGCAGGTGCTGGTCAAGGGCGACGGCAAGAAGGTCGAGGCGGGCCAGGGGCTCATCGCCCAGTACACCGGGGTCAAGTGGGAGGACGGCAAGAAGTTCGACTCCTCCTGGGACCACGGCGGCGCCACCGCCTTCCAGATCGGCAACGGCTCCGTGGTGGCAGGCTGGGACAAGGGCCTCGTCGGCAAGCACGTGGGCGATCGGGTGCTGCTGGTGATCCCGCCCTCGCTGGGCTACGGCGCGAGCCCCCAGAGCGAGCTGGCCAAGAACACACTGGTCTTCACGGTGGACATCCTCGGCACGGTCTGACCCGGCCGGTCTGTGAGACTGTCCCCGACGCAGGTCACGTAACAAGGAGAGATGAAGTGAGCATCGACAAGCCCGAGATCGACTTCCCGGGCGGCGAGCCCCCGGCGGACCTCGAGATCAAGGACATCTGGGAGGGCGACGGCCCGGTCGCGCAGGCCGGCCAGACCGTCACCGTGCACTACGTGGGTGTCTCCTTCAGCACGGGCGAGGAGTTCGACGCCAGCTGGAACCGCGGCACGCCCTTCCGCTTCCCGCTGGGCGGCGGCCGGGTCATCAAGGGCTGGGACCAGGGCGTGCAGGGCATGAAGGTCGGCGGCCGCCGCCAGCTGACCATTCCCGCCCACCTCGCCTACGGCAACCAGAGCCCGACCCCTCTGATCAAGCCGGGCGAGACGCTGATCTTCGTGGTCGACCTGCTCGGGGTCTGAGCAAGCTCCGAACAGACTCGATCATGTGGGGCCCATGCCTGTTCGGGCATGGGCCCTCGGCTTTTGCCGTGCCACCGTGTGGCGGTACGGTCATCGCTCGTAAGCACCATAGGGAGGCGAAGCGCGTCGATGGCCATTGCCAAGGCGGAGCGGCTCATGAATCTGGCGCTGTGTCTGCTCGGGACCCGGCGGCCGCTCAGCAAGCGTGAGCTGCGCGACTCCATCGAGGCCTACGTCGAGGCCTTCGGGCCGGGCAACGGCGCGACCGGCTCCGATGATTCCTTCAACCGGATGTTCGAGCGCGACAAGGACGACCTGCGCGAACTCGGCCTTGTCATCGAGACCGTCGAGAGCCTTGACGGCGAGATCGGCTACATGGCCCGCCGCGACAGCAACCGCCTCCCGCCCATCACCCTGGACGCCGAGGAGGCCGCCGCCCTCGGGCTCGCGGCCAAGGTGTGGCAGCAGGCCCGGCTCGCCGGCGCGGCCAGTGGCGCCCTGCAGAAGCTGCGCGCGGCCGGACTCCCCGAGGACGTCGACCCATACGGGTCGCACGGCGCGCTGGAACCACGTATCCCCGTGCACGAGGCCGCCTTCGAGCCGCTGATGCTGGCCTGCCGGGACCGCCGGCCGGTCGCTTTCGAGTACCGCAAGGCGACCGCCGCCCACCCCGAGCAGCGGCACGTGGAGCCGTGGGCGCTGGAGTGCTGGCGGGGCCACTGGTACCTGGCGGGCTGGGACCGCGACCGGGGCGCCGAGCGGGTCTTCCGGCTGTCCCGCATCACCGGCAAGGTCCGCTCGCGCGGCGGCCGGTACACGGCGCCCGTCCCGGACGTCGTCACCGTCCGGGAGACCGTGGCCGGCTGGGCCGGGGAGATCGCCGACCGTTCGGCGCGTATCCGGCTGCGCGCGGGCGCGGGGTACCCCCTTCGGGCGAAGGCCACCTCCGTCCGGGAACTCGGCGGAGGCTGGGACGAGTTGGAGATTCCGTACGGCCATGGGCTGGACGCCTGGCTGGTGGAGTTCGGGCCGGACGTGGTCGTCCTGGAGCCCGCCGAGCTGCGGGCCGACGTGGTGGACCGGCTGCGGGCCGTGGCAAAGGGCTGAGGGGGAGCGGAAAGACAGTGGCAGGCAAACCGGTCAGGCCCGTGAACGCCATCGACCAGACCCGGCGGATGCTCTCGCTGGTGACGTATCTGAAGGAGCGCCCCGGAGCCCGGGTCGAGGACGTCGCGCGCGCCTTCGGCATCAGCGAGGACGAGCTGGTCTCCGACCTCGACGTGCTGCCCATGTGCGGCACCAGCTTCCGCGGCGGCGACCTGCTCGACATCGACACCGACGGCGAGCGCATCTGGTGGCACAACCCGGCCGCCCTCGCGGCGGAGGCCGCAGAGCCGCTCAGACTCGCCGCCGACGAGGCCACCGCCCTGCTCGTCGCCGCCCGGGCGGTCTCCACGCTGCCCGGACTGCGCGAGAGCGACCGGCAGGCGCTGCTGCGGGCGACGGCCAAGGTGGAGACCGCGGCCGGTGAGGCGGCGGGCGCCAGTTCGCGTCTGTCCGTGACCTTCGAGTCCGAGGGCGGCGTCTTCGCGGACGTCGACCGGGCGATCGCGGAGCGCCGCAGGCTGTGGATCCGCTACTACTCGCCGGCGCGCGACGAGGTCACCGAGCGGGAGATCGACCCGATCCGCCTGGTCAGCGTCGGGCACACGTACGTCGAGGCCTGGTGCCGCCGCTCCGAGGCGCGCCGCACCTTCCGGCTCGACCGGGTGGCCGAGATCAGGATCCTCGAGGAGCCGTCGGCGCCGCCCGAGATCGAGCTGCGAGACCTCTCGGAGGCCTTGGTGCAGCCCGCGGCGGAGGATCCGGAGGTCGTGGTCGAGGTCGGGCCCGGCGGCCGCTGGGTCGGGGAGTACTACCCGCACGACAGTGCGGATGAACTGCCGGACGGCGGGTTGCGTATCACCCTGCGGACCCCCGACCCGGCGTCGCTCCGGCGCCTGGCCCTGCGGCTCGGCCGGGACGGCCGGATCGTCTCGCCGGCGGAGCTCGCCGACAGTGCCCGGCAGGCGGCCCGTGAGGCGCTGGCGGCGTACGACGGGATCGAGGTGGAGCGGACGGCTCGCGTCGCGGAGGGCGGTGCCCACGGGCCGCAGGCGGTGCACGCGGTTCCGGACGGGCCCGGCGACGGACCCGGGTGAGCCGCAGGCGCACACCGGGGTCCACGGCCGGTACGGCCGGACCGCGACACCGGCCGTGCCGCCCGGAGGCGAACCACCCCAGAAAGAGGAGCGAGGGCTTGAGCGAGTCGGCGACGTCCGGTGTGCGGGGCATGACGGTGGAGTCCGCGTTCGCCGGGATGAGAAGCGTGACCCCGGTCGTCTTCAAGGCGGGCTGCCCCGACTGCCGAGGGTGCTTCGAGCTCGCCGCGGGCGCCCTGCGCCTGGCCATCGGAGCCACGAGCCGCACCACCTTCTACTCCTTCACCTGCCCGGACTGCGGCGCGTCCGTGCGCAAGCCCGCGGGGGAGCGGATCGTGGAGCTGCTCACCGGCGGCGGTGTGCGGACCCTGCGGCTGCATTCCACCGTCTAGTGGGCCGGAGCGTTCGCCCGTTCAGGAAGGTCTAGGCTCGGCGTCATGTTCTGGCCGATGTTCGCGGTTGCCGTGGGATTCGTGGGTCTCGTCGTGCTCGGGGTGTTCGCCGTGCGGGTGTTCGTGGAGGCGCAGCGCCTGGGCAGGCAGGTCGCGGACTCGGCGGGCCGTATCAACCGGGCCGCCGAGGACCTGGAGCGGGCGGCGGAGACCGCGGCCCGGTCCGTGGACGCTCTCTGATCCGTGCAGGCGCAGGCCATGGGTTGCTTTTGGGACACTTCGCCCTGTCACCCCGGCGGTTCGGACAGGTACGCTGCTGGTCGCGGCCCGGTTAACGAGGCACTGGTCGCGGACGGGAGTACGCACGGGGATGTAGAGGGATTGCCCCACGTCCACCCCCGAGCGTTACGATCGCTGCCAGCACGATCGTTCGGACATGGGTCCGACCGGTCGGACAGCACCCCACCACAGCCGCCTCGGTGAGAAGGTAAAGACTTATGTTCGGAAGGCTCGGAGCCCCCGAGATCATTCTCATCCTCGTCGTCATCATCCTGCTGTTCGGCGCGAAGAAGCTTCCGGACATGGCTCGGTCGCTCGGCAAGTCGGCCCGCATCCTCAAGAGCGAGGCCAAGGCGATGAAGGACGAGGGCAAGTCGTCCACCACCCCGGCCGGCCCGCCCAACAACGACGACGAGCAGTCCTCGCACCGCACCATCCAGGCAGCGCCCGGCGACGTGACCAGCTCGCGTCCGGTCAACGAGCCCACGGACACGACCAAGCGCTGACGCAGGGCCGGTGACCTCCGGCCCGCCGCACGAGATGGGAACGTGGGTTGCTGAAGTCTGCCCGCAAGCAGGAGAGGGATCCCGAGGGGCGCATGCCCCTCGCGGAGCACCTTCGCGAGCTCCGCAACCGGCTCGCCAAGGCGATGCTGGCGATCGTCGCGGTCACGGTCGTCGCCGCCTTCTTCTACAACGACATCATCAACTTGATCACCAAGCCGATCCTCGACTCGGTCGGCTGTGACAAGACCTTCCAGGAACTGGCCAGGTCGCAGTCCTCGAAGCCGTGTGCGCAGATCACCATCAACGGTCTGATCACCCCCTTCACGCTGGCGCTGAAGGTGTCGCTGATGGCGGGTGTCGTGCTGGCCTCGCCGGCCTGGCTCTACCAGCTGTGGGCCTTCGTCGCGCCGGGTCTGCACCGGCACGAGCGGAAGTACGCCTACGGCTTCGTCGGCACGGGCGCCCCGCTGTTCATCACCGGCGCCTACTTCGCCTACACGGTGCTTCCCACCACGGCGAGGGTGCTCCTGGAGTTCACCCCGGGGGGCACGTCCAACCTCCTCCCGCTGGACGACCTGCTCGACCTGGTCATGCGGATGGTCATCGTCTTCGGCCTCTCGTTCGAGCTGCCCCTGCTGCTGATCATGCTCAATCTCACCGGGGCGCTCACCGGCAAGCGCATGCTCGGCTGGTGGCGCGGCATGATCATGGGCATCACGGTCTTCGCGGCCATCGCCACCCCCAGCACCGACCCGCTGACCATGCTCATGCTGGCCGGGCCGATCTGGGTCCTGTACTTCGCGGCCGTCGCCTTCTCCCTTCTCAACGACCGCCGTCGCAGCCGTCGCGATGCCCTGGGCCCCGACGACGACGAGGCCTCCGAGCTGGACCTCACACCCGACGACATCGGCGAGATCGAGCCTGTGACCACCAGCCGGACCGCGCTGCCCGAGCAGGCGAGCTCGGAGCGCTCGGACCGGGTCAACGGTTATGACGACGTGACCTGAAGATCTGCAGGCAGATCGTAGGGTCTGTCGCGTGACCAGCGAGATCACCCTCTTCGTCAACCCCACCGCGGGCCGCGGCCGGGGCGCCCACGCGGCGCAGCTGGCCGCTTCCGCGTTGCGGGCGGCCGGCTTCTCGGTCCGGACGGTCCTGGGGGAGGACGCCGAGGACGCCCTGGCACGGGCGCGTGCCGCCGTCGAGGGCGGCACGGGCGCCCTGATCGCCGTCGGGGGCGACGGGATGGCGGGCCTCGCGCTGCGGGCGGTCGCGGGCACCCGCACCCCGCTCGGCCTGGTCGCCGTCGGCACCGGCAACGACTTCGCCCGAGCCCTCGGCCTGCCCGTGCGGGAGCCCGCTGCCGCGGGCCGCATGATCGCCGACGCCCTCAAGTGCGGACGGATCCGCGACATCGACCTCGGGCAGGCGGGCGACCGCTGGTTCGGCACGGTCCTCGCCTCCGGCTTCGACTCCCGGGTCACCGACCGCGGCAACCGTATGCGGTGGCCCACCGGCCGCCTCAAGTACGACCTGGCGGTGATCGCCGAACTCGCCGGGTTCCGGCCCGTCCCGTACCGGATACGGCTCGACGACGGCGAGGTCCGGGAGGTCGAGGCGACCCTCGTGGCCGTCGGCAACGGCTCCTCCTACGGAGGCGGCATGCGGATCTGTCCCGGCGCAGACCTGACCGACGGGCTGTTCGACATCACCGTCGTCGGAGACTGCACCCGGGCTACGCTGCTGCGGGTGTTCCCGAGGGTGCACCGGGGCACGCACGTCGACCATCCGAAGGTGACCGTGCTGCGGGCGGCCCGGGTCGAGATCGCCGCAGAGGGCGTCACCGGCTACGCCGACGGCGAGCCGCTCGGCCCGCTGCCGCTGAGCGCGCGCTGCGTCCGCGGGGGCGTGCGGGTCGTCGGCCCCTGAGCTGCGCGGATCCGGGGTGTCACAGGAACGGATCCGGATAATGATCGTCCTGTTGTCAGTGCGGCCCGGTACGCTCGAAAGCACGATGACAGAGGATCTCTCCCCGGCCGAGCGGTACGCGGCAGCCCGCCTGCGGGCAGCCGAGCAGGCCACCGCGCTCGCGGGCTTCCGCGAGATGTACGACTTCGGTCTCGACCCCTTCCAGATCGAGGCCTGCCAGGCACTCGAGGAGGGGAAGGGCGTGCTGGTCGCCGCGCCCACCGGCTCCGGCAAGACGATCGTCGGCGAGTTCGCCGTCCACCTCGCCCTCGGGCAGGGCAAGAAGTGCTTCTACACGACACCCATCAAGGCGCTGTCGAACCAGAAGTACGCCGACCTGTGCCGCCGCTACGGCACGGACAAGGTGGGCCTGCTGACCGGCGACAACAGCGTCAACTCCGATGCCCCGGTGGTCGTGATGACCACCGAGGTGCTGCGGAACATGCTGTACGCCGGTTCCCAGACCCTCCTGGGCCTCGGTTACGTGGTCATGGACGAGGTGCACTACCTCTCCGACCGCTTCCGCGGTGCCGTCTGGGAAGAGGTGATCATCCACCTCCCCGAGTCGGTCACGCTCGTCTCGCTCTCGGCGACCGTGTCGAACGCCGAGGAGTTCGGCGACTGGCTCGACACGGTCCGCGGCGACACCGAGGTGATCGTCTCCGAGCACCGGCCCGTGCCGCTGTTCCAGCACGTGCTGGCCGGGCGGCGGATGTACGACCTCTTCGAGGAGGGCGAGGGCCACCGGAAGGCCGTCAACCCCGACCTCACGCGCATGGCGCGCATGGAGGCGAGCCGGCCTTCGTACCAGGACCGCCGGCGCGGCCGGTCCATGCGCGAGGCCGACCGTGAGCGCGAGCGCCGCCAGCGCTCCCGGATCTGGACGCCGAGCCGGCCCGAGGTCATCGAGCGGCTCGACGCCGAGGGGCTGCTGCCCGCCATCACCTTCATCTTCAGCCGCGCCGCCTGCGAGGCCGCCGTCCAGCAGTGCCTGCACGCGGGGCTCAGGCTCAACGACGAGGAGGCGCGCGACCGGGTCCGCACCCTGGTCGAGGAGCGCACGGCCTCCATCCCGCGCGAGGACCTGCACGTCCTCGGTTACTACGAGTGGCTGGAGGGCCTGGAGCGCGGCATCGCGGCCCACCACGCGGGCATGCTGCCGACCTTCAAGGAGGTCGTCGAGGAGCTGTTCGTGCGCGGCCTGGTCAAGGCCGTGTTCGCCACCGAGACCCTCGCCCTAGGCATCAACATGCCGGCCCGCTCGGTGGTGCTGGAGAAGCTCGTCAAGTGGAACGGCGAGCAGCACGCGGACATCACCCCGGGCGAGTTCACCCAGCTGACGGGCCGGGCCGGGCGGCGCGGCATCGACGTCGAGGGCCATGCGGTGGTGCTCTGGCAGCGCGGCATCAGCCCCGAGCACCTCGCGGGCCTGGCCGGCACGCGCACGTATCCGCTGCGCTCCAGCTTCAAGCCGTCGTACAACATGGCGGTCAACCTGGTCGAGCAGTTCGGGCGGCACCGCTCGCGCGAGCTGCTGGAGACGTCGTTCGCGCAGTTCCAGGCGGACAAGTCGGTCGTCGGCATCTCCCGGCAGGTGCAGCGCAACGAGGAGGGCCTGGAGGGCTACAAGGCCTCCATGACCTGCCACCTCGGCGACTTCGAGGAGTACGCGCGGCTGCGCCGCGAGCTGAAGGACCGGGAGAACGAGATCGCCCGGCAGGGCGTGGCCCAGCGGCGCGCGGAGGCCGCCGTCGCGCTGGAGAAGCTGAAGCCCGGTGACGTCATCCACGTGCCCACAGGCAAGTACGCGGGCCTGGCGCTGGTGCTGGACCCGGGGCTGTCGGCGGGCCGTTCGAACGGCCACCGCGGCTTCGAGCACCACGACGGGCCGCGCCCGCTGGTGCTGACCGCGGAGCGGCAGGTGAAGCGGCTGGCGTCCATGGACTTCCCGGTGCCGGTGGCGCCGTTGGAGCGGATGCGAATCCCCAAGTCCTTCAACCCCCGCTCCCCGCAGTCCCGCCGGGACCTCGCGTCGGCGCTGCGCACCAAGGCCGGGCACATCCCCGCCGAGCGGCACCGCAAGCAGCGCTCCCAGGCGGCTGACGACCGCGAGATCGCCCGGCTGCGGACCGCGCTGCGCGCGCATCCCTGCCATGGCTGCAACGACCGTGAGGACCACGCCCGTTGGGCCGAGCGATACCACCGGCTGATGCGCGACACATCGCAGCTGGAGCGGCGGATCGAGGGCCGTACGAACACGATCGCCCGGACGTTCGACCGCATCGTGGCGCTGCTGACCGAGCTGGACTATCTGCGCGCCGACGAGGTCACCGAGCACGGCAAGCGGCTCGCGCGGCTCTACGGCGAGCTGGACCTGCTCGCCAGCGAGTGTCTGCGCGAGGGTGTCTGGGAGGGACTCGGCCCCGCCGAACTGGCCGCTTGCGTCTCGGCGTTGGTGTACGAGTCGCGTGTCGCCGACGATGCGATGGCCCCGAAGGTGCCGTCCGGCAAGGCCAAGGCCGCGCTGGGCGAGACGGTGCGGATCTGGGGGCGGCTGGACGCGCTGGAGGAGGATTTCCGGATCACGCAGACCGAGGGGGTCGGGCAGCGGGAGCCCGACCTCGGCTTCGCCTGGGCCGCGTACGAGTGGGCCTCCGGGAAGGGGCTCGACGAGGTGCTGCGCGAGGCGGAGATGCCGGCGGGGGACTTCGTGCGGTGGTGCAAGCAGGTCATCGACGTGCTGGGGCAGATCTCGGCGGCCGCGCCGCAGGGGTCGTCCGTGGTGAAGAACGCCCGTAAGGCCGTTGATCTGTTGCTGCGGGGTGTTGTCGCCTACTCGTCGGTGGGGTGAGCTTGCCGCGCGGGTGCCGGTGGTTCGTGGTTGCTCGCGCAGTTCCCCGCGCCCCTGAAGGTACGTTGTCCTGAAGGTCCCTCACCCGAGACGGTGAGGGACTTTCGTATGCCCGTTCGCCGCTACGCACAGTATTCGAACGATGTCGCACCGTGCAAACGACCGAGCGTACTATCCCTTCGCGTCCGGTTTCCGGCAGTTGCTGAATATGACACGGCGATGATCCGGTCGGACTAAGCTCGCCCGCAGCGCACCGGCTTGAGATGAATTCGTGCGCTTGTTCCCCAATGTGTGGAAGATCCCGACAGCTTCATGACATACCCCCCTGCAAGTCCTTCCGAACCTCAGTCGACTCCTGTCAGAAGGCCCACATGGTGAGTGTTCAATCCCCTCCCGGTCGCCGTGAACTTCCCTACGCGCGCGTGCTGTTGCTGCCGGCCATAGTCATGGCCGCGGCGACCGGAGCCGCCGTCGCCCTGGTGACGGAGCCGGCCCGGGGCGCCGTCGGATGGTGCGGCGGCATCGCCACGGCACTGGTACTCGCGACGGCGGCCGAGGCGGTGCGCCGCGGCCGTGCGCTGCGCGAACAGCGTGCGGAGCACGCCCGGCACACCGCGCATCTGGAACAGCGGATTGCCGCCCACGAGAACGAACTGGTCCGCTTTTCCAGGGAGATCGTGCCCGCCGCGCTCGATCTGCTGCGGACCGGAGTATCCCCCAGGGAGGTGATTCGCAAGCTCGGCCTCGTCGACCCCGTCTTCCGCAACCTCCCCGACTCGCAGGCCGAGACGCTGCTGACGGTCCTGAAGATCGTCGACCGCGAAGTGACCATGCGTGACGCCGCCGCGCGCTCCTTCGTCAGTGTCGCCCGCCGCGTCCAGGCGATCATCCACCAGCAGGCCGAGGAACTCCGGGAGATGGAGGAGGACCACGGCCGCAACCCGGAGGTCTTCGACGACCTGCTGCGCATCGACCACGGCAACGCCCTGATCGGTCGCCTGGCCGACTCCGTCTCCGTCCTCGGCGGCGGCCGCCCCGGACGGCAGTGGCCCGAGCCGGTGTCCCTCTACAGCACCCTGCGCGGCGCCATGTCCCGCATCCTGGAGTACCGGCGCATCCAGCTGTCCTCGATCGCCAAGGTCAGCGTCAAGGGCATCTACGTCGAGCCGGTCATCCACGCCGCCGCCGAACTCCTCGACAACGCCACGCGCTACTCACCGCCGCAGACCAAGGTGCACGTCACCGCCACCGAGGTGCAGACCGGCGTCTGCATCGAGATCGAGGACGGCGGTGTCAACCTCAACGAGGAGGCACGCGCCCGCATCGAGGGCATGCTTGAGGCCGCCAAGGCGGGCGTCGACCTCCAGGACATCGGCGAGCACCCGCGCCTCGGCCTGGCCGTCGTCGGCCGCCTGTGCACGGCGTACAACATGCAGGTCTCGCTGCGCGCCTCAGCGTACGGCGGCGTCCGGGCCATCCTCATCGTTCCGAGCGAGATGATCACCCACGAGCCCGGTGTCGGACTCGCCCACGGCATCGGCGCCACCGGCATCCCCATGACGGTCGGCATCCCCGAGGGCCCGAAGCGCGCGCCCAAGAGGCGCCGTCCCACCAGCCCGAAGATCCCGGCCACGGTCTCCCTGGAGGACGACGACGCCCCCGAGGTCACCGAATGGACCGCGAACGGTCTTCCGCAGCGCCGCAGCCGGGTGAAGATGCCGCTCGCCGAGCGACTCGCCCAGCAGGCCGCCAACGAGAAGGCCGACCGGGAGGCCGCCGAGCGCGGCGAGTACAACCCCTGGGCGGCGACGCAGGAGCCCGAGATCAAGCCCCTGCGCGACATGTCGGCGCCCGACGCCCCCGGCAAGGGCCTGGAGGCCTTCTGGGAGGGGCTCAAGCAGGGCATCGAGCCCGGCACCCACCCGACCGACTTCATTCGGAACCCGACCAAGTACCTGCATCTGCTCAACGACCCGGCTCCCACCGAGGCCGACGACGAGGGGGACCTCAAGTGATCCAGCAACGGGGCAACTTCGACTGGATGCTCAAGCAGCTCGCCGACGGCGTGCCGGGCATCGAGATGATCGTGGTGCTGTCGGCCGACGGTCTGCGCATCGCCCGCTACGGCGGGGAGCCCGACGCGGCCGACCGGGTCGCCGCGGCCTGCGCCGGACTGCAGTCCCTCGCGGGCAGCGTCTGCCAAGAACTCACCGTCGGCGACGGCGAGATGAAGCTCGTCATGATCGAGATCGACCGCGGCTACTTCTACCTGATGAGCGCCGGAGCCAACGCCTTCCTGGCTGTCCTCTCCGACGTGCGGTGCGAACCCGGCCGGATGAGCGCGATGATGCGCGACCTGGTCGTCCGGATCGGCGGCCATCTCACCAGTCCGCCCCGGCGGAACGGGCAGATCGTATGACGCCTCCCCAACGCCAGAAGCGTGACCTCACCGCGGAGCCGGCCAAGCCCCAGGAGGGCGAGGACAAGCCCGGGAATCCGGAGCGGATGTACGTGGTGGCAGGCCCGGACGGTGAACGGGCCGAACTCGACCTGGTGACGTTAATCGTGGCGCGTGCCACGGACCCGCCGCCCTCAGCCTCTCCCGAGCAGGCGGCGCTGCTCCGACTCTGCGCCGCCCCCCTGTCCGTGGCCGAGCTGTCGGCCTACCTCCACCTGCCGTTCAGCGCGATGGGCGTGCTGCTCACCGAGTTGCTGACGGCGGAACTGGTGCAGGCGCGTGCCCCGATCGTCCGCAAGGCGCGCTCCGACCGTTCCCTCCTCGAAGCGGTGATGAATGGACTTCAACGGCTCTGACACCATCCCGGGCCCACGATCCGAGGACCAGCTGCCCCACACGGCACAGGCCGCGGCCAAGATCGTGATCGTGGGCGGCTTCGGTGTCGGCAAGACGACCATGGTCGGATCGGTCAGCGAGATCACACCGCTGACCACCGAGGAGACCATGACGCAGGCCGGCATCGGTGTCGACGACAACTTCGGCTCCGCGTCCAAGACGGCCACCACCGTCGCCATGGACTTCGGCCGGATCAGCATCACCGACCAGCTGGTGCTGTACCTCTTCGGCACGCCCGGCCAGCAGCGCTTCTGGTTCCTGTGGAACGGCCTGTTCGAGGGCGCGCTCGGCGCGGTCGTGCTGGTCGACACCCGGCGGCTTGAGGTCAGCTTCGACGTCATGGGGCGGCTGGAGGAGCGCGGCGTGCCGTTCGTGGTCGCCATCAACTCCTTCCCCGACGCCCCTCGTTACGACGTCGAGGAGCTGCGCACGGCTCTCGATCTCACCCAGGACATCCCGATCATCGAGTGCGACGCGCGGCGGCGGGCCTCCAGCCGTGACGTCCTGATGACCCTCATGCGCTTCCTGCACTCGCTCGCCATGACGGGCTCGCGGACCTGATCCGTGTCCGTCACCCCATCCCCCCGACATCCCCCCGACGACACCTGGAAAGCTTCGGAGCGACCACTGTGACGCCTGAATCCCACGCACCGACCGGTACGGACGAACTCCGTCCCGGCCCGCCCCCCGGCTGCCCCGCGCACGGCCTCGGGCCAGGAGGGCTGCACCGGCTGCACGAGGCGGAGGACCTGGGAGCGCTGTACGAGCAACTGCGGGACCAGCACGGTCCCGTGGCACCCGTGCTGCTCCACGACGACGTGCCGATGTGGATCGTCCTCGGCCACGCCGAGAACCTGCACATGGTGCGCTCGCCCTCGCAGTTCTGCCGGGACAGCCGTATCTGGAACCCGCTCAGGGAGGGCCTCGTCAAGCCCGACCATCCGCTGATGCCGCACATCGCCTGGCAGCCGATCGCCTCGCACGCCGAGGGCGACGAGCACAAGCGGCTGCGCGGCGCGGTCATGGGCGCGATCTCCACCATCGACTTCCGCAGCCTGCGCCGCTACATCAACCGCAGTACGCAGGCGATCGTCAACCGGTTCTGCGAGGCGGGCGAGGCGGACCTCGTCGGCCAGTTCACCGAGCACCTGCCGATGGCGGTCATGTGCGAGATCCTCGGCATGCCCGACGAGTACAGCGATCGGCTCGTCGAGGCCGCCCGCGACGCCCTCAAGGGCACCGAGACCGCCATCGCCAGCCACTCCTACGTCATGGACGCCCTGAGCCGGCTCACCGCCACCCGCCGCGCCCGGCCGGAGGAGGACCTCGCCAGCTATCTGATCACCCACCCGGCCCGGCTCAGCGACGACGAGGTCAGGGAGCACCTGCGCCTGGTGCTCTTCGCCGCCTATGAGGCCACCACCAACCTGCTCTCCAACGTGCTGCTCACGGTGCTGATCGACCCGCGCTTCCGCGCCCAGCTCAACGGCGGCCAGATGACGGTGCCGGAGGCGGTGGAGCAGTCCCTGTGGAACGAGCCGCCGTTCAGCACCGTCTTCGCCTACTTCGCCAAACAGGAGACAGAGCTGGGCGGGCAGCGCATCCGCCGGGGCGACGGACTGCTCTTCGCGCCGCTCCCGGCCAACGTCGATCCCCGGGTGCGGCCGGACCTGCAGGCCAGCATGCAGGGGAATCGCTCCCACCTCGCCTTCGGCGGCGGACCGCACGAGTGCCCCGGGCAGGACATCGGCCGCTCCATCGCCGACGTGGGCGTCGACGCACTGCTGATGCGACTGCCCGACGTCGAACTCGATTGTGACGAGGAGGAGTTGTGCTGGACGGCCTCCATCGCCTCACGGCACCTGGTGGAACTGCCGGTGCAGTTCGCGCCCAAGCCGCCACAGGACGTGCAGGAGGTGCCGAACCACAAGCCGGTCGCCGCGCAGCGCTCGGACTGGCAGATCGGCATCGCGCAGCCGCAGGCCGCACCGGCCGCGGCGCAGCCCCAGCCTGCCGCAGCGCAGCCGCAGCCGGTTCAGGTGCAGCCCCAGCCGGTGTCGGGGCCGCCGCAGCCCGCCGTCGCGGTACCGCCCCGCCGCAAGGGCGCCTGGCAGCGGTTCCTGAGCTGGTGGCGCGGCTACTGACCGTCTGACGGGCCGTCATACGTCCCGGCGGCCCACCGGGCACAGGACGCCCAGGCCGCGAGCACCCGACCGCTGCGGAACCGGTGCTCCTCGCCCGTGACCGGGTCGGTGAAGTCCAGCGACCGCGCCAGCAGTTGGAGCGGGCGCCGGAAGTCACCGGCCGGCACGGGGGCGGTCACCTCCGGGTAGAGCGGGTCGCCGAGGATCGGCAGGCCCAGGGCGGCCATGTGGACGCGCAGCTGGTGCGTCTGCCCGGTGGTGGGCGTGAGCCGGTACCGGGCGAGTTCGCCGGGCTCCCCGGGCCGGTCGCGGTGTTCGACGAGCTCGACATGGCTCACGGCGTTCGTCTCGCCCGGCACCTCCCGGGCGGTGAGCACTCCCCGCTCCTTGACGATCCGGTTGCGCACGGTTCGAGGCAGGGGAAGAACGGGATCGTACGGGGCCACCGCCTCGTACTCCTTGTGGACCCGGCGGTCGCGGAACAACGTCTGGTACGCGCCGCGCTCCCCGGGGCGCACGGTGAACAGCACGAGGCCCGCGGTGAGCCGGTCCAGGCGGTGCGCGGCGGTGAGCTCCGGGAGGTCCAGTTCGCGGCGGAGCCGGGCCAGCGCGGTCTCGGCGACATGGCTGCCGCGCGGGGTGGTGGCGAGGAAGTGTGGTTTGTCGGCGACGACGATGTGCTCGTCCCGGTGCACCACCTCCAGCGCGAAGGGCACCGGCACCTCGTCGGGCAGGTCCCGGTGGAACCACACGAACAGCCCGGGCACGAAGGGGGCGTCCGCCGCGACGGCCCGCCCGTCCGCCCCGACGATGCGGCCCGCGTCGAACATGCCGTCGACGACCCCGGCACCCGCCCCGGACAGCCGCTCCACCAGGTGCTCGCGCACCGTCCCCCAGGTCCCCGCGACGGGCAGCCGCACCCGCACCGGGTCCACGC